>NZ_NBCN01000021.1:0-143604 GCF_002099185.1 Streptomyces sp. CB03238 | reverse complement strand
CCCGCGCCCGGCGGGCGCCCCCCTCGGCGCGGGCGCCCCCGCCCCGGCGGCCCGGCCGGCCCCCGCCGTAGCCCCGGGCCGCGCCGGAGAAGCCCCCCGCGCCGGCCGCGGACCCGGCCCCCCGCCCGTCGCACGAGCCCCGGGTCCCGCGGAAGCCCCGGGTCTCGCGGAAGCCCCGGGCCCCGCCGGGGAAGCGGGTCTCGCCTGGCCGCCGCCCCTCGCCGGAGCGCCGGGCACCGCCGGAGAAGCGGGGGGCGACGGGCCGTACGCCGCGAACCGGTTGGTCGACGGGACGCGGCTGCTGGACGCGGACGCGCTCGGGCCCGAGGCCGCGGCGGCGCTCGCGCCCGCGACGCGGGTGATGCTCAGCCCGCTGACGCTCGAAGCGCCCCAGGCGGTCAACCCGCTGATCGGGGCGCTGCTGGTGGCCGGGCCCCGCCGCCGGCTGGAGCAGCTCGGCGTGTCGGTCGAGTCCCTCGCCTCGCAGGCCGCCCTGGCGCTCGAACGCGTCGGGCTCAGCGAGGAGATCAACCGCCGCCGGAGCGAGGCGTACTTCCGCACCCTCGTGCACAACGCGTCCGACGTGATCCTGATCGTCGACGACGACGACACCGTCCGCTACGCCAGCCCCTCCGCCCAGGGAATGTTCGGCGGCGCCCTCCTCAGCGGCACCCCCCTGGCCCGCCTCGTGGACGAACAGGACCGCGACCGGGCCGCCCGTACGCTCCGCCGGGTACGCGCCGGGGACGCGCGGGACGTCCACGACGACTGGTGCGTGCTGCGCTCCGACGACCAGCGGCTGAACGTGGAGGTCCGCGCCAGCAACCTCCGCCACGAGCAGACCGTCCACGGCATCGTGCTGACCCTCCGGGACGTCACCGAGCAGCGCGAACTGGAGCGCGAGCTCACCCACCGCGCCTTCCACGACTCGCTGACCGGCCTGCCCAACCGGGTCCTGCTGCTGGAGCGCATCGAACGTGCCCTGCTGCGCGGCCGCCGCGACGCCACGCTCACCTGCGTCCTCTTCGTCGACCTCGACGACTTCAAGGTCGTCAACGACATGATGGGCCACTCCGTCGGCGACGAACTCCTCGTCGCCGTCGCCCGGCGCCTGACCGCCGCACTGCGGCGCACCGACACCGCGGCCCGGCTCGGCGGCGACGAGTTCGCCGTCCTCATGGAGGGCGCCAGGGGGCCCGAGGACGCCGAGAGGCTCGCCGCGCAGGTCGTCGCGGCCCTCGACGAACCTTTCCGGCTCACCACCGGCGCCACCAGCGTCTCCGCGTGCGTGGGTGTGGCCACGGCCCGCGACAGCGACGAGGCGGAGGAACTCCTCGGCCACGCCGACCTGGCCCTGTACGCCGCGAAGACCGCCGGAAAGGGCCAGTGGCAGCGCTTCCGGCCCGACCTGCACGCCGGCATGGTCGAGCGGCACGAGCTCCAGGCCGGCCTGGACAGCGCCATCAACGAAGAGGCGTTCGCCCTCCGCTACCAGCCGATCGTCGAGATCAACGGCGGCGCCGTCGCCGGCTTCGAGGCGCTGATCCGCTGGCCGCGCCGGCGCGGCCTCGTGCCGCCGGACCAGTTCATCACCCTCGCGGAGGAGACCGGCCACATCATGCCGCTCGGCGCCTGGGTGCTCGACCGCGCCGCGAGAGACGTCGCCCGCTGGCAGCGGGACCGTCCCCGCACCCCGCCCCTGTACCTCAACGTCAACGTCTCCGCACGCCAGTTCATCGACCCGAGCTTCATCGAGGACGTCCAGCGCGTCGTCGACACCTCCGGCCTCGCCCGCGGCTCGCTCGTCCTGGAGATCACCGAGTCCGTCCTGATGCGCCGCGACGAGCAGATCAGGGCCACCATGCGGACGCTCAAGCGCCTCGGCGTCTCCATCGCGATCGACGACTTCGGTACGGGGTTCTCCTCGCTCAGCTACCTGCGCGAGTTCCCCATCGACGTACTGAAGGTCGACAAGTCGTTCATCGACGACATCGTCACGGCCAGCAGGTCGCGCTCGTCGAGGGCATCGTCCGCATCGCCGACGTCCTGGGCCTCCAGGTCATCGCCGAAGGCATCGAGAACGCCGGCCAGCGCGACCTGCTCGGCGCCATGGGCTGCCGCTTCGGCCAGGGCTACCTCTTCGCCCGGCCGATGACCACCGACGAGGCCCGGCGCTACCTGTTCGTGGCCGGCGAGCGACAGGTGTCGCCGCTCACCGGCCGGCGCGGCGAGCGCCGGACCACGACCCACCCGGTGGCGCGCGGCGAGCAGCGCGTCGGCGACCTGTCGCGCCTGCAGAAGACCAGCCGGATGTGCGACGCCGTCATCGACGAGGTGCACGGCCGGCGCATCCGCAGCGGCGACCGCTGGCTGGCCGACTTCGCCTCCTGCAACTACCTCGGCTTCGACTTCGACCCCGAGATCATGGACGCCATAGCGCCCCACGTACGCCGCTGGGGCACCCACCCCAGCTGGTCCCGGCTCATCGGCAACCCGCGCCTCTACACCGACATCGAGGAACGCCTCGCGGACCTGCTGCGCGCCCCGGACACCCTCCTGCTGCCGACCATCACCCTCATCCACGCCTCCGTGATCCCCGTCCTCGCGGCGGGCGGCCAGGTGTGCGTGGAGGCCCGCGCCCACCGCACCATGTACGACGGGTGCCTCGTCGCCCGCGGACAGGGCGCGTCGGTACGGCGCTTCCACGGCGACCGCCCCGAGGACCTCGAACAGCTGCTCGCCGCGGCCCCGCCCGGCGCGGCCCGCCTGGTCTGCATCGACGGCGTCAACAGCATGACCGGGAACCTCCCCGACCTGCCCCGCCTGGCCCGCATCTGCCGCGCCCAGGAGGCCCTGCTGTACATCGACGACGCCCACGGCTTCGGCATCATCGGCGAACGCGGTCCGGCCGAGACCTCGCCGTACGGCTCCAAGGGCAACAGCATCGTGCGCCACCTGGCCGAGTCGTACGACGGCATCATCCTGGTCGCCGGGTTCTCCAAGTCGTACTCCTCGCTCCTGGCGTTCGTCACCGCGACCCCCGAGCTCAAGGCGCACCTGAAGGTCGCGGCCGGGCCCTACCTGTACTCCGGGCCCTCGCCGACGGCGTCGCTGGCGACCGTCCTCGCCGGATTCGACGTCAACGCACGGCGCGGCGACGCCATCCGCGCTGACCTCTACCGCAAGACCCACCGCGTACTGGACCATGTGCGCGGCCTGGGCGTCGCCACGCCCAACACCGACGGCCTGCCCATCATCGAGATCCCGCTCGCCGACAGCTGGGACCTCGACGCCGTCGGGGACTTCCTGTGGGACCACGGCATCTACGTCACCCTCGCCGGCTACCCGCTCGTACCGCGCAAGCAGGTCGGCTTCCGCATCCAGATCACCGCGCTCAACTCCGACGAGGAGATCGAGCAGCTCAACCAGACGCTCACCGAACTGGCCGACCGCTTCCCGCTCCAGCAGAGTCTCGCCCCGGCCGAGCCACCCGAGGGGTGGGCGCCGTGACCGACCCCCGCTACGACGACGGCCAGGTGCCCCACCGCCACCCCCACCGCTTCAACGCCGACGCGGACTGGGACCAGTGGCCGGTCACCGCCTACCTGGCCGAGAACTACCGGCGGATGCACGCCTCCGACGCCACCGTCATCCGCCACCACGCCGGCTTCTACCGGCAGTTCCCCGCCGACGGCGTCGGACGCGGCCTGGAGTTCGGCGCCGGGCCGAACCTGTACCCGCTGATGGTCGCCGCGGCCGTCGCCCGCCGTATCGACGCCCTGGAACCCAGCGCCGCCAACGTCGCCTACCTGGCCGGGCAGCTGGACCGCCCCGACGCCAGCTGGGACACGTTCTACGCCCTGTGCCGCGGCCTCGACCCCCGCCTGCCCGAAAGCCTCACCGAGGCCCTCTCCCGGGTACGGGTGCTGCACGCCGACGCGACCGCCGTCCCGGCCGGCGCCTACGACCTCGCGTCGATGAACTTCGTCGCCGAGAGCGTCACCGAGGACGCGGACGAATTCGCCGAGCTGTGCGGCCTGTTCATCCACTCCGTACACCCCGGGGGACACCTCGTCGCCGCGTTCATGGAGAACATGCCGAGCTACCACATCGGCGCCGGCCTGGTCTGGCCCGCCTTCCCGGTGGACACCGCGGCGGTACGGCACGTCTTCGCCCCGTACACCGAGCGACTGCAGATCACCCGCGTCGACAAGGACCCCACACTGCCGGACTACGGGGACACGGGCATGGTGCTCCTCCAGGCGGTCCGCATCCCCATGGACGAGATGGACGAGATGGACGGGATGGACGAGTGACTGGGCTCAGCGATTCAGCAACTCCCGGTAGAGGCGGGCGTACCGCGCCGCGAACCGCTCCGGCCCGAAGCGCTCCTCCACCGTGGCCCGGCCCTGCTCGGAGAGCACCTGCCACCAGTGCGGCCGGTCCAGCAGCTGCCGCAGCAGATGCCCGGTACGGCGCGCGTCGCCGACCGGCGCCCGCAGCACGGTGTCACCGAGCGCGGCGAACTGCGGATGGTCACCGAGGATCACCGGACGGCCGGTGCTCAGCGCCTCCAGAACGGTCAGCGGGACGTCCGACCTGACGCCCAGCACACGCGGCACGAACAGCAGCACGTCCGCCGACGCCACCAGTTCCCGCATGTCCGTTACGTACCCGAGGAGTTCCACGTCCCGCAGCCCCTCGCGCTCCGCCAGCGCCCGCACCGACGCGTCCGGCGCCCGGACGTGGTGACCGGTGCGGGAGCGCAGCACCAGCGTCAGCCGGAACCGCGCCCCGGCCCTGGTCGCCACGCCGGCCGCCATGACGGCCTCCTCCGTGCCGCCGTGGTGGCCGATGACCAGCACCCTGGGCGTGGTGCCCGACGGGCGGGGCGTGTACGGCCACCGGTCCAGCCGCACCGCCGGCGGGACGACCAGCACCTGGCCGAAGCCCGCGGCGCTCAGCACCTTGGCGGTCGCGGAGGACAGCGCCACCGTCTGGCCGAGCGGGCGCGACCGGCGCAGCAGCCGTGGGTCCTGTACGCCCGGGACGGTGTGCAGCACCGGCTTGCCGCGCAGCAGCGGCGGCCACAGCCGGGAGAACACCGGAAAGCCGTCGTCGACGGCCAGCACCGCGTGGACGAGATCGACGCGGCGGGCCAGTACGGCGCCGGCGGCGGCCATCTGTAGCCGCTGCGGGAGCCGGGGCGGGCCGTCCGGGGAGGGCAGTGGCACCGGCCGGCCGCGCTCGACGGGGCGGCGCGGGCCGCCCCGGCGCGGCCACCGGGCGAACCAGGTGAAGTCCGCGTCCGTCACCGCGTCCGCGACGGCCGCCGCCAGCTGGGTGTCCGCCCCGTCCTCGCGGTCGAGCGGGCCGCTGGCGAGCAGCAGGACGCGCGGGCGGTGCGCTCCGGTGGTCATGGCCGGACCGTGAACGAGGACAAGGAGAGGGGCGAGGGCAAGGAGAGGGGCGAGGAGTTGACGGCGTTCCCGGTCCGGTGGGCCCAGCACCGGACCGGGAACGCCGGCGACACGATGCCGAAGGCCGTCGGCGCGCGGGCGTCGCGCGGCACCGGCGCGTACACCAGCGGCGGCTCGGCGGCCGGTCTCGGCATCGCTTCCCCGGGGGTGGTGGCCGCAGCGCGGAGCGTCCGCATCCGCCCGCCGGCCTGCGGCCACCCGACATGGATCGTGGTCACGTGGCCGTGCCCCACGCCGAGGGCGAGGGGGACGGCGAGCACGCGAAGGAGGGCGAGCATGCCGTGAGGCAGCGCCCGGTACGGCCTACGGGCCGTGTGTGAAGAACCAGCAGTGCTACAGGCTGGACCACCGTCGGAGCCGTCGTCGCGACGGCGTGCCGTGGCGCGCGAGGCGACGGCGCGGGCCCGGCGGCGACGCGGCGCGGAAAACGGCCTGCGCATGGTCATGCACCGTGCGCTCGGGGCGGGCGCCAGGCGGTCGGAGGCCCTGCGTACGGGATGCCGCCCGGGGTGTCGCACGGGACGGGGACCGGGCCGGTCGGCGACCGGCGCTCCGGCGGCAGGCCAGTCGGTCACCCGCCGCAGCGGGTGCGGGACATAGGGCGCCGTATTACGGCTTGCCTGGGCGGAGGACACGGGGACCTCTTCCTGCGACGTGCCGGCAAGGAACTGGCCTGCTGATTTCCATCCGTAGCACACCCCCCATGGCCAGTCAATTCGGAAGGGGAAATCCATGGAAAGTGCTGGGAAGTTATGCGCGAGGAGCGGCCTCGGAACGTTGCCCCCACGTCAGGAGCCAGGACTAGAATTCAGTTCATGGCCGGGCGAATCGAGGACTACGCCCTCATCGGAGACCTTGAAACGGCGGCCCTTGTCGGGAAGGACGGGGCGATCGACTGGCTGTGTGTGCCCCGTTTCGATTCGCCCGCCTGTTTCGCCGCGCTGCTCGGCGGCGAGGACAACGGCCACTGGCGCATCGCGCCCGCCGGGGCGGACACATGCAGCCGGCGCGCCTACGTCCCCGACACACTCGTGCTCGAGTCGGTCTGGGAGACCGTCGGCGGGACCGTGAAGGTCACCGACTTCATGCCGCCCCGAGGCGGCCTTCCCCAGGTCGTACGGCGGGTGGAGGGCGTGTCCGGGCGGGTCGACATGCGTGCGGACCTGAGACTGCGCTTCGACAACGGGCGGATCGTCCCCTGGACCCGCACGGTCGACGGCCGGACGGTCGCCGCGGTCGCGGGACCCGACTCGGCGCTGCTGCGGGCCGACGCCCCCGTGGACATGTCCGTCACCAAGTCCCGTACGTCCTGCGCGTTCTCCGTGTCGGCGGGGGAGCGGGTCACCTTCGTACTCCGCTGGAGCCCTTCGCACATTCCCGCGCTCGCGGGCGCCGACCCCGGGGCCGGGCTCGACGCCACTTTGGAATTCTGGCGCAATTGGGCGGCCAAATGCCTTTACCAGGGGCCGTGGCGCGATGTCGTCGTCCGTTCCCTCATCACCCTCAAAGCGCTCACCTACGAACCCACCGGCGGAATTGTCGCGGCCGTCACCTCCTCCCTCCCGGAATGCCTGGGCGGAGAACGCAACTGGGACTACCGATTCTGCTGGCTGCGCGATTCCACCTTCACGCTCTCGTGCCTGCTGCGCTCCGGATACCGCGAGGAAGCCGTCGCCTGGAAGGACTGGCTGGTGCGCGCCATCGCGGGTGAACCGTCCGACCTCCAGCCGCTGTACGGAGTCGCCGGACAGCGGCGGCTCGTCGAGACGGCCGCCCCCTGGCTGTCCGGTTACGAGGGCTCCCGGCCCGTGCGGTTCGGCAACGCCGCAGTCGGCCAGCTCCAGCTCGACGTGTACGGCGAGGTCCTCAACACCGTCTACTCGGCGCTGCGGGCCGGAGTCACCATCGACGTCCAGGTGTGGCGCCTGATCGCCTCGTTCATGGAGTACCTGGAGAAGCACTGGCGGGAGCCGGACGCGGGACTGTGGGAAGTGCGGGGCCCGCGGCGGCACTTCGTCCACTCCAAGATCATGTCGTGGGTCGCGGCCGACCGCGCGCTGCGCATGGCCCGGGTCGCCGGACTGCGCGGCTCGGCCGAGCGCTGGCGCGCCATGCGGCAGGAGATCCGCAAGGACGTCCTGCACTACGGCTGGGACGGCGAACTGGGCTGCTTCGTGCAGTACTACGGCTCACGGCGGATCGACGCGGCGGCGCTGCTCATGCCCCGGCTCGGCTTCCTCCCCCCGGACGACCGGCGGCTGCACAGCACGCTGGAGGCCGCCCGGCTGCTCGACGACCACGGCTTCCTGCGGCGGTACGCCGACTCGGGCGGCGACGACCGGGTGCACGAGGTCGACGGACTGTACGGCGGCGAGGGCACGTTCCTGGCCTGCTCGCTCTGGTTCGCGGACTCCCTGGCCCTGACCGGCCGCCACCAGGAGGGCCGGGAGCAGTTCGAACGTGTCCTGGCGGTACGCAACGACGTCGGGCTGCTGTCGGAGGAGTGGGACCCCGTGGCCCGCCGCCAGCTCGGCAACCTGCCCCAGGCCTTCAGCCATGTGGCGCTGGTCAACACGGCGTTCGCCCTGCACGGCACCCGCATGGGGAGCCGCAACGGCAGCGGCGGCCGGCACGGCGACGGGAGCCGCGCGGAGAGCGGCTCCCGTGTGCAGGCGGCCCACTGAGGGCATCGCCCGTCATGTGCCGTTGGTCGCGTCGGGCTCTCTCTGCCGACGCAGCACGGCCGCACCGGCCAAGGCCGCGGTCAGCGCGGCGGACATCACCGCCGCGGCGCTCGCCCAGGCGTACGGCGCGCCCACACTGCCACCCAGCGGGTCGAAGTCGCTGCCGCCCGCCACCGCGTGCAGGGCGACCACCCCGATGGCCGTCGCTCCCGCGGCCGCCCACACCCGCACGGTGTCCCGCACGCCGAGCCACAGCCCGAGGACCAGGCACAGCACGGTCACGGCGAAGGCCAGGGTGTCGGCGTTCCCACCGGACCGCAGCCCCGCGAGATCCGTCGGCAGGTGGATGACGCCGCAGGCGAACAGGGCGGCCGCCGCGGGCCACCGCAGGCCGGAACGCAGGGCGGGGGAGGCCGACTCGTGGGCCAGGTCGGCCACGGAGACCGGCTGCTCCAGCGACGGAGTCACCGAAGCGGACCGCGGCGGACGGACGTTGGGGTTCTCCGGTACGGCGATGGGGCTTTCACCCGGCTTCACGGCGGGTCCGGGTGCCGACGCGGAGGCCGCCGCCGGTGCCGGCCGCGCGCCGGCGTCACCGGTGCCGAGGATGCTCACCAGTTCGGCGACGTCCTCGATGGGTCTGCCGACGGCCGCGGCACGCAGCGCCGTATCGGCCTCGTCGAGCGGGTGGCCGGCCTCATTCAGCATGGCGACCAGTTGGCGTACCTCCTCCAGGGGCCGGACCACCGCGGCCGCGCGCAGCGCCTCGTCGGCAGGGCTGGAGACCGCTCCGGTGCTCTTGAGCAGGGCCACCAGTGCGGCGACCTCCTCCAGCGGCCGGTAGGTGGCAGCCGTCCAGAGCAGTGTCCTTATGGGCTCGTCGCTGTCGTCGCCGTCCGCACCGGTGCTCTTCGAGCCGGCGAGAACGGCATCCACCAGCGCGGCATCCACCGGCCCGGCGGCGGCGCGCACGGCGTCGGCGGTACGTGGCGCGTCCATGGGCGCCGCGTCCGTCTCCGTCTCCGCCTCCGCTTCCGTGTTCCTGTCCGTGTCCCTGTCGGTGGGTGCGGCGGGGGCGGCCTCGGGCACCCGCTCGGTCACGGCAGGAGGCACCGTCTCGGGGCGCGCGGCCTCGAACGGCGGGGTCTGCGGGCGCGGCGGCACGGTGCCGGGGAAGTCGGCGGCGAAGGGCGCGGTCCCGGGGCGCGGGGCATCCTCGTACGTGCCGTTCGCGTACGTACCGTTCGTGTACGTGCCGTTCGTGTGCGCCGTCCTGGACTGGGCGGTCCCGGCGTGCGGGGCATCCGGGTGCGCGGTCTCGACGGGCGTTTCGCCGGCCGGTGACGCGGCACCGAGGCGTACGGCGTCCGCGTACGCGGCGTCGACGGGCGTGGTGGCGGGCGTGGTGGCCGGGCCGGTGGCGGGGTCGGGCGGACCGGGCGGCTTCGCCCGGTCAGGGACCGCCGCCGTGGCGGGAGTTGTGGGGTCGTCGGTTGTCATGGCGTGGCTCCGTTCGCCGGACTCCGGTGAGGCTCACACCGTGTCGGTCGTCGTGCGCCGCTGGGGCGCGCGGTTTGCTCCATCTAATGGGCAAGCGGGCAATTGCGCCATCCGGGAAGGGCGGACGGGGTACCCCGGCCCCCTCTCGCCCCCATGGACGGCCCACCGCTTGAAATCTGTACGACACCGTTGAATATTCGCCATTTGCACCCCATGTCGGACTGCGGTCCACTGGAAGTGGAAGAAGGCATTCCTTTCCGCATGAAGGGATGGCGGTATGACGTCAACCGAGTACGAGCTCCGGGACCGGACGAAGGTCCTGGACAGCGACATCGAGGAAGCCCTCAACCCGGGTGAAGCCGAAGGTTTCTACCGGGACACCCGTGAATGCGGGATATTGGCCCTGGAGGCCGGCGCAGGCAAGCTGCTGTTGTCGCCTCCGACGCCACGCCCGAAGAAGGGCTGACAGGGCAATTGAGCGGCCCGGTGCCGCAAGCCCTCCGACGGTACGGTGCCGAAGCCCGCTCCCACGTGGTCCCCGCTCTCACCGGCGGGGGCCACGCTCTGTTTCCCGCAGGGACGTTTTCCGCCGTTTGCGACCACTGCCGGACTGGGGTCCACTGGAAGTGGAAGAAGGCATTCCTTTCCGCATGAAGGGATGGTGGCATGACGTCAACCGAGCGCGAGCTCCGGGACCGGACGAAGGTCCTGGACAGCGACATCGAGGAAGCCCTCAACCCGGGCGAAGTCTCAGGCTTCCACCGCAACACGCGTGAATGCGCGGGGCTGGCCCTGCAGGCCGGTGCGGGCAAGCTGCTGCTGTCGCCCCCGACACCGCGGCCCAAGAAGGGTTGAAGGGGCAACTGAATGGAGCAGCCCGGCACTTCGACCCCGTTGATGGGCGCGGTGCAGGAGCTCGCAACCCAGGTGGTCTCTGCTCTCACGAGCGGGGACCACTCCCGAGTGTCCGCCGGTACGGCGGTCACCATCGGGGACGACGACCTCGGCCTCGCCGCGGTACGCGTCCTGGGAGCGGACGTCCTGCTGCCGAGCGTCCTGTACCGCCGCCCGCCCGCCCCCGCCGACCTGGCGGTGTGCGAGAAGGCGGTCCTCGCCTACCCGCCCGCCCCCGACGCCTCGGCCACCTCGCGCTGGACCCACTGGGCCATGACCCGCACGCTGCGGGACCTGGGCGCCTCCGCCGCCGTGGAGTCCCCCGACGGCACCGAGCCGGACGGCACCGAGCCGGACGCCACCTGGCTGGACGACCTGCCCTGGCAGGCCCTGACGCACCAGCTCGCCCTCCTGGCCGCACTCGCCGTTCCCGCGGCCGGCAGCGCGGCCGGCAGCGCGGCCGGCAGTATGGCCGACAGCGCGGTCGCCCGTGTCGCCGGACGCCGCGCGGTCGACGTCGCCCGCGGCTTCGTACGGGCCGTACGCCGCCGCGGCTGGCAGCAGGCGGCCGGCGCCGGGCGCTGGCTGGCCGTGCTCGACGGCGTGCCCGAGACGCTGGGTCTGGACGCGGGGCTGGAGTTCGTGGCCCAGATGGGCGGCGACGACCCACGGGTGGCACTGCACCTGCACGCGGCGCGCCACGTACGGGCCGGAGCCCCGGTGTGACGGCGACGGACGTGCGACGCCTGGCGGAGGCCGCCCTGCGCTGGCTGTCCGACAACCGCGACGGCTTCCGGCTCGGCGACGACGCGCTGGAACCCGACGCCGACGTCAACAGCTCCTGGAAGCCCCTGGGCGAACTGGCCCAGACATGCGTCTGCGTACGCCGCCACACCGCTCCCGGCTCGGCCCTCCACGACACCGCCTCCGACCTGCTGGACCACGCCTGGCACCAGACCCGCGACGGGGCGCTCTTCCTCGACCTGCAACGCCTCGAACCGTGCGCCACCTACCCCCTGGAGGTGTACGCCGCGTTCGCCTCGGGCGGTCTGCGGCACCGCGCGTACGAGGACTTCACCGCCCCTCTCCTCCGCACCCGCAGCTGGCGCACCACGGAACTGCTGCCGAACCGGCTGCTCAGCATCCTCAACTCGGAGCGGCGCTCGGGCTTCACCCCCCACGAGGCGGCCACCGCCGTCCTGCGCCGCACCTGGCTGGGCGGCCTGCCCGAACCGTGGTTGTTCGAGCGGACCGCCGGATACACCCTCACCCACGTCGTGTACCACCTCACGGACTGGGGCCACGACGTGCACGGCGTACCGGCGGACGTCGCGGCCTACCTGGACACCTGGCTCCCGGCCTGGCTCGACGGCTGTGTGGAGACCCAGCACTGGGACCTGTGCTGCGAGTTGCTCGCCGTCGCGGCCGGCCTGCCCGAGCCCCTCTCGCCGGAGCTGACCGAGGACGCCTGGGCAGCGGTGGCCCAGGCCCAGGACGATACGGGCGCGCTGACCGAGATGGGCCGCGGACCGCGCGGCGAGGAGGTCCTGCGGGTCTTCGCCAACTGCTACCACTCCACGCTGGTCGCGGCCTTCGCGGCCACCCTGACCGCGGCCCGCCGCCCGGCCGGCCGGAGCACCGACGACACCCACCGAGGAGTGCCGGCATGAGCGCCGCCAGTACCCGCCTCGTCCACACGGTCGGCGTGGGCGCCATCGAGTGGCTCCACGAACACCGCGACGGATTCCGGCTGGAACCGGACGTCGACCCGGAGATCGGCTTCCTCGAGCGGTTCAAACCGGTCGGCGAACTCGCCGTCATCTGTAAGGTGCTCTTCCGCGAAGGAGTGGCGGGCTCCCGCCAGGCCGACCTCGCCCGCCGGCTGCTCGACCACGCCTGGCGCGACGTCCTGGACGGCGGCCGGATGCTGGTACGCGGCCAGCGCACCGAGCCGACCTCCCCGATCCCCTTCGAGGTGTACGTCCCGTTCCGGGAGCTCGGCTACAGCCAGCCCGACCTGGAGCGGGCGATCCGGCTCAACCACCGGCTCACCGGCTGGGGGGCCCTGGAGGTGCAGCCCGTCAGACGCCTCGGCCTGAGCGCGTTCGAGCGCCGCTTCGGGCTGACCGCGAGCCTGCCCGAGGACGAGGCCCTCAGCCGGACGTGGCTGGGCCACACCCCCGAACCGTGGACCGTCTCCGCGCACACCGCGTACGACATCACCCACACCGTCTTCCACCTCACCGACTGGGGCGAGAACCCCGCAGGCCTGCCGCCCCGCATCGCGAGCCACCTCGACCTGTGGCTGCCGGTCTGGCTGGATGACTGGCTCGACCTGGAGCGCTGGGACCTGCTCGGCGAACTGCTCGTCGTCGACGCCTGCCTGCCCCGCCCCACGCTCGACGCGCGCGCGTGGGAAGGCTTCGCCGCCGCCCAGCAGCCGGACGGCGCCATGCCCGCGCTCGGGCCCATGCCCGACGGCGACCCCGACGACGTCTTCGACATCGTGTACCACTCCACGCTGGTCGCCGCCTTCGCCTCCGTACTGGCCACCTCCCGCGCCCTCGCGCAGCTCACCGCCGAGGCCCCCGCATGACCGCGGACGCGCACCGCGCCGCTTCCGACGACCACGAGCACCACCAGGACCACGACGACGCGGGGCAGCGGTTGGAGGAGGCCGTACGGGCGGTCGACGCACCCGACGTCGTCCTCGCCCTCTCCCGGCACGGCCGCCGCACCGTCCGCTGCGGCGGCACCGCGCCGCCGCCGCCCGTCCCGCGCGACCGGCTGCGGTACGAGCTCGGATCGGCGTCCAAGACGTACACCGGCCTGCTGCTCGCCGACCTCATCCACTCCGGCACGCTGTCCGGCACCGACCCGGCCACCGCCCTCCTGGACCCGGCCAGGCCCCCCGGCCGCCACCCCGCCACCCTCACGCACCTGATGACCCACACCTCCGGACTGCCCCCGCTGCCCGCCGACTTCTACCCCCAGGCCCTGCCCCGCTGGTACACCAACCCCTACGCCCACTACCCCGCCGAACGGGTCGTCCGCGCCTTCCTCCGCGCCCGCCCCCGACACCGGCCCGGCACCCGGTGGCGCTACTCGAACTTCGCGGTCGCCGTCCTCGGGCACACCCTCGTCGCGGCCACCGCCACCCCCTGGGAACGGCTCCTGACCGACCGCGTACTGCGCCCCCTCGGGCTGGCGGACACCGCGCTGCGCCCCACCGGGCCGGACACCGACGCCACCGGCCACCGACTGGACGGCACCACCCCCACCCCGCCCCTGCACATCGGCGGCTTCCAGGCGGCCGGCGCGCTCCGCGCCACCCCGTACGACCTGCTCACCTTCCTGGAAGCGCATCTGCGCCCGGACGGCTCCCCACTGGCCGCCGCCCTGCGGGAGGTACGCCGCCCGCTGCTGCGCCGCGGGTTCGGCCACCGGGAGACGCACACGCTGACCTGGTTCCACCACCCCGCCGAGGGCGGCACCATGTACTTCCACATCGGGGCCACCTGCGGGCAGACCGCCTTCCTCGGCTTCCGCCCCGACACCGGTACCGCCCTCGTCGGCCTCGCCACCCGCCGATACAGCCGCCAGGACACCCTCGTACCGGCCGCCTACGCGCTGCTCAGCTCATCGGAGGACCACCCATGCTGACCACCGACTTCGTACCCGGCACGCCCAACTGGATCGACCTCGGGGCCCCCGACACCGACGCGGCCGTCGCGTTCTACTCCGCCGTGTTCGGCTGGACGTTCCAGTCGGCCGGCCCGGAGGCCGGCGGCTACGGCTTCTTCCAGCGCGACGGCGGTACGGTCGCCGCCCTCGGCCCGCTCACCGAGGAGGGCGCGAGCCCCTCGTGGACGCCGTACTTCCACACCCCCGACGCCGACGCCACGAGCAAGGCCGTGGAACAGGCGGGCGGTACGGTCCGCGTCCCGCCCATGGACGTCTTCACCGCCGGGCGGATGGCCGCCTTCACCGACCCGACGGGCGCCGACTTCGCCGTGTGGCAGCCGGGCGACACCAAGGGGCTGGACACGGTCATGGAACCCAACACCCTGTGCTGGACCGAGCTCTACACCACCGACGCGGCGGCCGCGAAGGACTTCTACCGCTCGGTCTTCTCCTGGCAGTACCAGGACATGGACATGGGCGGCGGCATGGTCTACTCCGTCGTCTCCTCGCCCGGCGGCGGCACGGACGACGACCCCGGACAGGGCGGCATCATGCAACTGCAGGAGGAGAACCTCGCCGCCGGCTCCGGCTCCGAGTGGCACCCGTACTTCGGCGTGACCGACTGCGACGCCACCTTCGCCACCGCCACGGAACACGGCGCCACACCCCTGGTCGCGCCCATCGACGCCCCGGGCGTCGGGCGGCTCGCCATGCTGATGGACCCCTCGGGCGCCCCGTTCGCCCTCATCAAGGGCGACCCCACCACGACCTGACCCATGGAGCGGACTCGTCAACCGTCCCCGTGCTGCGCCCGCACCAGCGCCTCGCCGGCGTCCGAGCGGTAGTACAGCACCGACCGCCCGGCCCGCCGCCGCCGCACCAGCCGGGCGTCCAGCAGCACCTTCAGGTGGCGGCCCACCGACCCCAGGCCCTGCCCGGTCAGCGCCACCAACTGCGTCGTGCTCTTGGGCGTGTCCAGCAGGACGAGCACACCCGCCCGCGCCGCACCCAGCAGCGCGCCCAGCGCCTCCGGCACGCCCGCCGCCCCGCCGCCGCTCCCGTCCGCCAGGACGCCCGCGCACGGGTACACGACGGCGTACCGGTGCGGGGCGTCCCACGAGCACCAGCTCTGCCGGGGAGTGACCGGCACGAACATCAGCCGCGCCCCGGAGATCTCCCGCGGCGGATAGGCGTACGTACTGACCTGGAGCCGGTCCCCGCCCAGCCACCGCATCCCGGACCGCATGCCGTCCAGCGCGCCCGCCCAGCCGGCCCGGCCCAGCCGCGCCGTACGCGCCACGACATCGGCCTCCAGCACCCGGCGCCGCCGCGGCCACGAGGGCAGGACCGTACGCGTCCACACCCATGCCAGTAGCTCCGCCGTCCGCTCCGGCAGGTCGGAGCGGTGTAGCCGGGCCGGTAGCGGCCCGCCCAGCGACACGGTCAGATCCGCGCGGGCGGCCCCGGGCGGCCATGTACGGATCCGCTCCACCTCCTCCTCGAACACGGCCTCACCCTCGCCACCGGGCGTCGGCGTCAGGAAATCCGCGTTCCAGGTGCGCCCGAGGGCCGCCCGTACGAGCAGCGCGGTGACCGGGTCGCCGGCCAGCCGCTCCCGGTAGGCGGGCAGGTGCGCGTCCAGCCACCCGCGCTCGCCCGGATGCGCGGCCGTACCCCGTTCCAGGGTCTTCAGGCACGCGATGGCCTCGGCGAGCGGCGACACCACGAACCGGCTCCCCGCGAGCGTGTCCGCGTTGACCTGCCACCAGCCCATGCACACCCCCATGTTTCGCGTGAGCGCGAAACAGTAACGCCCCCGCCACGCCGCCTCCCAGACTCCGGACATGCGCACCTACCGCGAACTCTTCCGCACCCCGGAGTTCACCCCCCTCTTCCTCGCCTCCGCCGCGCAGGTGGCCGCCCAGACCGTCAGCGGCCTCGCCCTGAGCACCCTGGTCCACCGGGCGACCGGCTCCGCGCTGCTGTCCGCGCTCGCCATGTTCGGTCCCGCCCTCGCCCAGGTCGTCGGCGCCACGACGCTGCTGTCGGCGGCCGACCGGCTGCCGCCGCGCGCCGCGATGACCGGCCTCGCCGTCCTGTTCGGCCTCGGCACCGCCGTACAGGCCGTCCCCGGGCTGCCGGTGTGGGCCGTCTTCGCCGTCCTGGCGGTGCTCGGCGTGCTGGCGTCGCTGGGCGGCGGAGTGCGCTACGGGCTGCTCCACGAGATCGTCGCGAAGGACGGTTACCTGCTCGGCCGGTCCCTGCTCAACACGTCCGTGGGCGTCACGCAGATCTGCGGGTTCGGCCTCGGTGGCGTGCTCGTCGCCACCGTGTCGCCGCGTGGCACGCTGCTCACCGGCGCCGCGCTGTACGTGGCCGCCGCGGCCGTCGCCCGGTTCGGGCTCGCCCGCCGCCCGCCCCGCGCCGCCGGGCGGGCCTCCGTCGCCACGACGTGGCGCGACAACGCCCGCCTGTGGTCCTCCCGCCCCCGCCGGTACGTCTACCTCGCCCTGTGGGTGCCCAACGGGCTGATCGTCGGCTGCGAGTCGCTCTTCGTGCCGTACGCCCCCCAGGACGCCGGCCCGCTCTTCGCGTCCGCCGCCGCCGGGATGCTGGCCGGTGACATCCTGACCGGCAGGTTCTTACCCACACGGTGGCGCCGGGGCCTCGCCGCCCCGCTGCTGGTGCTGCTCGCGGCCCCGTACGCGCTCCTCGCGCTCCGCCCGCCCCTGCCGGCGGCGGTGGCGGCCGTGGCTCTGTCCGCGCTCGGCTACTCGGCGAGCCTGCTGCTCCAGGAGCGGCTGATGGCCCTGACGCCCGATGAACTCAGCGGCCACGCCCTGGGGTTGCACACCTCCGGCATGCTCACCATGCAGGGCGTGGGAGCCGCCCTGGCGGGCACCGCCGCCGAACTCACATCACCGGCCACGGCGATGGCCGTCATGGCCACCGCCTCGGTCGCGGTCACCCTTGCCCTCTCCCGGGGGCTGTCACGCGGCGAGCGGAAGCGTGCCGTCGCCCGCCCACCCGCCGGGCGTCGGGCAACCCGCCGGCATGTGCGCCGGTAGGTGCGCGGAGGGCAACTCCACGCCCGCGCACCTCAGTTGATTGTATGACTAGCTTTTGTCGTGCTTTCGGACGACGGCGGCCCGGACATCCACTGGGAGGAAGTGACACCCCCGGAGGAGGCCGCATGGTGGACGTCGAGCGACTGCTGGCCGACTGCCTTCAGGACGCGCGTGCCGCATCCCTCGGCACCCTGCCGCTCGCCGCGGAGGGCGCCGCGTACGCCGAGGCCCGCCGCACCTTCCTGGCCGCCGGGCTGCGGGCGCTGCGCGACGACCTGCCCGAGACCGGCTGGGTCCAGCTCGGCCTGGCACCGTGGCCGGACGCCTGGCCCGACCTGTACCGGCGGCTCGCCGAGACCGCCCAGGAACTCACCGGCTGCGGCTGGGCCGACGACTTCTTCTTCATGCACAAGCCGCCCGGTCTGCGCATCCGGTTCCACGCCCCCCGGCCGGCGGGCGTGGCCGCCCTGCGCGCCGAACTCCTCCGCCGCTTCGACCGCCAGGACGGCGCATGGACGAGCCCCACGGAGGGCGTGTACGAGCCGGAGACCTACCTGTTCGGCGGCCCGCGCGCCATGCCCCTGGTGCACGCCCTGTTCACGGCCGACTCGCTGGCGTGGCTGGACCACCACGCCGCACGCGGCAAGGAGGCTCCCGCGGACTGGCGCGTGTCGCTCACGCTGCTGCGCGCGGTCCTGGACGGCCTGGGCGTCGTGGGCTGGGAGCACCGTGGCGTCTGGCAGGTCGTACGGGAGGAGACCGGGCGCCGTCTCGTCGACGGCCTGCACGACGCGTCCCGGCAGCGCGCGGCCGCCGGTATCCGCGCGTACTGGAACCTGCCCTTCGAGGAGCAGCTCGACGCCCTCCCGGAGGCCTGGCGCACCGGTGTGCGCGACCACCAGGAGGCCGTCCGGCGGGCCGCGTCCCGCTGGCGCACCGACTACTTCGAGGCGGGCGACGCGCTCGTCGGCCCGCGGCGGGCCGCCGCCCACTACGCCATCTTCCACTGGAACCGGGGCCGGTTCTCCCCGGCCCGGCAGAGCCTGCTGACCGAGGCGCTCGCGTCCGACGGCCACGGCGACCGCGACCGCGACGAAAGGGCCTGCTGACGTGGGGGAGAACCGGATCCCGCGCGGGGACAAGGGCGCGGACGAGGCCGCGGGCGCGACGGCACTGCTGCGGATCGCGGGCATGCCGTGCGCGGCCTGGACCTCCGCGGCCGACCCCGCCCTGTTCGACCGGGTCGCGCGCCACGCCCGCGCCGCTGAACAGCGGGCCGCCCGCGCCCGGGACCTGGCCGAGCGGCTCGGTGAGAGCGTCGTGCCCCACCCGGACCTGGCCGACACCGACCGCGGGGCCGTACTGGCACTGCGCAGGCGCCTGCACGCCGGCAACGCCCCGGGCGCCGCGGACCTCGACCTCCTTGACCGCCTCCCACGGCACGCCGTCGCGGCCGAGGTGACCGGCGAGGCCCGGGCGCTGGCGTACGAGGCCGAGCAGGCCCACACCGAACGGGCGGAGCTGGAACGGGCGGTGGCCGACGGCCAGGAACGGGCGGCCGAACGGGCCTGGGACCTGGCCCGCGCCCACCCCGTCCTGCGGGACCTCCTGGACAGCGCGGCCCCCGGTCTCCTCGGGGACGTCGAACGGCGCCTGGCGGCCGGCGAGTCCTGGGGAGGCAAGCGGCTGCGCAAGCGCGCCGCGTACATCTGGCGCGTTCTGGGCCGCGCGGCGGCCAAGACCACCCCCAGGGGCTGGGCCGGCCAGCTCGCCACCGCCCCGGTCCGTACGCGGGCGCCCGGCACCCTGCTGATCGCCCCCGGCACCACGCTCGGCGCCCTCGCCGCCACCGGAACCGAGAACGTCCACCTCGTCCGCTCCCGGCCACCCGGACCGCCCGACCTGCGCACCGCCGACGCCGGCACCCTGCTGGCGCCCGCGCCCCTGCACTTCACGGAGCCGTCCTCCGTGCGCGCCTATGCCGTCGACCCGCGCGAACCCGGCAGGCTGCGCCACGTCGTCCTGCGCCGCACCCGCGCCCTGGACACCGTACTGAGCCTGCTCGCCGACGGACCGTGCCCGCTGGGCGAGCTGGAGAAGACCCTGCTGGGCGCGGCGGCGGGCGCGGGCACCGTCAACGGCGGCACCAACGCCCCCGCCCCGGCCGTCCTGCGCGGCTTCCTCCAGCACCTGCACACCATGGGCGTCCTCCAGGTCTGTACGGCGCCCCGGCTCCGCCACAGCGCCTGGACACCGCCCGAGGAGGTCACGGCGCACGGCACCCTGCCGCGGCCGCTCGCCCCCACGGACGGCGACCCGGCCGGCTGGTTCCTCGACTCGTACCGCGCCCCGGCCGCCCCGATGCCCGCCGCGGCCGCCGGGCGGGTACGGCGCGGGCTGCGCGTCGCGGCCCGGATCGCCGCCCTGCGCGACGCCGGCACCACCACCGCACACGAGGCGCCCGAGCTCGCCGCGATCACCGAACAGCCGCGCCCCGTCAGCGAGATCCTCGCCGCCCTGCTCCCCACCGCCACCGGCGGCCCACCTCCCACGACGGCGGTGCTGCGCCGGTACGGGGGCTGGCCGGCGACCACCGCCCCCGGCTCCGGCTACGCCCGGCTGCTGGCCCACCTCGCCGCCCACACCGGGCCCGGGCCGGCCGACGTGGACGACGCGCTCCTGGACGCCCTCGGCGCCCCGCCGGCCGACGACGCCCTGCCGCCCTGGCCCCTGGACTGCCTGCTGCGCCCGCTGCCCGGTGAGGGCTCCGGCCCCGTCGCCGTGCTGGAGACCGCATCCGCCGCCGGCGTGCTCGACGCCCGGTTCGCCGACGGCCTGCGCGCCCTGTACGGCGGCCACGGCAACGCCGACGCCCACCGCGCCTTCCTCGCCGCCGTCGAACGGCACACCGGCGTACGGTTCGTCGAACTGCTCGTCCCGCCGCTCGGCGAGCGCGCCGCCAACGCCGTACGCCGCCCGGTGACCACCGGCTGGTGGACCGGCGACCCCGACCCGACCCCGTACTACGGCCCCTCCGGCACAGGCGCGTGCTACCTCCCGCTGGACCGGATCACCGTGCGCCGCGACCCCCGCGGCGGCGGGCGGATCGTCGCCGAGGCCGACGGCCACCGCGTCATCCCCGTCCACCACGCCACGCGCACCCCCGCCCCGCCCTACGACCAGCTGCTACGGGTACTGCTCGCCGCCGGTCACCCCGCCGGCGCGTACCTCCTCCGCCTGGACGGCCTGGACGGCGCCCTGCCCGCACACACCCGGCTGCCCCGGCTGACCGCGGCCGGGGAGCTGGTCCTCGCCCCGGCCACCTGGCGCCTGGACCGCGCCCGGCTGTGGCAGCCCGGCGACGACGCCCTGCACAAGGTCCGCGCCCTCGCGCTCCTGCGGCACGCGCACGGACTGCCCCGCCACGCCTTCCTCCGTACGGCCGCCGGAGCGAAACCCGTCCCCGTGGACCTCGACGCGCTGACCGCCCTCCAGGTCGTCGACCGGCTGTGCGCCCAACAGCCCGGCACCGAACTGCTCGTCGAGGAGATGCTCCCCGCCCCCGGCGACCTGCCGCTGCGCGACCCGCTCCACGGCGGCGCGGCCGTCGCCGCCCAGGTGCTGCTGAGACTTCCGTACGACACCGGCGTCCGCGCCATCGAGCAGCTCGCCGAGGCCGCCGCCGACGCCTTGCGGCGCGGCGCCCCCCAAGACGTCCCCGACGGTCCGCCCGCAGCCGGCGGACGGAACCTCGGGGCGGCCATCGCCCACTAGTGCGAGAAGGGAACCCATTATGCCCGGAACCATCGAACTCACCGACCTCGACGCCCTCATCGACGACCTCGACGAGCGCATCACCGACACCGACCTGCCCGAGGCCCACCCCACGACGGCCGGCTGCAGCGGCCTGTGCACCATCGTCGTCTGCGCGACCGTGGTCGTCTGTGCCTGACGCGGGCGCGCCCGAGCGGCGCGTCCGCCTCACCCAGGAGCCGCCCGGCAGGCCCGGGCGGCTCCGCCCACCCCCGGCCCCGCCGCACGAGGAGCCCGATGGACCCGGTCGTCGACCTCTCCCTCACGTACCTGGACACGTGGGCCACGGACCCCCGTCACACCCCGCCCGCCGCCGACCCCGGCATCCCCGTCCTCGCCCGCCTCGTGGCCGCGACCGGCGGCCCGGAGGCCACCGCCACGGCGGCCCGCGCGGTCGCCGGCTGGGCCAGGACGGCGGGGCGCGGACCCGGCCACCCCGGCCTGTACGACGGTGGTCTGGCCGGCACGCTCGTCGGACTGCGGCTGGGCGCCCGGCTCCATCCGGTGCTGCACCGGGCGGCCGACCGGCTGCGCGACCACCTGACCGGCGAGACCGTCGCCACGGCCTGGCGGACCACGGACGTCGCCTTCCCCGACTACGACCTCATCACCGGACCCGCCGGCATTCTGCTGGCCCTGTGCGCCGGAGCGGACCCGAAGGCGACCGAACTCCAGGGACCCGCCAGCCACTTGGCGGCGCTGTGCGACCACGACGGCCTGCCCCGCCTCCGCACCGGTCAGTATGAACAGCACCCGCACCTGTCCTGGGTGCACGGTCGCGTCAACACCGGCATGGGCCACGGTGCCGCCGGAGTCGTCACCGCGCTGACCGCCGCCCTTCGCCGCACCGGCGACCCGGGGGCCGCGACCGCGCTGCGCCGCGCCACGCGCTGGCTGGTCCGCCAGTCCTACGACGACTCCCGCACCATCCGCACCTGGCCCGGTGCGGGGCTCGACGGCCCGCCGCCCCAGGGCGCGCACCCCCGCCAGGCGTGGTGCTACGGGACCCCGGGCGTCGCCTGGGCGCTGTGGGACGCGGCCGACGCGCTGGCCGACCGGGAGGCGGCCGACTGGGCGCTCACGGCGTTCGACACGCTCGCCGAGCGGTACGACGAGGGGTTCCACCTGTTCGGCGACGGCCCGGCCGACCTCCTCGGGCTGTGCCACGGGGCGGCGGGCGTACTGGCCGTGGCCAACGCCTTCGACCGCCACGCCCGCCTGCCCGCCGCGGCCGCCCTGAGCGCCCGTCTCACCGCCCACCTGCGGGCCCGGCTCCCCGACGCGCTCGGTACGCCGTGGCCGCCCGGGCTGCTGACCGGCGCCCCGGGCGCGCTGAGCGCCCTCCTCACCGCCCGTGGCGCCCCGCGCGACTGGCTGCCCTGCCTCGGCCTGCGCTGAGCGCTCTCGCCAGTGCTGTGACCGGAAAGGTTCACCGGGTCCCGGCGTCTGGCAAACCTTTCCGTCTACAGCATTAGGCGAGGGGGACGTGGTCGCCTTCCACTCGACCCGCCACGTCCGGCCAGTTGCACGTATTCAGTCGTACGTCCCAGTGCAAGCCCGCGGGGCAGTCAAACCGGTAGGCGGTCCCGTCGGAGCAACCCCAGAACCGGGAGGGGTCCTCGCCGGGGTAGTACTGCTGGTCACCCGGGCACGGCTCGGTGACGTACTGGTGCCCGGGCTCCCCGTCGTCCGCCACTGCCTGCGGTGCCGCCACAGTGGCCAGGATCAGGCCCGCGACCGTCACCACCATGCTGGACTTCTTCACCGTGTTCCCCTAGTTCGTCGGACTGTGTGCTGATCAACGCACAGCAAAGGCGAGAGGAAACGGGGACGCCAGCACCTTTTCGGCTGGTTACGGCACCCGGCGGAGGGCCGCGTCCCGTCCTCGACGTGCTTGCCTGGTCCGACAGCTCCGCGAGGCGCCGCAACGCCCCGACCCGGTGAACCTTTCCGGTCACAGCACTAGGGTGAACGGCCATGAGTGTAAAGAGTTTTGAGGGTTACCTGGGCCGCCTGGGCGTCACCGACCCCGGGGCGCCCTCCGCCGAGGCGCTGAGCGCGCTGCAGCGGGCGCATCTGGAACGTGTTCCGTACGAGAACATCGACATCCAGCTCGGCAGGCCGCCCGGCATCGAACCGGAGCTGTCCGTACGCCGGTTCGCCGCCGGGCAGGGCGGCTACTGCTTCCACCTGAACGGCGGCTTCGCCGCCCTGCTCGAGGCCCTCGGCTACGACGTCACCCGCCATGTCGGGGGCGTCCACCACGACCCCGAGGGGCGCGGCGCCAACGGCAACCACCTGGCGCTGACCGTCCGCGTCGACGGAGAGGCCTGGTTCGTCGACACCGGGCTCGGCGACGGGCCGCACGAACCGCTGCCGCTGCGCCCGGGCACGTACCAGCAGGGCCCGTTCACGTACCGCATGGAACCGTCGGTCACCGAGCCGGGCGGCTGGACGCTCCACAACG
This sequence comes from Streptomyces sp. CB03238, assembly GCF_002099185.1. Lineage (NCBI taxonomy): Bacteria > Bacillati > Actinomycetota > Actinomycetes > Kitasatosporales > Streptomycetaceae > Streptomyces > Streptomyces sp. CB03238. The sequence goes on along the minus strand of NZ_NBCN01000021.1, from coordinate 120,014 downwards.
GCCCGCAGAGCGCCTTCCCGGTCATGGAGTTCGCCGCCCGGCCCGTCACCATGGCGGACCTCGCCGACGAGCACCTGCGGCTGTCCACCGCGCCGGACTCGCCGTTCCTGACGACCTTCGCCGCCCTGCGCCGCGACGCCAAGGGCCTGGACCTGCTGCGGGGCCGCGTCCTCACCCGCATCGACACGGCCGGGCGCACCGAGCGGCCGCTGGACACGGCGGGGGAGTGGTACGCCGCGCTCGCGGACGTCTTCGGCCGGAACCTGGACGGCCTCGACGCCGACGACCGGACCGCCCTGTGGGAGCGGGTGACGCGCGCCCACGAGGAGTGGCTGGCCGCGCGGGCGACGCCGTAGCCGTATTCAGCCGGTGGCGTGGGCGGCCTCCGCGAGGTGCACGACCAGACGCGCGGCGTCGGCCCGGAACGCCGCCGAGCCGGCCGCCACGCGCTCCTCCCGGGCGGGGCCGGGCCGGGCCAGTTCGCCGACCGCCGCCAGCAGTCCGGGGAGATCGGCGGCGTACATGGTCAGGCCCTCCGACGCCATCTCCCGCACCCCCACGGCGCCGTGCCCGGCGATGGGCCGGTGACCGACGACCGGGAGCCCGGCGGCGAGGGCCTGCACCGCCGTCTGGCCCGCCGCGTTGTCGACCAGGACCCGCGCCGACGCCATCAGCCCCGGCATGTCGTCCGTCCAGCCGAGCGCCCGGACGCCCGGCAGCCGGGAGGCGCGCCGGCGCAGCCGCTCGTCGCGCCCGCACAGCAGCACCGGACGGAAGCCGTGCCGGGCGAGCGCCCCGGCGGTCCGCAACAACCCGGGCCCCACGCCCCACGCCCCACCGGACAACACCACCACCGGCCGGCCGTCCGCGTCCGCGTCCCCCGCCCCGCCGGCGCCCAGCTCCTGCCGCCCGGCCGTGCTCGTGCCCCGCGGGCCGCTCCCGTCCGGCTGCCCGGCTTCCCGTGGCCTGGCTTCCCGTGGCCTGGCTTCCCGCGCTCCGGCTTCCCGCGCTCCGGCTTCCCGCGCTCCGGCTTCCCGCGGCCCGGCTTCCCGCGGTGCGGCCGCCGGCGCCCGGTGCCCCGCCCCCGCTTCGTGGAACTCCGGCGGCACGACCGGCCCCGTGGCGATGGCCGTCCGCCCCGTGCCCTCCCGGGCCGCCCGGGCGGCGGTCTCGGTGACGCACAGGTACAGGTCGTTGCCCGGGTCCAGCCAGGCGCGGTGCACGGCGAAGTCGGTGACGAACACCGCGCACGGCACCCGCAGCACGCCCCGGCCGCGCATCCGGCCGGTGATCTGGCCCGCCAGGTGGAACGTGGAGACGATCACGTCCGGCCGCCACCGCGCCACGAGCGCGCCCAGCCGCCGCTCGGCCAGCGCGGCCATCGGCGAGACGTCCAGCCCCCGGTGGGCACGGGGCCGGGGCGCCAGGAACAGCGCGTAGATCGCCGCGTACACCGGGGGCAGGCGCCGCACCACGAACCGGTAGAAGCCGCGCATCGCCGGTCCCGTGCCGGGCGGCAGCAGCGTCAGCACGTCCCGTACGAGGACCTCGTGGCCGTCCGCGCGCAGTCGGCGTGCCAGTTCGCGGGCCACCGTGTCGTGGCCCGCGCCCATGCTCGCGCTGAGGACCAGGCATCGCCGCCCCATGTGGCGCCCTCCGTTCCGTGCCGTTCCATCGTGGTCCGTCCGGCCCAGTGGCGCGGCCCCGAAGCGGCCGAATCGGACTGTTCGGGTGGATTCAGCGGGAGTGATGGGCGGGTACGGAGAGGCGAACCGGCGCGAAACCGGGACGCTGGAAGAGCACGGTCGACGACAGTCCGGAGGATCCGCCATGCCCCTTACGCCCCGTCGAGAGGCCACACCAGGAAGGGGACGGCCTGTCGGCGGCGAACCCGTCGCGCGGCCGGTCGTGCTCGTCACGGGCGCGTCCTCCGGGATCGGCGAGGCGGTCGCCGACCGGTTCGCCGCCGACGGCCGTTGCCGGCTGCTGCTCGGCGGGCGCGACGAGGAGCGGCTCGCGGCGGTGGCGCGGCGGACGGGCGGCGGCGCGCTGCGGGCGGACCTGGCCGAGCGGGCGGGGGTGGAGCGGCTGGCCGCCGAGGCGCTGGAGCGCGAGGGCCGGGTCGACGTCCTGGTGGCGGCGGCCGGCATCGGCTGGGCGGGGCCGTTCCCCCGGATGCCCGCCGACGCCGTCGACCGGCTGATCGCGGTCAACCTCACCTCGGTCGTGCACCTGGTGCGGCTGCTGCTGCCGCCGATGGCGGAGCGGGGCGTGGGGCACCTGGTGATGATCGGTTCCATGGCCGGGCGTGTCGGGGTGGCCAACGAGGCGGTCTACGCCACCACCAAGGGCGGCCTGCTGGCCTTCGCCGACAGCCTGCGTTATGAGCTGGCCGGTACCCGCGTGGGCGTGACCGTCGTGCTGCCGGGGGCGGTGGACACGCCGTTCTTCACCACCCGGGGCGTCCCGTACCACCGTGACCATCCGCGCCCGGTGCCGGCCGAACGGGTGGCCGAGGTGGTGTGGCGCGCGGTCGTACGGGGCCGGGACGACGTGTTCGTACCGGGCTGGCTCGCGATGCCCGCCCGGATGCACGGTGCGGTGCCGGGCTTCTTCCGCGCCATGGCCAAGCGGTTCGGCTGAGTCCGGTGCTGGCGCTGTCGATTTGCCTGGCGCTGCTGGCCGCCCTCGGCAACGCCGGGGCGTCCGTGCTCCAGCGGCAGGGCGCCGCCGCCACCGGCCCCACCCCGGCCTCGGCGAGGCGCGGCTCGTGGATGGCGGGACTGGTGCACCGGCGGGTGTGGGTGTGGGGCGCGGCGCTGCTGGCGGTGTCGGGCATCCTCCAGGCGCTGGCCCTGGCCACCGGGCCGCTGTCCGTGGTGCAGCCGGTGATGAGTACGGAACTGATGTTCACGCTGGTGGTCGGCGGCGTGGTGTTCCGGCGCCGCCCGGACACCCGCACCAAGTGGGCGTTCGCCGCCATGGCCCTGGGCCTGGCCGTGTTCCTGGCGATGGCCGACCCGACGGGCGGCCGGTCCACGGTGCCCGTGGCGGACTGGGTGTGGACGGCCCTGGGCGCGGGCGCCTTCGTGGCCGTCCTGGGCGTGGTCGCGCTGCGCCTGTCGCCGGCGCCGCGCGCCGCGGTGCTGGGCACGGCGACCGCGACCGGGTTCGCGTGCACGGCGGCGCTGCTCAAGGACGCGCTGGGGCGGCTCCCGGACGGCGTGGGCGCGGTGCTCACGACATGGCAGCCGTACGCCGCGGTGGGCGTCGGGCTCGCGAGCTTCGTGCTGCTCCAGGTGACGCTGCGGGCCGGCAGCCTGGTGGCGTCGCAGCCCGCCCTCACCCTGGGGGACGCCCTGCTGAGCGTGGTGCTGGGCGTGACGCTGTTCGCGGAACGGGTCCACTTGGGCTGGCGGGTGGTGTTCGAGGCGCTGGCGCTCGCGGTCCTGGTGGCCGGCTGCGTCCAGCTGGCCAGGTCCCCGCTCGTCACGGACGACCCGGAGCGCCCGGAGGAACGATGGTGAACGCCCTTCCGGCGGCCGCCCTGGGTGCCGTCGCCGCCTGGCACATCGGGCCCGCCGCGACCTGGCTGCCGGGCGTGCGCGCCGTGCTGTGGCCGGGGCTCGACGGGCGCGGCGACCCGTCGCACGTGGCGCTGACGTTCGACGACGGCCCGGACCCCGACAGCACGCCCGAGTTCCTGCGCGCCCTGGACGCCCTGTCCGTACGGGCCACGTTCTTCGTGCTGGGCAGCCGGCTGGCACGCCGACCCGCCCTGGGCCGGCTGATCGCGGCGGAGGGCCATGAACTGGCCGTCCACGGCTGGCGGCACGACCGGCCCTGGTGCCCCCGTCCGCTGCGGGACGCCCGGGACCTGGCGCGGACGGCGGACCTGGTCGCCGACGCGGCCGGACGGCGGCCGCTGTGGTACCGCCCGGCGTACGGCATCCTCACCGGCGGTCGGTGGTCCGCCGCCCGCGCCGCCGGGCTGCGCACGGTGCTCTGGTCGGCGTGGGGGCGGGACTGGACGGCCGAGGCGACGGCGCGGAGCGTGCACGCCGAGGTGACCAGGACACTGCGCGGCGGCGGGACGGTGCTGCTCCACGACTCCGACGTGGTGAGCGCCCCCGGGGCGTGGCGGGCCGCGCTGGGCGCGCTGCCGGGGCTCGTCGCGGAGTGCCGGTCACGCGGCCTGGAGGTCGGGCCGCTCAGGGACCATGAAGTGATCGAATAGATCATACATTCGATTTGCTCGTACGCTGGATCCATGTCAGTGCACGTGCAGGGCTCGCTCTTCGACCAGACCGACGAGATCCGTCTCGGACCGCTGACCGGCGTCCGGCGGACCGTACTCGGCGACGGCGCGTGGATCGACCTGCTCCCCGGCTGGCTGCACGGAGCCGACGCCCTGTTCGAGGAGCTGGCCGAGGGCGTGCCCTGGCGGGCCGAGCGGCGCCGGATGTACGACCACGAGGTCGCCGTACCCCGTCTCCTGGCCTTCTACGGCGAAGGGGACACCCTGCCGCACCCGGTCCTCGACGAGGCGCGCGCCGCCCTGTCCGCGTACTACGCCGCCGAACTGGGCGAGCCGTTCACCACGGCGGGGCTCTGCTACTACCGGGACGGCCGGGACAGCGTCGCCTGGCACGGTGACCGGATCGGGCGCGGTTCGCGCGAGGACACCATGGTCGCGATCCTGTCGGTCGGCGAGCCCCGAGACCTGGCGCTGCGCCCCCGAGGCGGAGGCCCGTCGAAGCGGGTACCGCTCGGGCACGGCGACCTGATCGTGATGGGCGGCTCGTGCCAGCGCACCTGGGAGCACGCCATCCCCAAGACCGCCAAGGGCGCCGGCTCCCGGATCAGCATCCAGTTCCGTCCCCGGGGCGTGGGCTGAGCGGTCCTAGTGGACGTGGTGCATGAGCTGGCTGCCCAGCTCGTACCGCGCCCCCACGATCGCCAGCCGGCGCGCCTCCACCCGGGCGGCGAGATCCGGTTCGGCGGCCAGCAGGGCACGTACGTGGCGTACGTTCGCGGTGATCGTCGCGTCGATCCGCGCCGCCCCCGCCGTGCTCCGGTCGATGGCGGGCCGGATCGCCTCGGCGATGTAGTCGATGTGGGCGGGCGGTTCCTCACCGGTCTCGTCCGCCTTCACCGCCGCCGCCACGGCCCCGCACGACTGGTGCCCCAGCACCACGACGAGCGGTATGCCCAGCTCCAGGACCCCGTACGCGATGCTGCCGAGGACCGCTTCGTCCAGCACCTCGCCCGCCGAGCGGACCGTCATCAGGTCGCCCAGGCCCTGGTCGAATATCAGCTCCGGCGGGACACGGGAATCGACGCAGCCCAGGATCAGGGCGAAGGGATGCTGCCCGGCGACGGCCGCCGTCCGGTCCTCCGCGCCCTCGTGCGGATGCGCCTGGTGCCGCGCGCGCCAGCGCTTGTTGCCGTGGACCAGTTCGCGCCACGCCTCCACCGGGGTGCCGGGGCGCGCCGCGCCTGGGCGCGGTGCCGCGACGGCCGGCGTGGGGGCGAACCCGAGGGCGGCGGTGCCGCCGAGCGCCGCACGCAGCAGGGCACGGCGGCCGCGCGGGGAGGGAAGGGGGAGGGCCGCCGGTACATCACCTGGATGCCATGTCACGTCGCGAAACATACGTCCGACTGCTCGCCGGGTGTTCGAGTTTGACCTCTGTTGGCCCGCCCTTGGCCGACGTATGGACGCGCTGTGGGCGAACGATGCATTCCCCCGGCCAAGGGCCCGCCCAGGGGCGCGAGCGCCCGCCCGCCGCCCGCACGCGGCCCGTGGTCGTCCGGCGACCGGCGGTCACTCATGGTCGCCATGGGGCGTGCGGTGTTAGAAAGGGGAACGTGGTCCACTTCTTCGACCGATTCCGTGGTGCCTCGGTTCGGTCACTGGCCGACAGGCGCCCACGGAGCGTCGCGGGACAGGTCTTCGTCCTGCAGGTGGCGCTCGTCGTGCTGCTGGTGCTCGGCGCGGTCCTGGCCCTGCTCCTCCAGTCGCGAGGCGACAGCGACAGGGAAGCCCGCAACCGCTCCATCGCCGTCGCCGAATCCTTCGCCCACTCCCCGGGCCTGGAGAGCGTACTGAAGACCCATCCCGACCCGTCGAGCGTGCTCCAGCCGCTCACCGAAACGGCCCGCGAGAGGGCCGGGGTCGACTTCATCGTCGTGATGGACACCCGCGGCATCCGCTACACCCACCCCCAGCCCGAGCGGATCGGCGGACGGTTCGTCGGCACCATCGAACCGTCCCTGGCCGGCCGCGTCCACACCGAGAGCGTCGACGGCCCGCTCGGCGAGGAGGTGCAGGCCATCGTGCCCGTACGGGGCTCCGACGGGAAGATCATCGGCCTGGTCTCCGCCGGACTGGAGGTCAGGAACGTCACCGGTGTCGTCAACCGGCAGCTGCCGGTCATCCTCGCCACCGCCGCCGCCGGCCTCGCCGTGGCCACCGCGGGATCGGCCCTGGTGGCCCGCCGGCTGCGCCGCCAGACCCACGGGCTCGGCCCCGCCGAGATGACCCGGGTGTACGAACACCACGACGCCGTCCTGCACTCCGTACGCGAGGGCGTCGTCATCGTCGGCGGCGACGGCAGGCTCCTGCTCGCCAACGACGAGGCCGAACGGCTGCTCCAGCTGCCGCCCGACGCCGAGGGCCGCACCGTCAAGGACCTGCCGGGACTCGACCGCGGCATGGCCGAACTGCTGTGCTCCGGCCGCGTCGCCACCGACGAGGTCGTCCCGGCCGGCGACCGGCTGCTCGCCGTCAACCAGCGCCACACCGACCGGCACGGCGGCCCCGCCGGCACCGTCGCCACCATCCGCGACACCACCGAGCTGCGCTCCCTCACCGGCCGCGCCGAGGGCGCCCGCAGACGGCTCAACCTGCTGTACGACGCCGGCGTCGGCATCGGCACCACCCTCGACGTCGTCCGCACCGCAGAGGAACTCGCCGAGGTCACCGTCCAGCGCTTCGCCGACTTCGTCACCGTCGACCTCGCCGACCCCGTCCTGCGCGGCGAGGAGCCCTCCGGCACGGCCGCCGACATGCGCCGCACCGCCGTCGCCGGCATCCGCGACGACCACCCCCTCTACCCGCGCGGCAAGATGATCGGCTTCGTCCCCTCCACGCCCCAGGCACGCGGCTACGGCAGCGGCCGCGCGGAACTGGTGCCCGACCTGTCCAAGGCCCCCGGCTGGCAGGCCCAGGACCCGGAGCGGGCGGCCCGGATCGTCCAGTACGGCATCCACTCCCTGATCGCCGTCCCCCTCAAGGCCCGGGGCGTCGTCCTCGGCGTCGCCAACTTCTGGCGCTCCGAGAAGCCCGAACCCTTCGAGGAGGAGGACCTCGCCCTCGCCGAGGAGCTCGTCGCCCGCGCCGCCGTCTGCATCGACAACGCCCGCCGCTACACCCGCGAACACGCCATGGCCGTCACCCTCCAGCGCAGCCTGCTGCCCCGCGCCCTGCCCGAGCAGAGCGCCCTGGAGGTGGCCCACCGCTACCTGCCCGCCCAGTCGGGCGTCGGCGGCGACTGGTTCGACGTGATCCCCCTGCCCGGCAGCCGGGTCGCCCTCGTCGTCGGCGACGTCGTCGGGCACGGCCTGCACGCCGCCGCCACCATGGGCCGGCTGCGTACCGCCGTACACAACTTCTCCACCCTCGACCTGCCCCCCGACGAACTCCTCGGCCGCCTCGACGACCTCGTCGGCCGCATCGACCAGGACGAGGACGAGGACGACACGGGCGCCGCCGGGATGACCGGGGCGACCTGCCTGTACGCGGTGTACGACCCCGTCTCCCGGCGCTGCTCCATGGCCCGCGCGGGACACCCGCTGCCCGCGCTGATCCACCCCGACGGCGACGTCGAGTTCCCCGACCTGCCGGCCGGACCGCCGCTCGGCCTCGGCGGCATACCCTTCGAGACCGCCGAACTGGAGCTGGCCGAGGGCAGCCAGATCGTCTTCTACACCGACGGGCTGATCGAGGACCGCACCCGCGACATCGACGTCGGCATCGAACTGCTCCGCAAGGCCCTGGGCCGCCCCGCCGCCACCCCCGAGGACCGCTGCCAACTGGTCCTCGACGAGCTCCTGCCCGCCCACCCCAAGGACGACGTGGCCCTCCTCGTCGCCCGCACCCGCGCGCTCGCCGGCGACCGCGTCGCCGACTGGGACGTGCCGTTCCACCCCGGCGCCGTAGGCGGCATACGCTCGGCCGCCGTACGCAAGCTCACCGAGTGGGGCCTGGACGACCTGTCCTTCGCCGCCGAGCTGATCCTCAGCGAGCTCATCACCAACGCCATCCGCTACGGCGCCGCCCCCGTCCGCGTACGCCTGCTGTACGACCGCGGCCTGACCTGCGAGGTGGCCGACCACAACAGCACCTCTCCCCACCTGCGGTACGCCGCCACCACCGACGAGGGCGGCCGCGGCCTCTTCCTCGTTGCCCAGCTGGCCGAACGCTGGGGAACCCGTTACACCGCCCACGGCAAGGTCATCTGGGCCGAACTCCCGCTCCCCGGCGCCGGCTCGTCCTCCGGCGAAGGCACCGGCACCCTGCCGCTCGACGTCTTCAACGCCGGCCTGATCTGAAAGGCGCCCATGTTCACCCCGCACGGCCCGACCCTCCGCGAACTCGCCGCCCAGGCCCTCTCGTCCACACAGACCGGGTACGACCTGCTGGCCCCCAAGTTCGACCACACCCCCTACCGCACCTCCGACAGCGTGCTGGGTGCGGTCGCCGACGCCCTCCGCCCGCTCGGACCGTTCCGCGCCGGCCTCGACGTGTGCTGCGGTACCGGAGCCGGGGTGGGCGTGCTGCGCGAGCTGTGCCAGGAGCGTGTGACGGGCGTCGACTTCAGCGCCGGCATGCTCGACCAGGCCCGCGCCACCCACGCGGACGCGAACGGCGGTACCCCCGACGTCCACTGGGTACGCGCCGACGCCCGCGCCCTGCCGTTCCGCTCCGCCTTCGACCTGGCCGTGAGCTTCGGGGCGTTCGGGCACTTCCTCCCCGAGGAGCGGCCCCGCCTGTTCGCCGGGGTGCACCGGGCCCTGCGGCCCGGCGGCCGGTTCGTCTTCCCCATCCCCGCCCCGCCCCCGGTCGGCTCCCTGCCCTACTGGGAGCTGTGGGCGTTCGACGCGGCGATGCGGCTGCGCAACCTGCTGTGGCGACCGCGCTTCATCATGTACTACCGCACCCTCCGGCTCACCGACGTCGTCGCGGAGCTGACCCGCACCGGGTTCACGGTGGAGCTGTCCCCGCTGGAGGAGTTCGGCCGGCGGCCCGACGGATCGCCCTACTGCCGCGTGGTGACCGCGCTGCGCACCTGAGCCACCTGGGCGACGGCCGGTTGCGGGGAACCTGAACTGCCGGTCGAGTGGGAGACCGGTCCGCGATTCGCCGAATCCGGTACGGCGCGCGGACAACGGCACCGGCCGGATTCACCTCTTCGGTGTCGTACCAGTGGTTTCCCGAGAGGCAGTGAAGAAGACATGGCCGTCGGCGCATCGAGTGTCACCGTCCCACCGGACCCGGGGAAGCGCCCCGGGCCCGGGCGCGAGAAGGGCGGCGGTGACCCGCGCGGGTCACGGACGACACGTACGACCGCGTGGACGGCGGGCCTCGCCCTGCTGCCGCTCGGCCTGCTCGCGGCCGCCTCCTACCTCGGCCGGTACGTCCGCCCCAGCGCCGACGAATGGTGCTTCCTGCCCGTCGTACGCGACCAGGGCATCTGGGGCCTGGTCGGCAAGTTCTACGTCACCGACAACGGACGGATCGCCAACGGGCTCCTCGTCGGGCTGTACGCCGAGTTCCCGGTCGCCGGGCACCAGTGGTACGCCGTGATCAGCGGCGTCCTGATGCTGGTGCTGCTGTGGGCCGTGACCGTGCACGCGCTGCGTGCCGCCGGACAGCGCGTGCCGCGCGGGGTGCCGCTGCTCATCGCGTCGATGATCACGGCGGTGTTCCTCTTCGCCACGCCCAACACGTACAAGACCTTCTACTGGCCGGCCGCCTCCGTCTCGCACACGCTCGCCCCGGTGCTCGCCTGCGCGGCCGCGATCCCGCTGCTCCGGGCCCGCGCCCGGAGGGGCCGGATCGCCGCCCTGGCCGTCGTGTTCGCGGCGGGCGTCTTCATGGGCACCCTCTCCGAGGAGGCGTCGGTCGTCGCCCTGGTGGTGCTCGCCGTCGCCGTCCTGTGCGCCCCGCTGCTCTTCACCGAGCGCGTCCGCTCCTACGTCCGCGGCTGGGCGCTCGTCGGCATGGCGGGCGTCGCCATCGGCACCTTCGTGCTGATGACGTCCCCCGGCTCGCGCAACCGGCGGCAGCGGTACGACGCCGAGACCGTCTCCGTGCTCGCCCCGGAATCGCTGATCGGCTCGCTGCGCGCCTACGTCCGCATCCTGGAGACCGTCTTCACGACCTGGCAGTACGTGGGGGCCGTCGCCGCCGGCGTGCTGCTGGGCCTGCTGGCGCGGCGCCGGACGGGACACCGGCCGGTGCTCATGCCGTGCCGCCCGCTGCTGCTGGCGGCGCTCGGCGCGGTCACCTTCCTGGCCTGCGGCTACCTGTGCACGGCCATCACGTACCCCGCGTTCGGCGAGCGGGTGGTGCGCACCGAGCGGACCTGGAACGACTGGCTGCTGGTGTACGTCCTGCTGCTCGTCGGCCTCGGCGCCCTGCTGGGCCGCGCATTGCGCCTCCGCGGGGGCGGGAGGACGGGCGTCGTGACGGCACTGGCCGCCGCCGTGTGCGCGGTGTCCGTGCTCGGCCTCGTCGCGCCCCTGTACCACCTGGGCCACGACATGAAGGTACGGGCACAGAAGTGGGACCGTCAGGACCAGTGGCTGCGCGAGCAGGCGGCGAGCGGGGCCAAGGTCGCCCCGTACAAGCCGCTGTCGGTCGGCAGGATGCTGGAGCCGTTCGGCGACAACGGACGCAGGCCCTGGCCGGCCCGGTGCGTCGCCGACTACTACCACCTGGACAGGGTCACTCACGGGACCCGGCTTCCGTGACCTGAGCTTCCTGCGGCGGCCGCGGCCCCGAGCGACGGGCCGCGGCCGCCCCGGAGGTGATGGCCCAGCGGGCCAGCAGGAACGACAGCGGCGTGACGGCGACACCGGCGGCGATGGCCGCGAGGTTCTCGTCCATCCCCAGCCTGCTGACGGCGAGATGGAGCAGGATCCCGCTGCCCACGACATTGGCCGCGCCCGACAGGGGATAGCGGGCGAACGCCCGCCACGTCGGGCGGGTGCGGACGGTGACGTACGAATTGAGCAGGAACGAGCCCACGACGCTGACCCCGTACCCGATGACGTGGGCGGCGAGGTAGGGCAGCCAGATGTTGAGCGTGGCGTACACGCCGTAGTAGACGGCGGTGTTGACCAGCCCGATGACGGCGAAGGTGACGAACTGGCGGACGGCCGGCGCTCTCACGACTTCGGCCTGGCCCGTCCCGCCGCCTCCAGGCGGATGTCGTCGTGGCGGACGGCCGCCGACCGGTCCGTCTCCCGCACCACGTAGTGCGGGCGGCGCTTCGCCTCGTGGTAGATCCGGCCCACGTACTCGCCGATGACACCGAGTGTGGCGAGCTGGATGCCGCTGAGCGCGACGATGGCGGTGATGAGGGTCGCGTAGCCGGGGGTGTCGACGCCGTTGAGGACCGCGTTGGCGACGATCCACAGGGCGTAGACGAGCGCGGACAGGAACAGCCACAGTCCGGTGTGGATGGCCAGGCGCAGCGGCCGGCTGTTGAACGACAGCAGCCCGTCGATGCCGTAGTTGAGCAGCCGGCGCCCGCCCCACTTGGACCGGCCGGCGGCGCGCTCGACGTTCTCGTAGGTGAAGCTGACGGTGTCGAACCCGATCCAGGAGAACAGGCCCTTGGAGAAGCGGTTGCTCTCGGGCAGGGAGAGCAGGGCGTCGACCGCGCGGCGCGACAGGAGCCGGAAGTCGCCCGCCCCGTCGATGACTTCGACGTCCATGAAGCGGCGGACGAGGCGGTAGTAGGCGCGGCTGAGCGCGGTGCGTACGGCGCCCTCGCCCGTACGGTCGCGCTGGGCGATCACCTGGTCGTAGCCGTGCCGGTGCAGCTCCAGCATGCGGGGGAGGAGGCCCGGAGGGTGCTGGAGGTCGGCGTCCATGAGGACGACCACCTCGCCCCGGGACATGCGCATGCCGGCGAGCAGCGCGGACTCCTTGCCGAAGTTGCGGCTGAAGGAGGTGTAGCGCACCCGCCCGTCGGCCGCCGCGAGGTCCCGCAGCCGGTCCACCGTCCGGTCGCCGCTGCCGTCGTCGACGTAACACACCTCGAAGGTCACGGCGGTCGGTTCGAGGGCGTCGACCAGGGCGGTGTGAAAGGCGTCGATCACCTCGCTCTCGTCGAAGCACGGGACGACGACCGACATATGGACCATGGGCTGCTCACTCCATGCACTGGTGTGCGGGACGGCGGCCGGGAGTTCGGGGCCGCCGCATAGGGAGGATGGCCATGGGGCCACCGGGGTTGCCTGCACAGGGCAACGGAGTTCGCCCTGTCCAGCCAGTGGAGCGCGGTGGCGGGAGGTTCACAGCCCCACGCCGTCCACTCGGGTGAGTGCGTGACTGTGCGTGGGCACGCATGCGTCCGCCCCGTCACCCGGGATGGGGGGACGGGGCGGACGGCGTGTGGTGTGACGTCGGTGAGGCGGGGGCCGGGTCAGGACCCGCCCTTGCCGACCTCCTTGTTCACGGCGGCCGGCGAGTCGTACTGCTTCTCGGGGAGGGACTTCAGGGCCTCCATGACCTTCTTGTCGGCCTTGTGCTTCTGTGCTTGATCGACGATCTGCTCCTTCGATGCCGGGTATTCGACGCCGCCGAGGGCCTTCTGCATTTCGATGGGGTTCACAGCCATGGTCGAGGGGTACCCCGGCGCGGGAACCGGATACCGGTACCAAAGTCCATGTCACGACAATGGAGCACAGGCACCTTTTCTCCCCACGCAGCGCGAATCCGTCACGGTTGCATCACAATGTCGTGTGAGGACCGGAGAGTGCGGGCACATCCATGTGCGGGAGGGCGACCCGGTTCGGGGGCCGGCGCATCGCCCGGCCTTGGGGAGGCCGGCCTGGAGAAGGCATCGGCGTCCCTCTCTCCTTGCTTCGTGGCGTGGGAAAGGCAGGTACGTTCATGCTGTTGGCGCATCCCGCAGTGCTTCGTGAGCTCGTGGCCCGTTACGAATCCCTGTGCACCGCCTCCCAGGAGCTGGCCCTCGCGCCCGACCTGAAACGACGGCTCGACGATGTCACGTACACGCTGTGCGTGACCACCGGAACGCGGCAGCTGGACCAAGCGCTGGCCGCCGCACGCGCGAGGCTGGCCGCCACGGCGGGGGCCACCACGGCGGCACCGGCTACGGCCGGTACCGCCGGCTGACGCGGGAGGACTTTCGGCGGCCCCGGCCCAGGGGTTGACCGGGGCCGCCACGGGTGTCCGCGGGGAGTGCGGAGCGCCCGGTCGGAACACCGGGGGCGACGCGAGGAGGGAGCGCCGTCACGCGGTGTTCTGTCACGACACCCCGGGCCGTTTCACCGGGGTGTCCGTGCAGTAAATATATTTACCGTCGAGTAAGCAAGCGTATGAAAAATTTCATGCGCTGCTGACGCGTGAAAACGACTGAAAACGCCCTTGTCCCGGGCTCAGTCGTCGAGGAAGAAGTTGTGCTGCTCCGCAGCCTGTTCGTACCCCTCGAGCCGCAGCTGCGTGCGCTCCGGGTTGGCGTCCGCCATGGCCTGGAGCACCGAAGCCGCGAGGACGCCGGGCGCCGCGTACGAGTCGAAGACCAGCCGCGACCCCGTCCCGGCCGTCAGCGTCACATCCGCCTCGTCCACCAGCGACCCGAGCGTCAGATCCGTGATCAGCGCGATGTGCAGCCCCGTCCGGCGGGCCGCCCGCATCGCGGCCAGGGTCTCGTGGGCGTGCCTCGGCATCGCGAACGCCAGCACCCACGTCCCGCCCGCCTCCCGGGACTGCAGCAGCGCGTCGTAGGCCACGCTGCCGCCGCGCGTCACCAGGCGCACGTCGGGGTGGATACGGCGGGCCGCGTACGCGAAGTACTCCGCCAGCGACACCGAGATGCGCAGACCCAGGACCGTCAAGGGGACGGAAGTCGCCAACTCACGCCCCACATCGAGGATCTGGCCGGGATCGGCGAGCAGGCGGCGCAGATGCTCCAGGTTCTCGATCTCGGCGTCGATGGCGGCCTGCAGTTCATTGCGGCGGATCTCCTCGCGGGTGTCCGGCGCACCGGCCACCGCGCTGAGCGCGATGGGCTGCAACGCCTCCCGGAGCGCGGGGAACCCGCTGTACCCCAGGGACGTCGCGAACCGCGTCACCGACGGCTGGCTCACCCCCACGCGCTCCGCGAGATCCGTGATCGACAGGAACGCGGCCTCGGTGAGGTGGTCGATCATGTACTGGGCGATGCGGCGTTGGGCGGGCGACAGCCGGTGGCCGCCGAAGAGCGCCATGACCCGGTCCAGGGGGACGGCCGGGGCCGGCTCCGCCGCCGCGGACGGCGTGCCCGGCGTGATCGCAGCCGCCTGCGCACGTGCCTGCTGCCCTGATGGCACCACCGGTGTGCCTCCTTCTTGTCCCGATTCCGCTCAACATAGCTCACCCGGTCCGGCCGCCCCCGGGCCACCGATGTGCGCGACCCGGCCGCTCGGGAGCATGCTGTCTGTGTGCCCGCACCCGTGCCGTACCGGGCACGGCGGCGCCGGGTACCTCCCGCTGAGTGAGGCTGGGACATGCCAGGGAAACCACACAGCAACGGCACCGGGAACGCCGAGGGCCGGCCCGGCGCACTGGCCCTGGCGCTGGCCGAGGCGACGGTGGGCGCCGTCGAATCCACCGGCGATTCGCCGGCGGCGTCTACCTGCGCAGCGGCACCCCGGGGCTGCTGCGGCTGGCGGCCCTCGCCGGGCTGCCCGCCCTGCTGTTCCACCCCTGGTGGCGCATGCACATCAACCGCCCCTTCCCGGTGGCCGACGCCCACCGCTCCGGCAAGCCGGTCCACCTCGCCGACGCCGAGGACGCCATGCGCCGCTACCCCCAGCTCATGGCGGGCCTGCCGTTCCCCTTCGGGTCGCTGTACGAGCCGGTCGCCCACGGCGGCGACGGCTTCGGCGTGCTCGTGGTCCTCCGCGCCGCCACCCCCGGCCGCCCCGTCGACCCGGGCGACCGGCGCCGGATGCACCGGGCGGCGCGGCACCTCGGCACACGGTTCGCCGGCCTCGCCGCCGGGGGCACCCCCGTCGCCTGGGACGACCCGCCCGTCAACGTCCAACTGCCCACGCGCACCGCCCCGCCCGTGCGGACCGGCCACCTCGACTGGGACACCGCGACCGGTGCCGTCACCACCGACGAGGAGTTCCGTACGATCCTCGGCGCCGCACCGGACACCGGCCCGCCCGCCACCATCGACGCCTTCACCGCCCTGCTCGCCCCGGAGGACGCGTACGGCCTGTGGACCGTCGCCCGACGGCTCACCGACGCCGACCACCCCCACACCCGCCGCATCTGGCTGCGCGCCCGCGACGGCCGCCCCTGCCTCCTGGAACTCTCGCCCCACCAGCCCCCCGGCGGCCGAGTGCCCCGGCCACTCTCCGACGACCCGGCGCACCGCCCACCCGACACCGGACGGCCACCTCCCCCCGCCACCCCGCGTGCCCCCGTGCCCGCGGACCGGTCGGCGGCGGGGCCTCGCGAGTCCGCCGGTGCGGGGAACCGTGTGGCCGGCGGGACCGTCAGCGGAGGCGCCGACGACCGCGCGGTGCAGGAGCCGCCCACCGCTGCCCCGAGCACCCCGGCGCCCGCCGACCGGTCCGCGGAGGAACGTCCACCGCCAGCCGCAGGGGGAAGCCGCGCCCCCGCCGGCCCCGGCAGCCACGCGCCCGCCGGTCCGGGGGCGGGGCGGCGGCTGCGGGGGGTACTGGTGGACCCGGGGGCCGGGGCTGTCGGGGGTGCGGCGGCCGACCGGTTGGCGGGCGGGATCTGCTCGCTGGACCGGCTCGGGAGGATCACGTTCGTGAGCCGCAGCGCCGAGACCCTCCTCGGCCGCGGCAGGCCCCAGCTCATCGGGCGCGACCTGTGGGAGGCCCTGCCCTGGTTCGGGCGGCCCGCGTACGAGGACAACTTCCGGGCCGCCCTGCTCTCCGACGAGCCCGTCCACTTCCTGGTGCACCGCGACCCCGAGACGTGGCTGTCGGTCTCCCTCCACCCCGGCCACGAGGGCCTGACCATGACCCTCGCCCCCGCCGAACAGCCCGAGTACACGCCCGGCTCCGTCGCCTCGCCCGGTGCCGGACTCGGCTCCCCGGCCGACCGGGCGTCCATGCTGTACCGCCCCGTCGCCCTCGCCATCGCGCTCACCGAGGCCGTCACCGCCCGCCAGGTGTCCGCCGTCGTCACCGAGGAACTGCTGCCCGCGTTCGGCGGCCGGCAGCTCGCGATCTACCTCCTCAGCGAGCGCCAGCTCCACCTCGCCTGGGAGACCGGCTTCCCGCAAGGCTTCCTCGACCGCTTCGACGGCGTCGGGCTCGACGCCCAACTGCCCGGCGTCGAAACCCTCACCACCGGCCGCCCCATCTTCTTCGAGTCCATGCAGCGGCTCGCCGCCGCCTACCCCGGCATCCCCATGGACGCCCACGTCGGCGCCCGGGCCTTCCTGCCCCTCATCGCCTCCGGCCGCCCCGTCGGCTCCTGCATCCTCGGCTTCGACCAGCCCCGCGGCTTCAGCCCCGAGGAGCGCACCGTCCTCACCGCCCTCGCCGGACTGATCGCCCAGGCCCTCGAACGCGCCCGGCGCTACGACTCCGAGGCCGCCCTCGCCCGAGGCCTCCAGGACGCCCTCCTGCCGCACACGCTGCCCCGGCTCCACGACGTCGACACCGCCGGCCGCTACCTCCCCGGCACCCAGGGCATGGAGGTCGGCGGCGACTGGTACGACGTCATCGACACCGGCCGCGGCATCGCCCTCATCATCGGCGACGTCCAGGGACACGGGGTGGCCGCCGCCGCGACCATGGGCCAGCTGCGCAGCGCCGTACGCGCCTTCGCCCTCAGCGGCCACGACCCCGAGGAGGTGATGAGCGGGACGAACCGCCTGCTCATCGACCTCGACGCCGGCCAGTTCGCCACCTGCTGCTACATCGTCCTGGACGCGGCGACCGGCGTCACCCGCGCCGTACGCGCCGGCCACCTCCAGCCCCTGCTGCGTCACCCGGACGGCACAACGGAGGTCCTCGACCTGCCCGGCGGCGTGGTCCTGGGCGTCGACCCCGAAGCGACCTACCCGGTCACCGAACTGCGGCTCGCGCCCGGCGACGTCCTCGCCCTGTTCACGGACGGGCTCGTCGAACAGCCCGGAACCGACATCGACCTGGGCATCGAGCGGCTGCGCGGCGCCCTCTCCGGGGTCGGCCCGTCCCCCCTCGCCGACACCGCCGAGCGGCTCATCCGCGAGGCCACGGGCGCCCACGACCGGCCCGACGACATCGCCCTGCTCCTCGCCGCCCGCCGCCCCGACGGCGGCCCCCGCCGGAGCAGCGCGGCATGAGCGCGGTTGTGCCGCACGGAACGCCGACCGACCATGAGGAGACGTAAGAAGGCAGGTGCCATGAGCGCGGTGTACGCGGCCGAGGATGCCGACTTCCGCGGCCCCCTCGACGTCACGAAAGCAGCGACGGCCGTGCTGGACGGCGACGGCACGGTCGTCGGCTGGGGTCCGGCGGCCCACGCCCTGCTGGGCTACCCGCCGCACGAAGCGGTCGGCCGCCCCATCGGCACGTTCGTCGTGGACCGCCCCGGCGCGTACCGCATGTCGGCGCCCCTGCCCGGCGCGGCGCTGGCCCGGCGCCAGGTGCTCCACATGCGCCACCGGGACGGCCACATCGTCCGTGTGGCGACCGCGACGCTCCCGCTGTCCCACGCCGGCGCCGGCCCCGCCCGGCTGCTCGCGGTGGCCGACGCCGACGAGACCGAGCGGTGGGAGGCCCTCCAGTCGATGCTCCGCGGCCTGGCCACCCAGTCGCCCGTCGGCCTCGCCATCTACGACACCGACCTGCGGGTCGTATGGACCAACCACGCCCTGTACCGCGAGATGGGCACCTTCCAGTACGCCGGACTCGGCCCCGACGAGATGGTCGCCGACGGCGAGATCCTCTCCGACGGCTACCCGGGCACCCTGACGGAGACCATGCGCCAGGTGATCGCCACCGGCGAGCCCGTCATCGAACTCCACTACAGCGGCCGCCCGCCCGCCGACCCCGAACACGACCACGTCTGGTCCTGCTCCTACTACCGGCTCCAGGACGCCGACGGCCGCGCGCTCGGCGTGTGCGAGGAGACGGTGGACATCACCGACCGCTACCTCGCCCAGCAGCGCCTGGACCTCCTCGTACGGGCCGGCGGCCGGGTCGGCACGTCCCTGGACATGACCCGCACGGCACAGGAACTCTCCGCCGTCGCCGTCCCGCAGTTCGCCGACGCCATCACGGTCGACCTCATCGACGTCGTCCTGGAGGGCGACCAGCCGGCCCCCGGAACGGCGACCGCCAGACGCGTCGTACGGGTGTGGGAAGGCCCCTCGGAAGGCCCCAGGACCGCCAGACCGGTCGCCTACCCGGCGGACTCCCTCCAGGCCCGCTGCCTGGCCGGCGGACAGCCCGTACTGGAAGGGCCGACGCCCACGCAGAGCGCGCACTCCCGGCTCGCCGTGCCGCTGCGCACCGAAGGCGGCCCGCTCGGCGTGGTGACCTTCTGCCGCGACCGCCACCCCGACCCGTTCGAGTCCGGCGACCTGCTGGTGGCCGACGAACTCGCCGCCCGCGCCGCCGTCAGCATCGACAACGCGCGCCGCTTCACCCGCGAACACGCCGCGGCCCTCACCCTCCAGCGCAGCCTGCTGCCGCGCCACCTGCCACGCCTCACCGCCGTCGACGTCGCCCACCGCTACCTGCCGGCCGACAACCGGGCCGGAGTCGGCGGCGACTGGTACGACGTGATCGCCCTGTCCGGCACCCGCGTCGGCCTCGTCGTCGGCGACGTCGTCGGCCACGGGGTGCGCGCCGCCGCCACCATGGGCCGCCTCCGTACGAGCGTGCGCGCGTTCGCCCGACTCGACCTGCCGCCCGACGAACTCCTCACCCGCCTCGACGAACTGATCACCCAGGACGCCCACGAACAGACCGCCGTCCAGGCCGGGACCGAGGACGCCGCACTCGGCGTGACCTGCCTGTACGCCGTCTACGACCCGGTTTCCGGGCGGTGCAGTATGGCCCGCGCCGGAAGCCCCCTGCCCTCGATCGTCGACCCCGGCACCGGAGCCGTCAGCCACCCGGACGTGCCCGCCGGCCCGCCGCTGGGCCTGGGCGGCCTGCCGTTCGAGAGCGCCGAGTTCACCCTCCCCGAAGGCAGCCTGATCGCCCTGTTCACCGACGGGCTCATCCAGGGCCGCGACCGGGACCGCGACGCCGAACTCGACGCGCTGCACGCCGTCCTCGCCGAGCACCGGCGCCCCCTGGACGACCTGTGCGACCGGATCGTCACCACGCTGCTGCCCGGCCCCGTCGACGACGACGCCGCGCTCCTCCTCGTACGCACCCGCACCCTCGACAGCCACGAGGTGGCCGCCTGGGACCTGCCCGACGACCCCGAAGTGGTCGGCCGGGCCCGCGCCCTGGCCACCAGGCAGGTGGGCGCCTGGGGGCTCGACGGCGAGCTGGGCTTCACCACCGAACTGGTCGTCAGCGAACTCGTCACCAACGCCATCCGCTACGCCTCCGGCCCCATCCAGCTGCGGCTCATCCGCGACCGGACCCTCATCTGCGAGGTGTCCGACACCGGCCACACCTCGCCGCACCTACGGCGCGCGGGCAGCGAGGACGAGGGCGGCCGCGGGCTGTTCCTCATCGCCCAGATGACCCAGCAGTGGGGCACCCGCTACACCCCCACCGGCAAGACCATCTGGGCCGAGCAGCCGATCCCGCCCTGACGTTTGCCGAGGCTCCGGCCCGGAAACCCGGGGGTGGCCGACACGCACGGGAGGTACGTCATGGCAGTGTCCGAACAGATCAGTGACGGGCTCTGGGACGAGTTCCACACCGTCGTCAACATGACCTCGCGCGAGCTGCGGGAATGGCTCAACGTCGCATCGGCGGGCGAGGAGACCGAAGAGGTCCCCGACCGCGCCGGAAAGCCCATGGGCCGACGTGTCCTCGACATCCTCGGCAAGCGCCGCACCGACCTCACCCAGGACGACGTGAGCGTCATGCAGCGCGTCTGCGACATCGTCCGCTCGCAGCGCGACCCCTCCCTCGAACCGCAGGCCGGGGGAACCGACTGGCGCCACAGCCTGATGGACATCGGTCACGACCCGCTCAAACCGACCTGACGATCCAGCCCCGCGGATTCTCCACCGGCCGTAGCGTCCCGACGAGGAGGATCCGTTGCGTCTCTCCCACAGCCGCCCCACCGACCCCGGCTACACCCGCCTCCGCCACGGCCGCGGCTTCCGCTACCTCGACCCCGCCGGACAGCCCCTGCGCGACCCGGCGGAACTCGCCCGCGTCAAGGCGCTGGTCATCCCGCCGGCCTGGCGGGACGTCTGGATCTGCGCCAGGCCCAGCGGCCACCTCCAGGCCGTCGGCACCGACGCCGCCGGGCGCCGCCAGTACCTCTACCACCCGCAGTTCCGCGCCGAGCAGGAGCAGGCCAAGCACGACCACGTCCTGGACGTCGCCGAACGCCTCCCCGCCGTCCGCGAGGCCGTCGAGGGACACCTGAGCGACGGGGGCCTCACCCGCCGGCGCGTCCTCGCCACCGCCGTACGCCTGCTCGACCTCGGGTTCTTCCGCATCGGCAGCGACCGCTACACCGAGGAGAACAACAGCTACGGCCTGACCACCCTGCTGCGCGAACACTCCCGCTGCCACGCCGGCGCCGTCCTGTTCACCTACACCGGCAAGCACGCCAAGGAGATCGTCCAGACCGTCGCCGACCCCGCCGCCTGCCGCAGCCTCACCGCCCTGCTGCGCCGTCAGGGCGGCGGCGACCGGCTCCTCGCCTACTGGGAGCGGCCCTCCTGGCACGAGGTGAGCGGCGCCGACGTCAACGCGTACCTCAGGGAACTCGCCGGCCTGGAGATCACCGCCAAGGACTTCCGCACCTGGCACGCCACCGTCATGGCCGCCGTCGCCCTCGCCGTCTCCCAGAGCGTCGCCCACAGCGAGACCGCCCGCCGCCGCGCCATCAGCCGGGCCGCCCGTGAAGTCGCCGGATACCTCGGCAACACCCCCGCCATCTGCCGGGCCTCCTACATCAACCCGCGCGTGATCGAGCTGTACGAGGAGGGCGTCACCGTGGCCGCCGCACTGCCCCACCTCGGCGACGAGGGCGCGTACGGCATCCCCGCCACCCAGGGCCCCGCCGAGCGGGCCGTCCTCCGCATGCTGCGCACCAGCCGGCCGCCCGGCTGATCACGGCCAGGACGGCTCCTTGCGCGGCACCACCACCAGCTCCGGGACCACACTGCCCTCCGGCACCGACAACGCGTACAGCACCGTGTCGGCCACGATGTCCGGGCTCTGCAGCATCGACACATCGGCGTCCGGGAAACGCTCCAGGATGAACGGCGTCTCCATGCCGCCCGCGATGATCCCCGTCACGCCGATGCCCGGGCAGTCCCGCTGCGCCTCCTGGAACAGCGTGTGCGTGAACGCCCGCAGCCCCGACTTGCCCGCCGCATACGGCCCGGCCTCCGTCCACGTCCGGTTCGACGCGGTCGACAGGATGTTCACGATGCGGCCGCCACCCCTCGCCACCATCCGCCGGTAGGACTCCAGACACAGGTACATCGGCCCCAGCAGGTTCGTCGTGACCACCCGCGTCACCTCCTCCGCCGTGAGGTGCTCGATGGGCTTGGACACATCCACAGCCGCGTTGTTGACCAGCACGTCCACGTGCTGACCGTCCTCCTCCAGCTCCCGGAACACACCGGCCACCGCCTCGGCGTCCCGGACGTCCATCTCGACGAACCGAACATCCCGCCCGTCCCGCCCCAGCTCCTCGCACAGCTCCCGCGCCTGCTCCTTGCGCACATCCGCGACCAGGACCGACGCCCCCGCCCCCGCCAGAGCCCGGGTGATCGAGGCACCCAGCCCGCGCGCCCCGCCGGTGACCAGCGCCTGCCTGCCCCCAAGATCGACCCGCACTCCGCCCATGCCTGCCTCCTCCTGCCGATACCTGACCTCCACTGTGGCCTGCGCCACTACGTTCGGCATGCCGAGCGGTCACTGTGAGCAAGCACACCAGAAGTACGCAAACCCAGACGGGGCAAGGGATTTACGCCCTACGGCCCTCCCGGCAGCGCCCGTTGGCCCGCCGGGCCGGTCCACCGTCTGCCACCATGGTCGACGCTGCCCGACCGCCCCTCACGAGGGACGCGGCAGCAGACAGATCCGGTGGATCGGCCGTGCGACGCAGCCGTGTCCTGAGTTCCGCCGAATTCCGCCATCCGAGTCCACCGGACTCTTCACCCCCGTACCTCACTGTGCCTTCATCTTCTGACGCCCCCGCGCCCGCCCGCCCCTTCGCCCGCCGATTCCGCTCCGGTGACCACTCGCCGTGGCGCTCCCTGAAGTACCGCAGCATGCGCTGGTGGTCGGTCGCGAACTTCGTGTCCAACGCCGGTACGTGGATGCAGCTC
This sequence comes from Streptomyces sp. CB03238, assembly GCF_002099185.1. NCBI lineage: Bacteria > Bacillati > Actinomycetota > Actinomycetes > Kitasatosporales > Streptomycetaceae > Streptomyces > Streptomyces sp. CB03238. Next base: position 97,248 of record NZ_NBCN01000021.1, on the reverse strand, counting down.
ACCGTGCAGAACCTGCTGGTCCTCCAGATCACCGGGTCCGCCGCCGCGACAGGCCTGTCCCTCTCGGTCCAGGCCGCGCCCGGGCTCCTGATGAGCGTCGCGGGCGGCGCCGCCGTCGACCGCTGGCCCCGCAAGTTCACCGCCGCCGTCAGCCAGGCGCTGCTCGGCGCGGTCGCCTTCACCACGGCCCTGCTCGTCGCGTTCGACCAGCTCAACCTGGGCGTCCTGATGGCGCTCGCGGCCGTCACCGGCCTCATCGCCACCGTCGACGGGCCCGCCTGCGCGCTGCTCGGCAACGACCTGGTCCGCGCCGAGGACGTGCCGTCCGCCATCGGCGTCGGCTCCCTGGTCCACAACGCCGGCCGCCTCACCGGCGCGGGCCTCGCCGGCCTCGCGCTCGGCGTCTTCGGCACGGCCGCCGCGTACGCCGCGAACGGCCTGTCGTTCCTGTTCGTCGCCGCCGTCATCCCGTTCCTGCGCCCGGTGGCGAACGCCGCCACCAAGGCCGAACCGGTCACGCCGCGCGACGACGACACCATGACGGTCCGCGAAGGCCTGGCCTTCTTCGCCCGCCGCCCCCGGCTGGTCGCCCTCGCCGGCATCACCGGCATCAGCGCGATCTTCGGCCGGAACTACAGCCTCACCCTCGCCGTCCTCGTCACCGGCCCGCTCGCGGGCGGCGCCGGCGCCTTCGGCACGGTCTCCACCGTCCTCGCCGTCGGCGGCATCCTCGGCGCCGTTCTCGGCGCCCGGCTGCGCAAGCCCTCCGTACGCCTGGTGGGCACCCTGGCCGCCGGTGGCGCGCTGCTCCAGGTCGTCGCCGGACTCTCGCCGTCGCTCGCCGTCCTCCTGGTCCTCGTCCTGCCGATGGCCGTCGTCGAGTCCGTCTCCGACACGGCCGGTACGACGGTCCTCCAGACGGACCCGCCCGCCCATATGCGCGGCCGCGTCCTCGGCGTCTGGGGCAGCATCAAGACCGTCTGGGGCCTCGCCGGCCCCCCGGCGCTCGGCCTCCTCATGGAGCTGGCCGGCGCGCGCGGCGCCCTGGTGGCGGGCGGCCTGCTCATCGCCGGCACGATCGGGGCGGGGTACCTCCTGCGCCGCCGCGGCCCGGAGCCGGTCCTGCTCCACCCGGACACCCCCGTCCTGACGGACCGCCCCGCCCTCTCCACCGCGGCCTGACGCCACGCCGCCGCGGTGGGGCCGTGCCCCTGGCCCCCACCGGCCCGCAGCCGGCCACCGGAGTGGCCGTGCCCCTGCCTCCCACCGGCCCGCGGCCGGCCGACGACCGGGGTGACCCCCTGCCCCCCACCGGCCCGCAGTCGGCCGACGACCGGGGTGGGGCCGTGCAGGGTCGTCCCCGCAGAGGTCGGCGGCGCCGTAACGGCTCCCTTCCTCGCGCCCGAGGCCGCCGGCCTCGAGGAGACGAGCCCGGAGGGGCCACGCCCCCCCCACCCCCCGGCAGGCCACCGACCCGCACGGCACCGGAGCGAACCGGGAACGGGCACCGCCCCGGGAGGAACCGCCGCAAAGGCACCGCCCCGTCCCGTTGTGCCCACCCGTTCCGCCCTGCGGAACGACTGCCCACAACGGGGGGAGGCGCCCCGCCTCAGCGGGGCGATCGCGCACAGCGGGTGGGGGCGCCCCGCCTCAGCGGGGCGATCGCGCACAGCGGGTGGGGGAGCCGTCTCAGTGGCGAGTGCCCGCAACGGGGGCGTGGAGGCGCCCCCGGCGCCGCGCCATACGCGGCACGGCGCCGGGGGGCTGGGGGGCTGGGGGCGCAGCCACCGGCCGGTTACCGGCCCGGGGGCCGGATCGGGGCCGCGGCTTGGGCGGCGCGACGGGCCAGCAGGGTCGTGGAGCGGCCGTCGAGGTACGGGAGCACCACCGCCTGGCCGCCCCAGGCGCGCAGCACCTCCGCCTCCGGCAGGTCCTCGGCGGAGTAGTCGCCGCCCTTGACCCACACGTCCGGCCGCAGCCGGCTCAGCAGCTCCGCCGGGGTGTCCCCGTCGAAGACGGCGACCGCGTCGACGCTGCCGAGGCCCGCGAGCACCCGCACCCGGTCGGGGAGCGGGTTCAGGGGCCGGCCGGGGCCCTTGAGCCGCCCGACGGACTCGTCGGAGTTGACGCACACGATGAGGCAGTCGCCGATCCGGCGGGCGCTCTCCAGCAGGCCCACGTGGCCCGCGTGCAGCAGGTCGAAGCAGCCGCCCGTCGCGACGACCGTCCCGCCCCGCGCCCGCACCTGCTCGGCCAGCACGAACGGGTCGGTCTCCGGCACCTCCCGTGGCCCGGCCGGGGGCGGCGTACGCCACAGCGACGGGTTGCCCGCGCCGCCCGCGGCGACGAACGCGGCCGCCTCGGCCACCGCCCGCTGCACCGCCTCCTCCGGCAGGGCGCCGTCCGCCAGCGCGGCGGCCGTCGCGGCGGCGAAGCAGTCGCCCGCACCGCACGCGTCGCCCTCCGCCCGGTACGGCGCCGGGACCAGCATCGGGGTGGTGGCACCCGGCCGGGTCAGCAGCACGCCCCGCTCGCCGAGCGTCACGGCCACCGCGGCCACCCGCCACCGTTCGGCCAGATCCGCGCCCCGCTCCGCGAACGCGCGCAGTGAGTCGCCGTCGCCGCGGCACAGCGCCATCGTCTCGGCGGCGTTCGGGGTGACGATCCGCGAGCCCGGCACCGGCGCGTCGCCCTTGAGGTGCGGGTCCCACACCACCGGCACCTTCGGCGCGACGGCCGCCAGGTGCTCCCGTACCGCGCTCGCGGTGTGCCGCCCGTAGTCGGCGACGAGCACGGCGTGGGCCTGCGCGAGCGTCTCGCGCACCGCCCCGTCCGGCTCGCCCGGGTCACCGCCGCCGCGGTCGATCCGCACCAGCGGCCGGCCGGACGCCAGCACCCGCGTCTTCACCGGCAGGGTGCCGTTCAGCGGCAGCTCCACCACCCGCACCCGGCCGCGCAGCGAACGCCGCACCGCCTCGCTGGCCGGGTCGTCGCCCAGCGCGGTCACCAGCACCACGTCCCGCCCGCCGCGCGTCGCGAGCGCGGCCGCCAGCCCGGCACCGCCGGGGCGGCGCTGGTCGCCCGTGACGTCGACGACCGGGGCCGGGGCGTCCGGGGCCAGCCGGGTCGACACGCCCTCGATGTCCTCGTCCAGCAGGACGTCACCGACGACCACCAAGGGCTTGTACGCGCTCATGACATCCTCCGCCGGACCGCGACGGGCGCCGCCGCGCCCGCCGCACGGGTGGGCGGCCCCGCCGCCACCGCCGCGTCGAAGCACTCGCACAGCAGGTGCACGGCCACCAGGTGAGTCTCCTGCACGGTCGCCGTCGAACCGGCCTCCACGCACAGGGCCTCGTCGGCGGCCTCGGCCAGTGGATTGGGCCGTGGACCGGTCAGAGCCCACACCCGCAGCCCGGCCCGCCGGGCGGTCACGGCCGCCGCGATCAGGTTGGCGCTGCGGCCCGAGGTGGACAGCAGCACCAGCACGTCACCGGGCCGGCCGTGGGCGGTGACCTGACGGGCGTACACCTGGTCGAACCCGTAGTCGTTGCCGATGGCCGTCACGCTGGACGTCTCGGCGTGCAGGGAGATGGCCGAGAAGGCGGGGCGTTCGCGCTGGTAGCGGCCCACGAGCTCGGCGGTCAGGTGCTGGGCCTGTGCCGCGCTGCCGCCGTTGCCGGCGGCCAGCAGCCGGCCGCCGACCGGCAGGACGGCCGCGAGATGGCCGCCCCACTCCGCGATCCGGTCCAGATGGTGGCGCCGGAACCGGCCGAGCGCGTCCTGCAGCGCCCGGCAGTGCTCGTGCGCCGCTTCGAGGGTGAGGGAAGCGAGGGGATCGGTCATGGCGTTCGGGCGTACCGCGTCCCTGGGGGACGGCGGCGGGGCCCACACCTCCTTCGGACTTCGTCGTACGGCTGGACCGTGGTCGGGCCGGTCAGGCCACACCCGTCACGGCGGGCCGGGCGGCGAGCACCGCGGCGTACTCCTTCTCGGTGGCCGCCGCGACCCGCGCCCAGCCGTACCGGCTCAGCACCCGGCGGCGGCCGGCCGCCCCACACGCCGCCCGCAGCGCGGGATCGGCGAGCAGTTCGCCGACCGCGCGGGCCAGCGCGTCGGGGTCGCGGGGCGGCACCAGCCGTCCGGTGTCCGGGTCGGCGACGGTGTCGAGCTGTCCGCCCACCGCGCTGGCGACGACGGGCCGCCCGCACGCCATGGCCTCCAGCGGCACGATGCCGAACGGCTCGTAGTCCGCCGGGCACAGCACCACGTCCGCGCTGCGCAACAGCGGCGCCACGTCCTCGGGGGCGACGCCGCCGGTGAACCGGACCCGGTCCGCGACGCCGGCCAGCCGGGCGACCTCCCGCAGCCGGCGTACCTCCGGGTCGGCGTCGAGCCGGCCGGCCGGAGGGCCGCCGACGACGAGGAGTTCCGTGTCGGGCAGCCGGCTGAGCGCCGTGATGGAGACCGCCGCGCCCTTGCGGGGCACCAGGCGGCCCAACTGGAGCAGCCGGTACCGGGCACCGCCGTCCCGCTCGGCGGCCGGGCCGTCCGGTCGGAACTGCTCGGTGTCCACGCCGCACGGCACGACACCCACCTTGTCGGTCGGTATCCGCATCCGGCTCAGCTCGAAGACCTCATCGTGGCAGGTGGCGATCACCCGGTCGCAGCCCAGGCCCACCTCTCGTTCGCGGGCGATGCGCTCGGGCGGGCTGGTGTCGGCCTGCTTCTGGTGGCGCCGCTTCACCGTTCCCAACGCGTGGTACGTGTGCAGCAACGGCAGGCGTGCCTCCCGGGTCGCCCGCAGCGAGGCCACGCCGGACATCCAGAAGTGCGAGTGCACCAGATCGGGTGGCCGGGTCCGCCACTCGCGGGCCATCCAGCGGCCGAACGCCGCCATGCACGGCAGGAGTTCGTCCTTCGGGATGGGCTCGGGCGGTCCGGCGGGCACGTGGCGCACCTCGACGCCGGGGCGCAGCATCACCCGGTCGGGGAGGTCCGGGGAGTCGCGGCGGGTGTAGACGGTGATGCGGTGGCCGCGATCGGCGAGGGCGCTCGCGAGGCGTGCGACGTGCACGTTCTGGCCGCCCGCGTCGACGCCGCCCAGCACGGCGAGCGGGCTCGCGTGCTCGGAGACGAGCGCGATGGACAGCCCGTGGCGGCCGCCTCCGGTCCGGCCGCCCGCACCGATGTCGATGTCGACCGACTCGGCATCCAGAGCGTCGACGTCGATGGCCCCGGCGTCCAGAGCCTCGGCCTCGATCGCCTCGGCCTCGGCGTCGATGTCGCCGAGCCCGTCGGCGTCATCCAACACGTCGTCGAGCGCGCCGGCGTCCACCCGGCGGCGGTGGCCCGGGCCGGTGTCCATGGGATCCAGGGGGTCGAGGGATGTCATGAGCGCACCTCCGTCATCACGCGCTCCCAGTCGTTCAGGAAGCGTTTGAGCCCGTACCGTTCGAGCGCCGCCTGCCGGGCCCGCGCGCCGTCCTCGGCCGCCGCCTCCGGCTCGTCGAGGTAGCGCCGGGCGGCCCGCGCCAGCACCTCGGGCCGCGTCGACAGCGTCCCGGCGCCGGCCGGCACCGCCTCGATGGCCTCCGTCGTGGCCAGCGCCACGACCGGCATGCCCAGGTGCATGGCCTCCAGCAGGGACAGGCCCAGCGATGTCCAGCGCACCGGATGCAGATACAGCCGGCGCTCCGCCATCGCCGCGTGCAGTTCCCGCTGCGGCAGGTCGGCGCCGCGGCACCGCTCCTCTGGTACGCCCAGGTGCGCGGCGAGACCCTCGGTACGCATGCCGAACACGTCCAGCGGCGCCGCCTCGCACAGCGCGGGCAGCAGATCCGTACCGGTGTAACGACCCCTCCGCACGGGCTCGTTGACGACGACCGCCGCCCGCGCCAGGCGCCCGGTGTACAGGTGCCCCGGGTCGACGATCCCGTGCTCGATCACCTCGGTCCGTGCCGAACCGCTGTCCCAGAACAGCCGGTTGAAGTGCGTGACGTGCACCAGCGTCAGGCCGGTGCGGTCGGCGCACGGATGACGGGTGTCGGGGACGTTCCCGTCGGGCGCGTTGTGCTCCAGGTACACCGCCGGTACGTCACGGCCCGGTCGGCGCCCGCCCAGCCAGCGCTCGGCCAGCTCGAACTCGTGCGGCCGCTGGAGGACCACCAGGTCCACCGGCGCGTCCCGCAACCGCTCGGGCGTCACCTCCCGTACCGAGTCGGGCCAGGTGAACGTACGGGCCCGGCCGCGTCCGTCCGGACCGCGGTCCGGAAGTACCGGCACCAGGTAGGTGTGGGGCCCCTGGACGAACGCCGTCGTCCAGGACCCGTGCACATGCCACAGCAGGATGTTCATGAGCCGTCTCCTCCCCTCACCGCGCCGCGTCGTCGGTGTCGTCGGAGCGGAAGAAGTCCCCGCGCCGCACCGCGTACGGGCCGATGGCCAGCAGGTCGACGGGCGACGAGCCGAAGCACTCCAGGGCGTCACGCGGGTCGTCCACCATGGGCCGGCCGGCCGTGTTGAGGCTGGTGTTGACCACCACCGGCAGCCCGGTGCGCCGCTCGAACTCGGTCAGCATCCGTGCCACCAGCGGCTCGGCCTGCCGGTCGACGGTCTGGATCCGCGCCGTGCCGTCGACGTGCACCACGGCCGGGATGCGTTCCCGCCACTCGGGCGCCACGTCGTGCACGAAGAGCATGTACGGGCTCGGGATCACGCCGTCGAAGATCTCCGCCGCCCGGTCCGCGAGCACCATCGGCGCCACCGGCCGGAACTGCTCGCGCCCCTTCACGTCGTTGAGCCGTTCCAGGTTCCCCGCGTGCCCCGGGTGGGCCAGCAGCGAGCGGTGCCCGAGCGCCCTGGGCCCGTACTCAGAACGCCCCTGGAACCAGGCCACGATCGCGTTGTCCGCCAGTGCCTGGGCCACCGTCTCCGCGATGTCCGCCGGCCGGTCGAACGGGACGGCGGCCGTCTTCAGCCAGGCGCCCAGCTCCGCGTCGGACCAGTCCCGCCCCAGGTCCGCGCCCGGCATCGGATCCGGATCGTCCCCGCCGCCCGCCGCCAGCAGCAGCGCCCCGCCCAGCGCCGTACCGGCGTCGCCGGCCGCGGGCTGCACCCAGACCCGGTCGAACGGGCCCTCGCGCGCGATGCGCGAATTGGCCACGCAGTTGAGGGCCACACCCCCGGCGAGGGTGAGGACGCCGTCGTGGGTCTGGCCGTGCAGCCAGCGCACCAGGTCCAGCAGCGTCTCCTCCAGCACGGCCTGCGCGCCGGCGGCGATGTCCGCGTGGTCCTGCGTCCACGCCTCGTCGGGGCGGCGCCGCGGGCACAGCTCCGCCCACGGCACCCCGGTCGCGTGGAACCCGCCGTCACCGGTCGGGTACACGTACCGCCGCAGCTCGGGCAGCATCCGGGGCCGGCCGTGCGAGGCGAGCGCCATCACCTTGAACTCGTCGGAGGAGCGCAGGAACCCGAGGTGGTCGGTCAGCTCCTCGTAGACCAGCCCCAGCGAGTGCGGCAGCTCCTGCGCGTACAGCGCCTCCAGCCGGTCGTGGACACGGCGCGCCGCCAGGTGCGAAGCGCGCTCGCCCCGCCCGTCGAGGACCAGCACCGACGACGTGTCGGCGCCCTCGGCGGCGAAGGCACCGGAGGCGGCGTGCGCCATGTGGTGCGGTACGAAGCGGACGATGCCCGGGTCCAGGCCCGGCAGCGTCGCCTTGAGGAAGCCGGGCGCCTCCCGCGCGTACGTCAGGCGCAGGTGGTCCCACGGGTCGTCCAGGCCCATCTCGTCGGCGGGCCGGGCGAGTTCGGGGTCGAAGGAGTACGCCACCGCGTCCAGGTCCTGGGGGCGCAGGCCCGCCCGCTTCAGGCACCAGGCGGCGGCCTTCTCGGGCAGTTCCCAGGCCGAGAACGGCACCGGTCGCTTGCCGTGCTTGCGGCGGGAGAACCGCTCCTCCTCCGCGGCGGCGACGGTGCGGCCGTCGATGACCAGCGCGGCGGCGGGATCGTGGAAGAGTGCGTTGATTCCGAGAATGCGCATGGGGTCCCAGGCCTTTCGGCGAGTCGGGGGAGGGGAGCGTCAGGAGTCGGTGTCCGCGTGGTCGCGGAACCAGGCGATGGTGCGCCGCAGACCCTCCTCGGCACCGACCACCGGCTCCCATTCGAGCTTGTCGCGGGCCAGGGTGATGTCGGGGCAGCGCACGGCCGGGTCGTCCGTCGGCCGTGCGATGAAGCGGATCTCCGAGTCGGAGCCGGTCAGTTCGATGACGAGCCGCGCCAGTTCCAGCATGGTGATCTCGGTCGGGTTGCCGATGTTCACCGGGCCGCGCAGGCCGTGGGCCGCCGCGGCGAGGATGCCGCGCACGGTGTCGTCGATGTAGCACAGCGACCGGGTCTGCAGCCCGTCGCCGGTGACCGTGAGGGGCTCGCCGTCGAGCGCCTGGCGTACGAAGGTGGGGACCGCCCGGCCGTCGTGGCCGCGCATCCGCGGACCGTAGGTGTTGAACAGCCGTACGATGCCGGCGTCCGTGCCGTGCACCTCGGCCTCGGCGGTGGTCAGCGCCTCGCCGAACCGCTTGGCCTCGTCGTACACGCTGCGCGGGCCGACCGGGTTGACGTTGCCCCAGTAGCGCTCGTTCTGGGGGTGCTGCTGGGGGTCGCCGTACACCTCGGAGGTGGAGGCGAGCAGGAAGCGGGCGCCGGAGCGGTGCGCGAGTTCCAGCGCGTGGCGGGTGCCGAGGCTGCCGGCGTCCAGCGTGTGCAGCGGGAGGCGCAGATAGTCGGCGGGGGACGCGGGCGACGCGAAGTGCAGCACCAGGTCGGGCGGCCGGTCGACGGAGAAGGGCTCGGAGACGTTCGCCTCGACGAGCGTGAAGCCGGGGTGGCCGAGCAGGTCGGATATGTTCTCCGGCCGCCCGGTGCTGAAGTCGTCGACGCACGTGACGGCGGTGCCCGAGTCCAGCAGCGCATGGCACAGGTGCGAACCGACGAAGCCGGCGCCGCCGGTGACGACGGCGTGTTTCCAGCTGCGTGAGAAAGCGGTGTTCATGCGGTCTCCTCCGTACGAGTGCGGAACGCGAACGACGCTCCAGTGCCCCCTGCACCTGCGACCAGGCTCGGCCGTACGGGGGCCGGGGGCGCGGTGGTGTGAGCCGTTCGAGTGGTCACGCACGGTGACGGAGGCCGCGCCAGAGGCGTCGGCAGGTATTCCCGGGACGGTCCGACGGGCTCATACGCCCAGGTCGGACGGGATCAGGGCGCGACGGTCTCGCTGGTGATCAGCTCCGCCAGAGCCGGCAGGCCGCCCTCCGCCAGCGCCCGGCGCTGCTGGTCCGCCGGCGTGCCCTGCTGGAGCAGCCGGTGCACCAGCGAGGCCACCTCGCGGCTGTCACCGGCCTCGTCGAGCGCGGGCGTGACGTGGTCGAGCAGCATGCACAGCACGTCGCCCGCCCGCCGCGCCCTGCCCTCCGGATCGACCAGCAGGCCGCTCAGACCATGGCGGGCGGCGTGCCAGTTCGACGCCTGGAGCAGTTCCGGCGGGCACTGCGGCAGCGGCAGGCCGGCCTTCTCCTCCCGGATGGCCGTGGCGATCAGGCCGCGGACGATCCCGGCGAACATGACCGCCGCGTCCGCGCGCAGCTGCACGTCCGCGCACCGCACCTCGATGGTCGGGTACTTGTCGGACAGCCGGGCCTGCCAGTACAGCTGGCCGGTGTCGGTGATGATGCCGGTGTCCAGCAGCGACTGCACCCGTCGCTCGTGGTCCGCGAGCGAGGTGAACGAGGGCGGCGGGCCGCTCACCGGCCAGCGCCCGAAGATCACCGTGCGCCAGCTGGCGAAACCGGTGTCCTTGCCGTCCCACAGGGGCGAGTTGGCCGACATGGCGACCAGGACGGGCAGCCAGACGCGTATCCGGCTCAGGACCGCGACGCCCATCTCCCGGTCCGGCACGGCCGCGTGCACATGCATCCCGTTGACGAGCTGTTCGGCCACCAGCTGCGGTGCCTGGGAGCGCATCGCGAGGTAGCGGGCCTTCTGCGTGACCGGCACCGGCGCCACCTCCCGGTAGGGGGCCGTCGCGCAGGCCGCGATCCGGCAGCCGTTCTTCTCCGCCGCGGTGCCGAGCGCGTGGCGCAGCCGCAGCAGATGGCCGCCGACCTCCTCCAGGTCGGTGCACACCGGCGTGGCCACCTCCACCTGCGCCTGCAGCAGCTCCGACTGGACCTCCGCGTCCTCGACGATCGGCTCAAGACCGGCCGCCGCGCGTACATGGTCCGCCAGCGGGACCGGCAGGCACGTGTCCGGATCGAGCAGCAAGTACTCTTCCTCGACCCCAATGGTGATCATGTCGCCCCGGGTACCCTCCGAACGATCGGATGAATCGGACATCATCAGCTCACCCGGTCAGCCCACATAGCGTCGAGCCGTCGACGTGCGCTGCGACTCCGCCAGCACACCCAGCCGCGCCTCCACCGCCGGCGGCACCACCCGCCGCTCCCGCAGCACCCACGGCAGCCCCGCGAGCGCCAGCCCGAACGCCCGCAGCGACGCCCGGTCGCGCGGAACCGTACGCGCCAGGTCCAGCGTCCGGCGCAGCGCGGGCCGCACCGGGCGGCGCAGCCAGCAGAACCACAGCGTGTTGCGCAGCCCGTGCACCCGCCGCAGCGTCGGGTCGCGCGCCACCGACGGCGCGTGGTGGACGGTCATCCCCGCCACGTACGCCAGCCACCAGCCCTGCGTCGCCAGATCCGTGGCGAGCAGCTCCTCCTCGCCGCCCAGCCACATCCGCTCGCTGAACCCGCCCGCCGCCCGGAACGCCTCCGTCCGCAGCACCGTCGCCGCCGCCAGGAACGACCCCAGCGCGGGACCGGGCAGCCAGTCCGGGCCCTGGATCGGCGAGTCGCGCAGCTCGGCCACGATCGGGTCCTCCCGGCCGTCCGGCTCGACGAGGATCCGCGCGGTGACCGCCCCCAGCCGGTCGTGCCGGTCCAGCAGATCCGCCGCGTACGCCAGCGACCCCCGCTCCCACCAGGAGTCGTCGTCACAGAAGGCGACATACGGCGTACGGACCCGGCGTACCGCGAGATTGCGGCCCACCGCCCCCAGATTCCGGCCCGGCGTCAGCAGCGTGACCTCAGGGTGGAGCCGGGCGACCGCCTCCGCGGTGCCGTCCGTCGAGCCGTTGTCGGTGACGATCACCGGCGGGCGTTCCGGCAGCGCGGCCAGCTTGCCCAGCGTACGCAGCAGCTCGTCGCGCCGGTTGTGGGTGATCACGACGACGGTCGTGCGGCCGTCCGTCACGCCACGGCTCCTTCCACGGCCCGGGCCGCCGCCTCCACGGCCGCCGGGAGCGGCCGGCGCTCCCGCAGCGCGGCGGGCAGCCGGCCCAGCAGGTCGCGCAGCGCCTCCCGGGCCTCCGGCTCCCGCCGTGCCCGTACGGCGATCCCTCGCGTGTGCCGCAGCGCCACCGTCAGCGGGCGGCGCAGCCACGCGGTGAGCGCCGCGTTGCGGAGCTGGACGGCGGGCCGGCCGGGCCGCACCCCGCCGACCGGGCTGTGCACGGCCACCACGTCGGGGGAGTGGCACACGCCCCAGCCGCGCGCCGCCAGGTCGTACGCCAGCAGCGTCTCCTCACCGCCCAGGAACAGGATCGGGTGGTAGCCCCCCGCCTCCAGGTAGGCCTCCCGCCGGGCCACGGCGGCGCACGCCAGGAAGCCCAGCACCGGCGGCCCCGGCAGATCGGCGACGCGCTCCAGCGGGGAGGCGGCGAGCTGGTCGTTCAGCGGGTCCGGCTCCCCGTCGGGGCCGACCCGGACACGGGCGGCGAGCAGCCCCAGCCGCGGATGGCGGTCCATCAGATCCGCCGCGCGCCCCAGCGCCCCCGGCTCCCACCACGAGTCGTCATCGCTGAACGCCACGTACGGCGTACGGGCGTGCCGTACGCCGATATTGCGGCCCGCCGCGCCCAGGTTCAGCCCCGGGGGCAGCACCGTGACCTGGGGGTGGCGGTCGGCGACGGCCTCCGGCGTGCCGTCGGTCGAGGCGTTGTCGACGACGATCAGCGGTGGTCGCTCCGGCAGCGCGGCGAGGCGGTCGAGCGTCGCCAGGAGCTGGTCACGCCGGTTGTGGGTGATCACGACGACGGTGGTGCGGCTGTCGGCGGTCACGGGCGCGGTACCTCCGGGTGGTCGAACAGGGCCTTCAGGACGTCGTCGGGCCGGATCCGCAACAGCCGGGGGTCGGGCTCCCGCCCGTGCGGGTCGCCCGGCGGCCCCGGGTGCCACAACGCCACGTGCCGCGTACCCGGAGGCGGGCCCCACAATCCGGGTGATACCGGGCCGAACAGGGTGACGGAGGGGACGCCGTACGCCACCGCCAGGTGCGCGATGCCGGTGTCGCCGCTCACCACGGCCGCCGCGCCCGCGAACAGGGCGGCCAGCCGCTCGAACGGCAGCCCGCCCCGGAACACGGTGACGTCGCCGTCCACGCCCCCTTCCCCGGCGCGCCCACCGGCTGCGGCCGCCCCGGCGGGGCCACGCGGGGCCGACGTGCCGAGCGGCCCGGCAGCCTCGTGGTCGTCCGGCTGGAGGGCTCCGTCCCGTACCCGGTCCAGCAACTCGTCCTCGCCCGGCCCGCCGGTCAGCACCACCCGGTACCCGCGCTGCCGCAGCCCCCGCACCACCGCCGCGTACCGCTCCGCCGGCCAGCGCCGCGCCCCCGAGTCGGCGCCCGGGTGCACGACCACCGCGCCGGGCGCGGGGGACGGCACGCCGGGCACCGGCAGCCGCAGATCGGCCGGGTCCGCCGGGATGCCGTACCACTCCAGCAGCCGGCACCACCGGGCGCGCTCGTGCTCGTCGGCCCGCCACCCGGGCCCCGCGATCTCCGGCGTCCCGGGGTGCGCGAACGCCAGCAGTCGTTGTGGGTGCATACGTTGCAGCAGCCGGTGGCTGGACGGTCCGTTGCCGTGCAGATCCACCGCCACGTCCGGCGGCGGCCCCTCCCACTCCAGCCGCACCGGTACGGCCCTCCCGGGCGCCGACGCCGGCAGCAGCCGGTCCACCGCCCCCGACGCGGCCGCGGGCGCCGCCAACTGCTCCGGCGCGGCCAGCACGATCTCGTACCCCGGAAAGCCCCGCCGCAGCGCGCGCAGCGCCGGCACCCCCGCCAGCAGATCACCGAGGCCGAGCGCCCGCAGCACGAGCACCCGTGGCCGTTGTGCCCGCCCGTCCGGCTCTGCGGGACGGCTGCATACAACCGGCCGGCCGGAATCTGGCGCGGTGCCGGGTGACGGCCACCCCCAGTGGATGGGGGGCGTGGCCCCTCCGGGCTCGTCTCCTCGAGGCCGGCGGCCTTGGGTACGTCGGACAGGGAGCCCGCCCGGCGCCGCCAACCTCTGCGGGGACGACCCTGCACGGCCCCACTCCGGCCGTCGCGCGGCTGCGGGCCGGTGGGTCCCCGGGCTCATTCCCCGGCCTTGAGCAGCTTCTCCACCGCCGCCAGTACGTCCTCCGCCGTCACCCCGTCCAGGCACGGATGGCCGGGCACCGGGCACTCCCGGGCCCTGGTGTCCGCGCACGGTGCCGCCTGGTCGCCCAGCAGGACGTGCGGGACGCCGTACGGGCCCCAGCGTTCGGCGGGGACGACCGGTGAGAAGAGGGAGACGATCGGGGTGCCGACGGCCGCCGCCAGGTGCGCGGGGCCGGTGTTGCCGGTGACCACCGCACCGGCCGTCGCCAGCACCGCGGCCAGTTGCGGCGGCTGTGTCCGGCCGCCGAGGTCCAGCCCGTCCCGGCCCGCGACCAGCGCGGTCAGCTCCCGCTCGTCGGGCCCGCCGGTGACGACGACCCGGTGGCCCGCCCCGGCCAGCAGCCGCACCGCTTGGGCGCACCGTTCCGGGCTCCACCGCCGGGCCTCCACGCTCGCGCCCGGGTGGACCACCACGTACGGCCCCGGCCCGGTCAGTTCCGGCGCGCCCGGCGCGTGGCGGACGCGCAGCCGCCCGTCGTCGCCCGGCGGCCGGGGGAAGCCCGCCGCCCCGGCGAGGTCCAATGCCGCCTCGGCCTCATGGGCGCGCGGCGCCCGCCGATGGCGTACGTCCAGCAGTGAACCGGGGGCGTCCACACTGTCGGCGGCGATGTGCCCGACGCCCGCCATGCGCAGCAACAGCGCGGCGGGCAGCGGGCTCTGGTGGAACGACGTCAGGACGAGCGCGGCGTCGGCGCGCGCGGCGGCGATACGGGTCACCACCTGGTCGATGTCGGCGCGCTCCACGGGCGGCGGGCTGAAGCCCACCCAGGGCGCGTCCCACACCAGCACCTCGTCCACGCCCGGCAACAGCCGCGCGGCCGGTGCCCCGCGCGGCCCGCACAGCAGCGTCACCCGGTCCGCCCGGTGGGCGACCGCTCGTACGGCGGGCCCGGCCAGCAGGACGTCCCCGAAGCTGTCGAGGCGCACGACGAGCGCCCTCATGGCCGCCTCCCCAGCGCGTGTCGTACCGCGCTCAGCAGGTCCCGGCACACGTGGGGCGCGGCCGCCACTTCCTCCGGCAGCGTCCGCGCCGTCGGCACCAGCACCCCCCGCGCGCCCGCAGCCAGCGCCGCGCCCATGTCGGAGCCGATGTCGCCGATCACCACGCACTCCTCGGGCCGCACGCCCAGGAGGCGTGCCGCCTCCACGACCAGGCCCGGCGCCGGTTTGCGGCAGCCGCAGCCGTCGTCCGGTAGGTGCGGGCAGTGCACCCACGCGTCGAAGGGGCCCAACAAGGCTTCTATGCGTGCGTTGACCGCCTGGACGTCGGCCTCCGTCAGCACTCCGCGCCCGATGCCCGACTGGTTCGAGACCACCCCGAGCCGCAGCCCGCGCTCCCTGAGCAGCCCCAGCGCCTCCCGGGCGCCGGGCATGGGGCGGACCTTCTCCGGGTCGCCGTTGTACGGGACGTCCTCGACGAGCGTGTCGTCACGGTCGAACAACACCGCCGCCGGGCGCGTCACAGGACGCCGTCCCAGGCCTCCGCCGACCGGTGGCGCAGCTCCCCGGACAGCCGGTGCCAGGTGGCGACGGCGGGGATGAGCGCGCTCGTCGCCGTCATGGTCACGATCTCGTCCAGCGTCCGCGGGCCCGGCGCGATCCGCGCCCGCGCGAACTCCGCCGTGCCCAGCGCCCAGCCCGCCGCGGCGAGGCGCGCGGCCCGCCGCCGTCCGGTGGCGGCGAGGAGCAGGGCACCGACGCCCGCCGCCGTGACCGCCGCGTGCCGCCGGATCCGGCCGCGCGGCGCCGCGGCCCGCTCCCACCAGTCGGGGCCGTGCAGCCGCTTCATCAGCGCGTCGTCCGCGTTGCCCTTCTGGAGCCGCAACGACACCCACCGGTCGGCGGGCCGCACCGGATGCTCGGTGCGCCGTTCGCCGCGTACGATCCGCCAGCCCGCGTCGATGACCCGCAGTGCCAGGTCGGCGTCCTCACGGAAGGCCCGGGGGAACCGTTCGTCGAAGCCGCCGACCGCCTTGAGCACCTCGGTGCGGTAGGCCATGTCGGCGGTCACCCACAGGGCGCCCTGGAGGCCCGCCGTGTTGCGTTCCCAGTCGGTGGGGCGGCGGTCGGCGGGCAGCGGCACCCGGACCACGCCCTGCACGCCGCCCGTGTCGGGGGAGGCCTCCGCCAGGTCGCGGGCGAGCTGTTCGCGCCAGTACGCGCTGACCCGTACGTCGTCGTCGAGGAGCACCGTCCATGGTTCCTCCACGGCGCGCACCCCCGCGTTGCGGGCCGCCGCGGGCCCGAGGCCGCCGGTGCGCAGGACGAGGGCGCGGTCCGCGAGCGCCCCCAGCGCCTCCAGTGGCAGTGGGCCGCCCGGCGGACCCGGGCGGTCGTCGACCAGCACGATCCGGCTCGGTTCGGGCCCCTCGCAGGAGGCCAGCGCGGCGAGAGCGTCGACGAGGCAGGGCCGTCCGATGGTGGGGACGACCACGGCGTACGAGGCGAGCGAGGGGATCATGCGTCCGCGCCTCCACATCCTGGGTCGGTTTCCGAAGCGACATACGGAATGCCCGTCTTCGGTCACTTTATGCGCATGGCAGAGCCGTCGCACGGCTCAGCCGGTCAGATGCCGCTCCATCCAGTCGGCTGCGGTCCGGCGGAACAGCCGACGGTTGTCGGCCCGCCGGAAATCGTGGCCCTCCTCGCGCAGCATCAGCAGCTCCGCCGCGAGCCCCCGCTCCCGCGCCGCCCGCACGACCTGCTCCGACTCGCCAGGAGGCACGTTGGTGTCGTGCTCGCCGTGCACCGCCAGCAGCGGTACGCGCAGCTCGTCGATCCGGCTCATGGGGGACAGGGCGCGCAGCAACTCCCGGTCGCGCACCGGGTGGCCGTACTTGTGGGCCGCCGACTCCGCGATCCACGGCTCGGTCCCGGCGAAGAACGTCGCGAAGTCCGACATCCCGCACACCGCGACGCCGGTACGGAACAGCTCCGGGTGCCACACCAGCGAGGCCAGCGTGAGGTAACCGCCGTACGAGCGGCCCATCACGGCCAGCCGCGTGGGGTCGGCGCGCCCGGTCAGGACCACGTGCGCCACGCAGTCGGCGACGTCCTCGATCGCCGCGAACCGCCCCGTACCGAGGTCGGCGTCCACGAAGGACCGCCCGTAGCCGGAGGAGCCGCGCACGTCGGGCGCGAAGACGTCCAGGCCCCGCCCGGTCAGCTCGTGGTACAGCGGCTCGAACACCGGCCGTTCCTGCTCCTCCGGGCCGCCGTGCAGGTGGATCACGCACGGCGCCGGCCGGCCCTCGGCGCGCCCCGGCGCCCGGTAGTACCAGCCGCCCAGCACCAGCCCGTCGCGCGCGGCGGGCCGCAGCGGTGCCGGGCGCACGGGCGGCCGCCCCGGCGGTACGGCGTCCTCGTCCCGTGACGACCAGGGAGTGCGGGCGGGGGACGCCGTCCCGGACACCCACCACACGCCCGGCTTCCGCTGCGAACCCGACAGGGCCAGCACCAGCCCGCCCGGCCCGGCCCGGCTGATCCGGGTCACCACCTCGTGCGGCAGGGCCACCCCGTGGGGCGGCGCCGTTCCGGTGGCGCCGCCGCTGGGCGCGGGCGCGGCCGGCTCGGTCACCGGCAGTGCCAGCGTCCGGAACTCGCTCGCGCCCCGCACGTTCCAGGCGAGCGCGGCGGTACGCCCGTCCTCGGCGAACGCCAGCAGTTCGAGGTCGCTGCCCTCCCGTTCGGCGACCACGGACAGTCCGGTCCGCAGCCCTTCGCCGTCCAGCCCGGCGGCCAGCAGCGCCGCGAACTCCCGCTCGTGGTCGCTGCGCAGCCACACGGTGCGGCCGTCCGGCGAGAACCGGCCGATCCAGGGGTCCCCGTCGGCCACCCGCAGAACGGACCCCGTGCCCAGGTCGGCGGTACGCACCACCACGGCCTCCCGCCGCCCGCGCGGCCCCCGGCGCACCAGCGCGAACCGCCCGTCCTGGCTGACGTCGCACACCCGCAGCGTCGCGGCCCCGGACTCGGTGGCCACCAGCACGGGCGACCGGACCCCGTCCGGATCGACCAGGTAGGCGCTCAGCCGGTCCCTCACGGCACCGTCCAGCTCCGGTCCCGCGTCCTTCGGGCCGACCTCGCCCCGGTGCGCGCCGCCCAGCAGGGTGGCGTGGCCGTCCCGTCCCGCCCAGTCGGCGGGCAGTTCCCCGAAGGCCTCCGGCTCCTCCACGGCGGCGTCCTCGCGGTCGGGCGGGCCGCCCAGCGACAGCGGGGGTTCGGCGACCGTGACCGCCACGGCCGAGCCGTCACGCGCCCAGCACCCCAGGTACGCGGAGCTCCCCGAGTCCGCGCCCGCCACGATCCGCCGTCCGGTGCCGTCCGGGCGTACGCACAGCACCCGGGTGTGCTCGCCGCCGCCGGGGGCGACCGTGTAAGCGATCCAGCGCCCGTCGGGCGACCACGCCACCTCGGTCACGGGGTCGGGGTCGGAGTCGAGCAGGTGGATGCCCTCCCCGTCGAACCGTCCGTCCACGGGCCCGGTCCACAGCTGTGGCACCCCGGTCCGGTCGCAGATGAACGCCACGTGCTCGCCGGTGGGGTCCGCCGACGGATACCAGCAGCCGTGCGAGACCAGCGGCTGAGGGGTGTCCCGCAGGCCTGCCGCGTCGGCGAGCGGCACCAGCAAGGGTGCCGCCGACGTGGCGCCGCCCGGTGGTGTCGCTCCGGTCAGCTGATCCTGTGCGTCTGCAGCCATATCTCCAGCAACGCTACGTGCCACAGGGCGTTCGCCCCGCGCTTCGTACGGTGGTCGTCGGGGGCGGCGAGCAGCTCGGCGATGTACTCCTCCTGGAAGAGACCGCGTGCCTTCGCCTCGGGCGCGTACAACGCCTCACGGACCCGTTCGAGCACGGGACCCGCCATGTGCCGGATCGCCGGCACCGGGAAGTACCCCTTGGGCCGGTCGACGACCTCGCGCGGAAGCAGCGCCCGTCCGGCGTCCTTGATCACGCCCTTGCCGCCCTGCGCGAGCTTCAGCTCCGGCGGGCAGGCCGCGGCCAGCTCCACCAGCTCGTGGTCCAGGAACGGCGTGCGCGCCTCCAGGCCCCAGTCCATGGTCATGTTGTCGACCCGCTTGACCGGGTCGTCGACCAGCATCACGTGCGTGTCCAGCCGCAGCGCCGCGTCCAGGGCGGTCTCGGCGCCGGGCGCGGCCATGTGCTCGCGTACGAACCGGCTGGAGACGTCGTGGTCGGTGAGCATGTGCGGCTGGAGGATCCGGGCCATGTCGGAGTGCGGCCGGTCGAAGTACACGTCGGCGTATCTCTCGGGCTCGCGCTCCCGCTCGACGGCGGCCATCTCGGGGTACCAGCGGTAGCCGGCGAACACCTCGTCGGCGCCCTGACCGCTCTGGACGACGCTGACCTCCTTGGAGACCAGCTCGGACAGCAGGTGGAAGGCGACCACGTCATGGCTGATCATCGGCTCGCTCATGGCCGCGATCGCCGCGTCGAGCGCGGTCGACACCCGGTCGGAGGGCACCATCAGCTGGTGGTGGTCGGTGTCGTAGCGCCGGGCGATCAGGTCCGAATAGGTGAACTCGTCGCCCTCCTCGCCGCCCTCCGCCTCGAATCCGACGCTGAACGTGGCCAGGTCCTTCTGTCCCTCCTCGGCCAGCAGCGCCACGATCAGCGACGAGTCGAGACCGCCCGAGAGCAGCACGCCGACCGGCACGTCGGCGACCATCCGGCGGCGCACCGCCGTCCGCAGCGCGTCCAGCACCGCGTCCCGCCAGTCACCGGCGTCCATGCCGGCGAACTCGGGGCGGCGCGTGTACGAGGGCTGCCAGTAGCAGCGGTCCTGGTACGAGCCGTCCGGCTCCACCACCCGCACCGTCGCGGGCGGCAGCTTGCGCACCCCGGCGAGCACCGTGCGGGGCGCCGCCACCGTGGCGTGCCAGCTCAGGTACTGGTGCAGCGCGACCGGGTCGAGCGACGTGTCGATGCCGCCGCCCGCGAGCAGGGCGGGCAGCGTCGAGGCGAACCGCAGCCGGCCGGGCGCGTGGGCCAGGTACAGGGGCTTGATGCCCAGCCGATCCCTGGCCAGCACCACCCGGCCGGTGTCGTTCTCGACGATGACGAACACGAACATGCCGATGAAGTGGTCGACGCAGTCCGTGCCCCACTGTCTGTAGGCCTTCAGGATCACCTCGGTGTCCGAGGTGGAGAAGAACCGGTGCCCCAGGGCGCGCAGCTCGGCGCGCACCGCCTGGTAGTTGTACACGCACCCGTTGAACACCCCGGTGAGCCGGGCCTCGGTGTCCGTCATCGGCTGTGCGCCGCGCTCCGAGAGATCGATGATCTTCAGGCGGCGATGGCCCAGCGCCACGGGCCCCTGTGACCAGATGCCCCGGCCGTCCGGCCCCCGGGCCGCCAGCCGGTCGGTCATGCGTTCCACCGCGGCCACATCGGGCCGCCGGTCGTCGAAGCGGATCTCCCCACTCAGGCCACACATACGGCACCTCCCCGCCGTGCCGTATCCGCCGCCCCCAGCACATCCGGGACCTCAGCGTCCTCCTCAACCCCATATGAATCAGTCACCACAACTCCTCGAAGACGGGGAGCGGGGCACCCCTACCTGCCGTCTGTCCCGGCCGTGCGCGGCGACCCGCTCCATCCGGCCGGGTGCCCCGTTGATCGCCGGGCATGCCTGGAGCCTCGTCGACGAGAGGCGGGCGCCTGCCGGGCGCCCGCCCCTCACCGATCGCCGACCGTCTTATCTCGTGTCCATGCCCTTGTCCTTGCCGGACTCCTGCTCCTCCTCATTGGCGAGGCGCTCGCCCTCCGCCTGGGACGGAGTCGAACGGGCCACGTCGGGGTGTTCGTCCATACCCGGCTCGCGCTCGCGCTCGCCCTCCGCCTGGGAGGGGGTCGGGTAGTCCCACGCATCACTCATCGCTACGCCTCCGGCGACTCGTTCCGTGCCCGCGATGCCGGGCCGGGGCGGGACGAGTACCCCGGCGCCCCCGGCGCTACCGGGTCGGGCAGCTTCAGGAACAGCGCCATGACGGAGCTCGCCAGGTACAGCATCGCGAAGATCCACATCACGCCCTGGACCCCCAGCGGCCCCAGGAAGACGCCCACCAGGGCCGGGCCGAGGAAGGTGCTGGCTCCGGCGCCCAGGTTGAGGGCCGACATCGCCTGGCCCTTGTGGGCCGGGTCCAGCGACGGCATCAGCGCCGACAGCGGTACGTAACCGGCGAGCGTCGCGCCGAACAGGCTCACCAGCACCATCGCCAGGGCGTAGTTGTCGCCCGCCGACACGGTGCCGTAGTAGAGCAGCAGCGTGGTCACGGCGCAGCCGACCCCGCCGAACCAGGCGACGGTGCGCTGCCAGCCGATGCGGTCGCCGACGACGCCGAAGATCAGGTTGAAGAAGATGTTCGTGGCGAACATCGCGGACAGCAGCTGGAGCCACTCGCTGAGCGAGAAGCCCAGCGTGTCGGTGAAGAAGACCGGCAGGAAGACCAGGAAGCCGAACTGCGGCGCCGTGTTGATGGCCCGCACGACCGCGCCCGTACCGATCCTCGGGTTGCGCCAGATGATCGCGAGCGAGCCGATCAGGGTGGCGACCGGGCGCTCCCCGGCGGGGGCGAGCCGGCTTCTGCCGGTGGGCTCGCGCACCAGCAGCAGGGCGATCAGGCCGCCCGCCAGGACCAGCCCGAGCGACAGCCACAGCGTGCTGTACGCGCCGACCCGCGGCACCGCGAAGCTGGCGACCAGCGACCCCAGCGTCGGCAGCCCGCCCGTGAACGCGAACCAGAACCAGCCCACAGCCGAGCCCAGCCGGGCCTTCGGCGTCACCGCCGTGACCCAGATGAGGAAGCCGTACGCGAAGAGCGGATAGCCGAAGCCGCGCAGCCCGTAGGAGAGCAGCAGGAGCCAGAAGTCGACCGTGGGGACGGCGAAGACCAGGAACACCACCTGGAACACGCCCCAGATGCCGAGGCCCAGCATCATCACCCGGCGCGGACCCCACAGGTCCGACAGGGCGCCGGAGAACCAGGCGGCGACGCTCGCGGTGACGCCGTAGACGCTGAACAGCAGCGCCACCCGCTCCTTGGACATGCCCTCGTCCAGGAGGTAGGGGGACAGGTAACCGGACTCGACACCGTCTCCGATCATGAAGATGAGCACGCCCAGGAATCCCCAGGCGAGCGCCTTGGGAATGCCGATCCTGTCCAGCCAATGCCTCGCGGGTGTCTCTTCGGCGGAAGACGACGGATCCAGAACGACGGCCACGAGAACCACCTTTTTCGAAAAAGTCGCGGAAAGCGCGGTGAGAGCAGCGCGGGGAGCGGTGCGCTGAGGCGTCACGATGAAACGACCGTGTGAGAAGGGTCAATGAGCGGGAGAAAAACCCCGTGACGCATCCCGGCCGTGGCGTGAAATCGATGGAGCGGCGGTGTCCCGGGCTGCCGGACAGCACTCATCACGGCAGGTCAAAGGCCCTGTCTCGGCATGACGCCGAACCGGCCACCGGGTTAAGTCGGTGTTACCTTCACGTGGCGTCTGTGATCTTCACTCGACGGTCCGCACGTCCACGCCTATGTCCCGCAGCCGCCGCACCTCCGCCGCCGGTGCCGCGTCGTCCACCAGCACCAGGTCGAAGTCGGTGAGCGGCGCCAGCGCGTACAGCCCCTGATTGGCGAACTTGGTGTGGTCGATGAGCAGCACCCGGCGCGCCGCGGACGCCATCATCGCCCGCTTGACCTGCACCGTCTCGGGCGACATGTGGTAGCAGCGGCCCCCGGTCACCGCCGTCGTCGACATGAACAGCACATCCGCCCGGAACGACTCCACACTGTGCGCCGTGTGCAGCCCCATGAAGGCGTCGTACGCCGGGAAGTACGTGCCCCCGAGGGCGATCAGCGAGACCCCCGGCTCCCTCGACAGCGCGGTGACGGCCGGCAGCGAGTTGGTGATCACCGTGAGCGGTGTGTGGTCGGCCATCTGCTGGGCCAGGCTCAGACAGGTGGTGGAGTCGTCCAGCATCACGATCTGCCCGGGCGCCAGCAGCTCCGCGGCGGCCCGCGCCAGCCGGTGCTTGGTCTGCGCCATCGTCGTCATGCGCTCGCTCACGCTGCCGTGGAACTGCGTCGACGGCAGACAGCTCGCCCCGCCCCGCACCTTGCGCAGCCAGCCCTGCGCCTGGAGCGCGTCCAGATCGCGGTGGATCGTCATCACACTCACGCCGAACTCGTCGGCCAGGTCGTTCGTCCGCACGAACCCCTTCGCGGTCACCAGCTCGCGCAGCGTGCGCCGCCGCTCCTCCTGGGCGTCCATACGGGTCATGGCGTCCTGCTCCTTGCCACACGGTGCGAATCTCACGTGAACTTAACACGGCAGCACGGTGTCGTCGCCCGGCCGAGCGGCGCGGGGCCGGGATCTCACACGGCGGCCACGGCCGGTCACGGGATAATCGCGCGGCCGATTGACGCTCCGCCCGGCCGCGCGTTTACCTGACGTCCGCGAGTGAAGGGGCAGGTATTCCAGTCATGTCGGTTCTCACCATCGACGTCGGTACGTCCGTCATCAAATCGGTCGTCTTCGACGACCAGGGGCAGGAAATAGCGCTTTCCCGTATCGGCACCGAAGTACTGCGCCCCCGCCCCGGCTGGGCGGAGCAGGACATGGACGCGGTGTGGAACGGCGTGGTCTTCACCGTACGCAGCGCCCTCTCCCAGCTCGGGCCGGGCCATGACCCGGTCTGGCTGGTGAGCTTCACGGCCCAGGGCGACGGCTGCTGGCTCGTCGACGCCGAGGGGCGCCCCACCGGGCCCGCCGTCCTCTGGTCCGACGGCCGCGCCGGTGACCTGCTCACCGGCTGGGCCGCCGACGGCGTCCTGGAGGAGGCCTACCGCCGCAACGGCTCCCTCACCTGCAGCGGCATGCCCAACGCGGTGATCAGCTGGCTCGCCGCCCACGACCCCGGACGCCTGGAGCGCTCCCGTACGGCGCTGACGGCGGCCGGCTGGCTGTTCCTGAAGCTGACCGGGGTGAGGGCCATCGACGAGTCCGACGCCTCGGCACCCTTCCTCGACCACACCACCGGCGCCTACGACCCGGCGATCATCGGCCTGTTCGGGTTCGACCCGCACGCCCGCCTCCTGCCGAGGGTGCTCGGCGAGAACGAGCGCATCGCCGAGATCACCCACCACACCGCCGGCGAACTGGGCCTCCCGGCCGGCCTGCCCGTCGTCATGGCCCCCTACGACATCGCCGCCACCGCCCGCGGCGCCGGCGTCGTCAATCCCGGCCAGGCGTGCGCCATCCTCGGCACCACCCTGTGCACCGAGATCGTCACCCGCCAGGTGGACACGAGCGGCGAACCGTGCGGCATCAACATCGCCTACCGCGGCCGCGAGCGCATCCTCCGCGCCTTCCCCACCCTCTCCGGCACCGAGGTCCTCGACTGGGCGTCCCGCCTCCTCGCCGTCGACGGGCCCGCCGCCCTCGGCGAGCTGGCGTTCGGCACCGAACCCGCGCCCGGCGGGCCGGCGTTCCTGCCGTACCTCTCACCCGCCGGGGAACGCGCCCCCTTCCTCGACCCGCACGCCCGCGGCACCTTCTGGGGCCTGTCCCTCGACCACACGCCCGCCGACCTCGCCCGTGCGGTCTTCGAGGGCCTGTCGCTCGTCGTCCGCGACTGCCTCCGGGCATCCGGCACCGACGTCCACGAACTGCGCCTGTGCGGCGGCGGGTCCGCCAGCGACCAGTGGTGTCGGCTCATCGCCGACGTCACCGGCGTGCCCACGGCCCGCAGCGCCGACACCGAACTCGGCGCGAAGGGCGCGTTCCTGACCGGGCTCGTCCTCAGCGGCGCCGAGAGCAGCATGCACAACGCGGCCGCGAAGTACGTCCGCATGCGCTCCGGCTGGGAGCCCGACCCCGAGCGCGGCGCGTTCTACGACGGGCTCTACGAGTCGTTCCTCACCTGGCGCGGCGCCGCCCGCTCCCTCGGCTGGTCGCCCGCCCCCACCGACGTACAGAAAGCACCGCATGTCTGACGCCCTGACGGCCGACGCCGTCCACCTCGGCCTCGACCTCGGCACCCAGAGCGCCCGGGCGGTCGCCGTGGACGGCACCGGCCGGCTCCTCGCCGCCGCGTCCCGTCCGCTGACCGGCCACCGCGACGGCGTACGCCACGAACAGGACCCCGAGCAGTGGTGGTCCGCCCTCGCCGCCGCCTGCCGCGAGGCCCTGACCGGAGTCGCGCCCGAGCGCGTCCGGGGCCTGGCCGTCGACGCCACCTCCGGCACCGTCCTCCTCGCCGACGAGCGGGGCAGACCGCTGACACCCGGCCTCATGTACGACGACGGGCGCGCCCGCGCGTACACGCCCCGCGTCAACAAGGACGGCGAGGAGATCTGGCAGGAGCTGGGCTACCGCACCATGCAGCCGTCCTGGGCACTGCCCAAACTGCTGTGGCTGCTGGACAACACCGACTTCCCCGACGCCCGGCTGCTGCACCAGGCCGACCTGGTCACCTGGCGGCTGGCCGGGCACCAGGTCGCGAGCGACGCCAGCCATGCCCTCAAGACCGGCTACCACCTGGTCGCCGAGCGCTGGCCGGACGACGAACTGGCCAGGCTCGGCGTCCCGGCAGGGCTGCTGCCGGACGTCGTCCGGCCCGGCACCGTCATCGGCACGGTTGGCGCCGACGCCGCCAGGGCCACATCCATCCCCGCCGGCACGCCGATCGTCGCGGGCATGACCGACGGCTGCGCCGCGCAGATCGGCGCCGGGGCCCTCACGCCCGGCGCCTGGAACTCCGTCCTCGGCACCACCCTCGTCCTCAAGGGCGTGAGTCCCCACCTCGTCCGGGACCCCGGGGGAGTGGTCTACTGCCACCGAGGCCCCGGCGGCACCTGGCTGCCCGGCGGCGCGTCCAGCAGCGGCGCCGGAGCCATCGCCCGGCGCTTCCCCGGCGCCGACCTCGACGCCCTCACCCGGCAGGCCGCCGCCACCGGCTCCACCGCCGTCACCTACCCCCTGGCGGGGGAGGGCGGCGAACGGTTCCCGTTCCGCGCGCCCGACGCCACCCCGTTCGTCCTGGGCGACCCGTCCGGTGACGCCGAGGAGTTCCACGCCCTGCTGCTCGGCGTGGCCTGTGTCGAACGCCTCTGCTTCGACTACCTCGACCACCTCGGCGCCCCCGTCGACGGCCCGCTCACCCTCACCGGCGGCGGCGCCCGCAACGCCTACTGGTCGCAGCTGCGCGCCGACGTCCTCGGCCGCACCGTCACCCTCCCCGAACACGCCGAGAGCGCCACCGGCATGGCGGTGCTCGCCTCGACCGCCTCGGGCGCCACGCTGGAACAGGCCGCGGCCGCCATGGTGCGCGTCCGCCGACACCTGACCCCCGACCCCTCCCGCACGGCCCGGCTGACCCCCGTCTACCTCGACTTCGTCGACGAACTGACCCGACGCGGCCGGCTGGACCAGGCCGTCGCGGCGCACGCCCGCAGAAAGGCCGAGCAGTGACCGACTTCATCCTCGTACGCCACGGCGAGACCGAGTGGCACGCGGAGAACCGCTACGCGGGCCGCACCGACGTACCGCTGACCGAGCTCGGCCACAAACAGGCCGCCACGCTCGGCGCCTGGGCCGCCGGACAGCACCTCGACGCCGTCCTCTGCTCGCCCCTGTCCCGCGCCCGCCTCACCGCCGAACCCGCCGCGACCGCGCTCGGCCTCACCCCCCGGGTCGACGAGCGGCTGTACGAGGTGGACTTCGGGCGCGGCGACGGGCTCACGCGCGGCGAGATGGCCGAGGAGTTCCCCGACGCGCTCGCCGCTTTCCTCAACGACCCGGTCACCCACCACCTGCCCGGCGGCGAGGACCCGGTCGCGGCGGCCGACCGGGCCATCGCCTGCCTGGAGGACGTCGCGCGGGAACTCCCCGACGGCCGCGTCCTCGTCGTCGCCCACTCCACCCTCGTACGCCTGGTGCTGTGCGAGCTGCTCGGCATCCCGCTCGCCCGCTACCGCCAGGTCTTCCCCGCCCTGGAGAACGGCGCCCTGACCGAACTGCGGCTGCTGCCCGGCAGGCAGGCCTCCCTGCTGCGGCTCAACGCGCCCGCCCTCCTCACCCACTGACCCATCGGAGCATCACCGTGACCACCACCGTCCTCGCCGCCGGCGACCACTTCGTCCTGCCCCGGCTGCTCGACGAGGAACTCCGCGCCGCCGCGCCGCCCGGCGCCGACCTCGACGTACGGCAGATCCAACTCCCATGGCCGCACACGCCCTTCGGCCCGGTCGCCGAGGTCGACGAGGCGTCCGGCACCGAGGACGAGCTGATCGAGGCGCTGCGCGGCGTACGGATCTGCCTCACCCAGATGGCCCCGCTCACCGAGCGGATCCTCACGGCCTGCCCCGACCTGGAACTGTTCTGCGTCAGCCGCGGCGGCCCGGTCAACGCCAACCTGAAGGCAGCCACCCGCCATGGTGTCGCCGTCTGCTACGCGCCGGGCCGCAACGCCGTCGCCACCGCCGAGCACACCCTCGCCCTGATCCTCGCCGCCGCGCGGGGGATCGGCGACGTCCACACCGACCTCAAGCACGCCACCTGGCGCGGCGACTACTACGACTACGACAACTGCGGCATCGAGATCGACGGCTCGGTCGTCGGCCTGGTCGGCTTCGGCGCGATCGGCTCACGTGTGGCGCGGGTCCTGGTCGCCATGGGTGCCAAGATCCTGGTGCACGACCCGTACGTCACGCCCGAGGCGGTGCAGGGCATCGCCGAACTCGTCCCGCTGGACGAGCTGTTGAGCCGCTCCCGGATCGTCTCGCTGCACGCGCGCGTGACGGAGGAGACCAAGGGCATGATCGGGGCGGCTCAGATCGCGTCGATGCCGCCCGGCTCGGTGCTCGTCAACTGCGCGCGCGGCGCGCTCGTCGACTACGAGGCCGTGTGCGACGCGCTGGACTCGGGACGGCTCGCGGGCGCCGGTTTCGACGTGTTCCCCGCCGAGCCGGTCCCGGCCGGCGCCCGGCTGCTGTCCACACCGGGCGTCGTCCTCACCCCGCACATCGCGGGCGCCAGCCGGGAAGTGGCCCACAAGGCGGCCCGGATCGTGGCGGCCGAGGCGGCCCGCTTCCTCCGTGGCGAACCGCTCGCCCACTGCGCCAACCCCGAGGTGCGTTAACGCTTCGGGCGCGGCTGCGAGAGGTACCGCTGGCCGGCGGCCTTCAGACGGTCGGGCAGCACCTTGGTGGCCGCGCCCAGGACCTTCGTCCGCACCGACCCGGCGACCACCTTGTCCCGGCCGCGCATCAGGGCCTCGAAGGCGTCCTCGGCGACCCGGGCCGGATCGTCCTTCGCCATGCGCCCCAGGCGCGTGTCGGCCATGCCGGCGCGGCGGAAGAAGGGCGTCTGCGTGGCGCCAGGCATCAGCGACGTGACGCTCACCCCGGTGTCCCGCAGCTCGCTGTGCAGGGCCTGCGCGAAGGACTGGAGGAAGGACTTCGAGGCGCTGTAGACGGACTGGAACGTCCCCGGCGCCATCGAGGCCAGCGACGAGGTGACCAGCAGCCGGCCCTCGTCCTCCTCGGCCATGCCGCGCAGGAGCCGGTGCGCGAGGTGCACCGTCGCGTTGATGTTGAGGTCGATGATCCGGGCGTGGTCGGCGAGGTCGACGTCGAGGAACGCCCCGCCCCGCCCCACGCCCGCGTTCAGCGCGGCGACGGCGACCGGGCGGCGGGTCGCGAGGACCGCGGCGTACAGCTGCTCGACACCGTCGTACATGGCGAGGTCCGCCCGTACGGCGACGACGTCGGCGCCCCGGCCGCGCAGTTCGTCGGCGGCGGCCGTCAGGGCCGTGTCCTCGGCGCAGACCACCAGGTCGAACCCGTGGTCGGCGAACTGCCGGGCCAGCGCGAGGCCGATGCCGCTGGAGGCTCCGGTCACCACCGCCAGCGGTTTCACGGTGTCCATGCGCGCCGGGTACCCACCCATCGGCGCCGTTTCACCGGATTGATCATGGGGTACCCGCCCGCCGTGTTCACGCCTCGGAGGTGACCCATGACTGAGCGGGAGCTCGGGCAAGCGGCTGGGCAAGCGTCGAACGGCACCGTGACGACCCAGGTACCGGCGCGACTGGACAGACTGCCGTGGTCGCGCTGGCACTGGATGATCGTCATCGGACTGGGCACCGTCTGGATCCTCGACGGCC
This sequence comes from Streptomyces sp. CB03238, assembly GCF_002099185.1. Taxonomy (NCBI): domain Bacteria; kingdom Bacillati; phylum Actinomycetota; class Actinomycetes; order Kitasatosporales; family Streptomycetaceae; genus Streptomyces; species Streptomyces sp. CB03238. The sequence continues at coordinate 68,535 of NZ_NBCN01000021.1, read as the reverse complement.
TGGAAGTGACCATCGTGGGCAGCATGGCCGGCCGGCTCTCCGAGGAGGGCAGCGGGCTCGCCATCAGCAGCGCCCAGGTCACCGGCGTCGCCGCCGCGCTGTACGTCGCCGGGGCGTGCTCCGGGGCGCTGTTCTTCGGCTGGCTCACGGACCGCTACGGCCGCAAGAAACTCTTCCTGATCACCCTGGCCGTCTATCTCGCCGCGACCGCGCTGACGGCGCTGTCCTTCTCCTCCTGGTGGTTCTTCGTCTTCCGCTTCCTGACCGGCTTCGGCATCGGGGGCGAGTACGCCGCCATCAACTCCGCCATCGACGAGCTGATCCCCAGCGCGTACCGCGGCCGGGTGGACCTGATCATCAACGGCAGCTTCTGGCTCGGCGCGATGGGCGGTGCCCTGTTGTCCGTCCTCGCCCTCGACACGGACATCCTCCCCAAGGACCTGGGCTGGCGGATCTCCTTCGGCCTCGGCGTCGTCCTCGGCCTGGTCATCCTGCTCGTCCGCCGCCATGTGCCGGAAAGCCCCCGCTGGATGTTCATCCACGGGCGCGAGGAGGGCGCCGAGCAGCTGGTGGCGGACGTCGAGCGGCAGGTGGAGGCGGAGACGGGCCGCCCGCTGCCCGAGCCGGCCGGGGCGATCACCATCAAGCAGCGGCACAGCGTCGGCTTCGTGCAGATCGCCCGTACGCTCTTCCGCGCCTATCCCCGGCGGGCGGTGCTGGGCCTGGCCCTCTTCATCGGGCAGGCCTTCCTCTACAACGCCATCACCTTCGGGTTCGGCTCGATCCTGGTGACGTTCTTCGACATCGGCACCGGCTCGACCGGCTACTTCTTCGCCGTCATCGCGTTCGGCAACTTCATGGGCCCCCTGCTGCTGGGCCGGCTCTTCGACACCTGGGGCCGTCGCCCGATGATCGCGGGTACGTACATCCTGTCCGGCGCCCTGCTGTTCGTCACCGCCTGGATGTTCTCCAACGGCTGGCTGACCGCGACGACGATGACCATCAGCTGGTGCGTGGTCCTCTTCTTCGCGTCCGCCGGTGCCAGCTCCGCGTACCTCACGGTGAGCGAGATCTTCCCCATGGAGACCCGCGCGATGGCCATCGCGTTCTTCTACGCCGTCGGCACGGCCGCCGGAGGCATCTCCGGTCCGCTGATCTTCGCCGGTCTCACCGAAAGCGGTGTCGTCGCGGACACGGTGCTCGCCTTCTGCATCGGCGCCACGCTCATGGTGCTGGGTGGTCTGGTGGCGCTGTTCTTCGCGGTCGCGGCGGAACGCAAGTCGCTGGAGGACATCGCGACCCCGCTGTCCGCGCAGGCCGCCAAGGCCATGACACCGGCCGGCCCCACCACCGCCACCGCGCGCACGGTGCCGTGACGCGGTGACGCGCGGCGAACCGGCGGCCGATTGGATGGAGCGCCGCTCAATGGTTTATCGTTCATTCAGTCGGTTGTGAAGACGCCTTCACGACCGCCACACACTGCCCCGGCTGGTCCCCCCGTCCAGCCGGGGCGTCTTGCGTTCCCGCCCGGCTTCAGCTCCCGCAGGCCGGGCACCCGTCCCCTCGGAAGATCGAGAGCCGAGAGACGAGGAACGGTGGAGCGATGACCGAGTACGAGCGTTCACGCACCATGCCGGCACTGCCCGAGCACGTCTTCGACCAGGCCGCCAACGTCGACCAGCTCGACAACTGGCTGCCCGAGGCCCTGCACGTGCACGCCGAGGAGCTGCCCGCCGTCACCGTGCACGAGGACCGCACCGACGAGGACACCTCCGCGCTGCTGCGCGCCGAGAAGGACCAGATGCGCCTCGAATGGGGCACCAGGGAGCAGGGCAGCTACGCCGGGTGGCTCCAGGTCGCCGGTATCGGCAGCGGAGCCAGCGAGGTGACCGTGCACCTGTCGTTCTTCGACGAGAGCCACGACCCGGGCGAGAAGCCGGTGAACGACGCCCTCGACCACAGCCTCCAGCGCCTGGAGGACCAGGTCCGCATGCGCGTCGACAACGCCGCCGGCTGACGGTCACCCATGCCCGCGACCAAGCGGTACGCGGTCGCCGCCTCCGGACAGTGGACGGACGAGGAGGACGGCCGCCGCCGGCTGCCCGCCGGGGAGGTCCACGCCTGGGAGCCGGGCATGAACCAGACCGTCTGCGGCCTCTCCCTCAGCCGGTCGCAGCTCGGCCGCTTCCCGCACGTCGTCTGGCCGGACGTCCTGCCCGAGTCCGGCGGCGCCGCCGACCGCGTCCAGCGGGTCTGCCCCCGCTGCGCCTCCGTGGCCGGCCGCCGGGGCGGCGACGCCCGGCCACGGTGGCAGCGCATCCGCCCCCGGCCATGATCGTCCCCGTTTTTGTCCTCCTTTGCAGGGCACTGGGACGGCATGGACCATTCACAGGCACCCGTGCTCGACGCGTTGGCCGCGTACCACTCAGAGAACCAGACGCCCTTCACCCCGCCCGGCCACAAACAGGGCCGCGGCGCCGACCCACGCGTACGCGCCGTCCTCGGTGACGCCGTCTTCCACTCGGACGTGCTCGCCACCAGCGGGCTGGACGACCGGACCTCGTCCCACGGCGTGCTCGCCAAGGCACAGGAGCTGATGGCCGACGCGGTCGGGGCGGAGCACACGTTCTTCTCGACCTGCGGCAGCTCCCTGTCCATCAAGGCCGCCATGCTGTCCGTCGCCGGACCGCACGAGAAGCTGCTGGTGGGACGTGACGCGCACAAGTCGGTGGTGTCCGGTCTCGTCCTGGCCGGGATCGTCCCCATCTGGGTGGAACCGCAGTGGGACGCCGAGCGCCACCTCGCCCACCCGCCGTCCGCCGACGCCTTCCGCGCCGCCCTCGCCGAACACCCCGACGCGCGGGGCGCCCTGGTGACCACCCCGACGCCGTACGGGACCTGCTCCGATCTGCCCGCCATCGCGGAGGCGTGCCACGACCACGGCGTACCGCTCATCGTCGACGAGGCGTGGGGCGCCCACCTGCCGTTCCACCCCGACCTGCCCACCTGGGCGATGGACGCCGGGGCCGACATCTGCGTCACCTCCGTCCACAAGATGGGCTCGGGCGTCGAACAGGGCTCGGTCTTCCACCTCCAGGGCGACCTGATCGAACCGGAGGTCCTGAAGAACCGCGAGGACCTGCTCGGCACCACCAGCCCCTCCGTCCTCGTCTACGCCGCCCTCGACGGTTGGCGCCGCCAGATGGTGCAGCACGGCCACGCCCTCTACGACGACGCGCTGGCCCTGGCCAAGACGGTACGGACGCGGATCGCCGAGATCGACGGCCTCCACGTGCACGGGCGCGACGACTTCTGCGGACCCGGCCGCTCCGCGGACCTCGACCCCCTCCAGGTCATCATCGACGTCACGGGGCTCGGTACGACCGGCTACCGGGTCGCCGACTGGCTGCGCGAGCACCACCACATCAACATGCACCTGTCCGACCACCGCCGCAGCAGCGCCCAGCTCACCCACGCCGACGACGAACGCAGCGCCCACGCCCTGCTCACCGCGCTGCGCGACGTCGCCGGCCACGCGGACGAACTGCGCCCCGCGCCGCGGGTGGAGGTCCCCGACCCGGCCGACCTCCGCCTGGAGCAGGTCATGCTGCCGCGCGACGCGTTCTTCGGGCGGGTCGAGCAGGTGCCGTGGGAGAAGGCCGTCGGCCGGATCAGCGCCGAGATGCTCACCCCGTACCCGCCCGGCATCCCCGCAGCGCTGCCCGGCGAGAAGCTCAACGCCGAGGTGCTGCACTACCTGCGCAGCGGTGTCGACGCCGGCATGGTCGTCCCGGACGCCGCCGACACGGAGGTCAAGACGGTACGGGTGACCGTGGAGCACTGAAAGGCCTCGGTCACAGGCCCGCCGCGGCCTTCTCCCGCAGGCACGCCCACGCCTGCCCGGAGATCTCCGTACGCAGCAGCACATCCGCCGCCGTGCAGGCCAGCGCTTCCGCCGCCGCCAGCATCACCTGGCGCCCGCGCGGCCCCGCCGCCGCCTCGGCGAACTCGGGCGTGTGGTCCGACGCGTCCGAGCCCATGATCGCGACGAACGGGTGGATCGCGGGCACCCGCGTGCTCACATTGCCGATGTCGGACGATCCCAGGTACACGCCGGGCACGGGCTCCGACAACGGGATGCCCGCCCGGTCCAGGTGATGGGCGAACAGCCCCGACAGCACCTCGTTGTCGCGGAAGTGCTCGTAGCGCCCGCCCACGCCGGTCACCTCCACCCGGGTACGCGTGGCCGTCGCCACGCCCTGGGCGCACGAGCGCAGCTCCTCCACCAGGTCCTCCAGTGCGGCCGTCGTCGCCCCGCGCAGCCCGAAGAGGCCCTCCGCGTACTCGGGGACGATGTTCGTCGCCCGGCCGCCGTCCGCGATGATGCCCTGGACGTGGGACCCGGCCGGCAGCCGCCGGTCCAGCACGCCCAGGGTGTTGAACAGCTGGATCAGCGCGCCGAGCGCGTCGATGCCCTCCGTGGGGTTGCCCGTCGGATGCGCGGCCCGCCCGTGGAACGCCACCCGGATCTGCGCGCTGGCCGTCAGCGGCGCCCACGACCAGCTGTAGACGCCCGGGTGGAACATCAGCGCCGCGTCCACCCCGTCGAACAGCCCCGCCTCGACCTCCACGACCTTGCCGCCCCCGCGTTCCTCCGCCGGCGCACCCACCGCCAACAGCGACCCCGGGACCTCGCCGAGCGCTCCCCGTACCGCGAGCGCCGCGCCCAGACCGGCCGCGGCGATCAGGTTGTGGCCGCACGCGTGCCCCAGCAGCGGCAGCGCGTCGTACTCCAGCAGCAGCGCCACGCACGGTCCCTCACCCGAGCCGGTGCGGCCGGTGAACGCGGTCGGCAGGCCCGCCACCCCGCGCTCCACCTCGAACCCCTCCCGTTCGAGTTCACCGGTCAGCAGCCGCGCCGCCTGCCGCTCCTCGAACGCCGTCTCCGGTGAGCGGTGCAGCGCGAGGCCGACGTCCCACAGCCGCTCCGCTCGGGCGGCGACCTCCTCCCTGATCCGGTCGTACACGGGCTCGGGGTTCTCCGACACGTACGCCTCCTCCGACGGGCGGTGACTGGTCACCCACCCGGGTTCCACGCCCCCGGCGCCCGATGCGTACGCCGACGTACGGAGACGTACGAGGCTCAGGCCTCCACGCCCGGCCGCCGCTCGGTGCCGCCCTCGCCGCGCAGCCGGCGGCGCAGGGCGGCCAGCCGGGGGTAGCGCTCGCTGAGCTCCGCCGAGCGGCGGTCCAGCTCCTGCATGAGGCGCTCGCTCCGCCTGTCCAGGTCCAGCTCGTCGAGGATCCGGTCGATCTCGGCGAGCAGCGCGCCGTGCAGCTGCCACTGCCGGGGGTGCTCCTGCACGTCCTCCAGCAGCATGTCGGCGACCCGGTCGCGGGTGACCCGGCTCGCGGCCAGGGCGGCGGTCAGCCGCTCCTCGGCGGCCTCCGCGTTGGCGGCCACCTGGGTGGTGATCAGGCGGGCGAAGCTCTCGATGGCGTCGGCCATGTGCGCGAACAGCTCCTTGAGCCCGGCCGACACGTCCTCCGGGAACAGCGACTCCTCCGTACGGAACTTCGCCAGGTCGGTCAGGCTCCGGGTCAGCACCCGGAGCACCACCGCGCAGATCTCCAGGGTGTCCAGCCCCGTCCGCAGCACCACCCGGGACAGCAGGCCCTCCCGTACGCGCGGGTTCATCCGCAGGCTCTCCTCCGCCTGCCGCAGCGACGCGTCGACCTCCACGATGTCGTGGTCCAGCCGCCGCGCCTCGTGCAGCCGCGCCGCCGCGTGCGGGAACGGGAGGTGGCCCTCGGAGATCTCCGCGCCCATGGTGCGGAACATGCGGCCCATCCCGCGCGCCAGCCCGTCGATGGACGCCCCGGCCGACTGCGTCCACACGGGCGGTGCGAACAGCAGGTTGAACAGCAGGCCCACCCCGGCGCCGATGAGCGTCTCCAGCACCCGGTGCCAGGCCGCCGACGTGGCCTGGGAGACACCGAGGACCAGCATCGCGCTGATCGCCACCTCGGGCACGAACTCGTCCACCCGCACGAAACGGCCGATGATCAGCGCGGTGAAGATCGTCAGACCGAGGCTCCACCAGGTCAGCCCCACCAGGGCGGTGAAGCCGATGGCGATGAGGACACCGACGACGACCGAGTTGACGCGCCGGATACCGGTGGTGAGCGTCGCGTACAGGGTGACCTGCACGACCAGCAGCGCGGTCAGCGGGGCCGTCAGAGGGGCGGGTTGCGCGGGCAGAACCATCAGGGCGACGACGAAGGAGATGACGGCGGCGGCCGTGGAGCGCAGCGTCTGCGCCGCGACGGGTTCGGTGGTCCGCCGCACCAGTTTGATCACGGGTGCTGATACGTCCGGCATCCCCTTCACGTGCCCGATCATGAGCCACTCACCACACTTCAGTCCCAGGAACCCCTCGGACGCCGTTTTGCCTCACCCGTGACGTGGTACCGCCAAAGTCCCGTTTCCCCTTGCCGAGGAGGCACGATGAACCCGCCCGTGAACCGGGGCACCCCCGTCGCCGTCGTCACCGGCTCCGACTCCGGCATCGGCCGCGCCACCGCCGTCCGGCTCGCCGCGCAGGGCATGGACGTCGGCATCACCTGGCACACCGACGAGGACGGCGCACACCGCACCGCCGAGGAGGTACGCGGTCACGGGCGCCGCGCCGCCGTCGCGCACCTGGACCTGACACGGTTGCCGGAAGCCGCCGGCGTCGTCGACGAGCTGGCCGGCGAACTCGGGCGCGTCGACGTCCTGGTCAACAACGCCGGCACCGGCACGGCCACGCCCTTCCTGGACATGACGTACGACACCGTGCGGGACGTGCTGGACGTCGACCTGATCGGGCCGTTCCTGTGCTCCCAGGCCGCCGCCCGCCGCATGATCGAGCAGGGCGACGGCGGACGGATCGTCAACGTGACGTCCGTGCACGAGCACCAGCCGCGCGTCGGAGCGGCGCCCTACTGCGCGGCCAAGGGCGGACTCGGGCTGCTCACCCAGGTCATGGCGCTGGAACTGGCCGAGTACGGCATCACCGTGAACGCCGTCGCACCGGGCGAGATCGCCACCCCGATGACGGGCCAGGACGACGAGGACGTACGGAAGAAGTCCCGGCCCGGCGTGCCGCTGGGGCGGCCGGGCGACGCGCGTGAGGTCGCGGCGGTCATCGCGTTCCTGGCGGGCGAGGACGCCTCGTACGTCACGGGCGCCTCGTGGGTGGTGGACGGCGGCATGCTCCGGATGGGCCCGCAGGCCGGCTCCCACCTGGAGAGCGACGCCTGGCGACGACCATGAGCACGTGACACAGGGCCCCCGCCCGGGATGGGCGGGGGCCCTGTCACGCGTACGCCGTCAGCGGCTCACCACATGCCGCTCGTCCGGCACGCAGTGCGTCATCGTCAGCCCCTCGACGTCCCGGGGCGGGTTCTCCCCGAGGTTGGCCAGCCGCTTGCGGTCCTCCTCGGTGAGGTCCTGGCTCGCCAGGGGTTCGAGGTGGGCCACGTCCTGCGGGCTGATGCCGAGGCCCTCGCCGACGCGCAGCCCCAGGTCGTTCTCGACCAGCAGGAAGTGCCAGACCATCCGCTCCTGCACGGCCCGGTCGCACTGCTTCAGCGCGTTGACGAAGTTGCGCACCAGGTCGTCCCGCTCCCACTGTTCCATCAGCAGATAGCGCTGGCCGGCCTGCATGTAGTCGTTGGTCCGCGGGATCCGCTTGCGGGTGAGCCTGCCGTGGATCTCCGGGCCCTGCTCGTCGTGCGTGGGGTACTGGCCCTCGCGCAGCCCGCCCCGGATCGACGGCTCGTAGTTGACGTCCGGGTTCTCGCCGTGGCCGTCCTGGCGGTACGTCATGAACCCGTCGCGCTGGTTGGTGCGCACGTCCGCGTTCTTGGCCTGGTTGACCGGCAGTTGGAGGTAGTTCGGGCCGACCCGGTAGCGCTGGGTGTCGCTGTACGAGAACGTCCGGCCGACCAGCATCTTGTCGTCCGAGAAGTCCAGGCCGTCCACCAGCACACCCGTGCCGAAGGAGATCTGCTCGTTCTCGGCGAAGAAGTTCTCCGGCATCCGGTTGAGCACCATCTTGCCGACCGGCTTCGGCGGGAAGTCCTGCTCCGGCCAGGTCTTGGTGTCGTCCAGCGGGTCGAAGTCCAGCTCCGGGTGGTCGTGGTCCTCCATCATCTGGACCAGCAGCTCCCACTCGGGGTGGTCGCCGCGCCCTACCGCCTCGTACAGGTCCTTGGTGGCGTGGCCGAGGCCCTCGGCCTGCACATTGGCCGCGTCCTCCTCGGTCATGCTCCGGACGCCCTGCTTGGGCATCCAGTGGTACTTGACCAGGACCGTGTTGCCCTCGGCGTTGACCCACTTGTACGTGTTGACGCCGAACCCCTGCATATGGCGGTAGTCGGCCGGGATGCCACGCGGGCTGAACAGATTGACCAGCATGTGCATGGACTCCGGGGTCTGCGACATGAAGTCGAAGATCCGGCGCGGCTGCTGCTCGAAGGTGACCGGGTTCGGCTTGAGGGAGTGGATTACGTCGGGGAACTTGATGGCGTCCCGGATGAAGAAGACACCCAGGTTGTTCCCGACGAGGTCCCAGTTGCCGTCCTCGGTGTAGAACTTCACCGCGAACCCGCGCGGGTCGCGCGCCGCCTCGGAGGAGTCCCGGCCGCCGATCACGGTGGAGAAGCGGACGGCCAGGTCGGTGCGCTTGCCGCGCTCCTGGAAGATCTTGGCGCGGGTGTAGCGGCTGATCGGCTCGTCACCCCATGCGCCGTACGCCTCGAAGTAGCCGTAGGCCGTCACCCCGCGCGCGTGGACGACCCGCTCGGGGATGCGCTCCCGGTCGAAGTGGCTGATCTTCTCCAGGAACTGGTAGTTCTCCAGCGTCGCCGGGCCCCGGGCCCCGACCGTGCGCTGGTTCTGGTTGTCGTAGACAGGGTGGCCCTGCCGGTTGGTGAGTACCTTCCGGTCGTCGCCGGGTGCGGGACCCTGGCTCGAAACGTCGGTCACGATCCTCGGCTCCTCTGCTGCTGTTGTCGCTCTACGTCCTGCCACTGCGCCCTCTATGTCGCAGTATGCCCCGTTACCCACCCATCGGGGCCTCTAACCGCCGATCCCCGCCTTGTGCGCCGCCGCGCCGGCTCCCGCCTTCACGCCGCCGTCACCCACGGCCGCGCTCCCGGCGTGCACGGGCAGGTGGTAGACGGCGAACGCCCGGCCGATCACCGGCTGGGCGACATTGCGCACCCGTACGCCGTCACCGGTCATGCCGTGCTCGGTGCCATGGTGCGCATGACCGTGTACGGCCAGGTCGGCGCCGCCCTCGTCGACCGCCTCGGCCAGCAGGTAGCTGCCCAGGAACGGATAGATCTCCAGCGGCTCGCCCGCGAGCGTGTCCGGCACGGGCGCGTAGTGCGTCAGCGCGATCCGTACGGCGCAGTCCGCCTCGTGCAGCATCGTCAGGGACGTCCGCAGCCCGTCCGCGCAGCGCCGGGTGTAGCGGATGAAGTCCTTCATCTCCGGCTCGCCGAACTCACCGCCGCTGCGCCCGGCGAACCCGCCGCCGAACCCCTTCGTCCCGGCGACGCCCACGCGCACCCCGCCGACGTTCAGCACCGTGCCCTCGCCCTCCAGGACGGTCACCCCGGCCCGGTCGAGTGCCGCCGTCACCTCCGCCTCCTGGTCGCTCTGGTAGTCGTGGTTGCCCAGCACGGCGACCACGGGCACACCCAGGCCTGCCACCTCGCCGGCCACGACCTCGCCCTCCTCGGCCGTGCCGTGCCGCGTCAGGTCACCGGCGAGCAGCAGCAGGTCCGCCTGCTCGTGGATCTTGTCGAAGGCCGGCCGCAGAGCGCCCGTGCTGCCCGGGCCCAGATGGATGTCACCGACCGCTGCTACTCGGATCACGACAGCTCCTCGGGGTGGTCGGGGGCGTCCCCGCAGACGACGACCAGGTCCTCGCGCAGCGGCAGCCCGGCCAGTTCCTCCTGGGCGATGCGCAGGATCTCGGACCGGCACTCCGCGCTGGCGACCGTGCCGTAGAGCATCACGCTGGTACCGCGCTGCTCGATCCTGATGCCGAGTTCGGCGATGTCCTCGCTCGCCAGCCGGTCCCGCAGATGGGCGATGCGGTACTCGGCGGTGTCGGCGGCGCTCATGGGGTTGCCTCCCGTGGTTCGGGTGGTTCGATGACGTTCAGGCGCTCCAGCAGGTACAGGAACGCCTCGGGCATCGGAGAGCCTTCGTTCTCCCGGCGCAGCAGGTCCCAGTCGATCTTCTCCCGCAGCGTGCGGGCGATCGGCAGGACGGCACCGAAGTCGCAGTGGTGCTCCGAGAAGGCGGCCAGCAGACTGCCCACCAGGTCGGTCGGCGCCAGCACCGGCATCCGTACCGAATCCACCGGCAGGACGTGGGCCCGGTCCAGCAACTCCCGCGTCACCGGGTGCCGCGCCAGCTCGAAGATCAGGTCGATCTCCTCACCGTGGCTGCGCGCCTTGATCAGCCAGTCCTCCGGCGGCACCCGCACCTGGATGCCGGCGGCCTCCAGATCCTGGGTGATCGCCTCCGCGTCCTCGCGCAGGATGGCGAAATCGGTGTCGTGCTGGAGGCTCTGCGGGACGCCGTGCGCGTACGCCGCCACACTGCCGGCCAGGGCGAACGGATGGCCGGTGCTCTTGAGCAGCCCCGCCACCTGCTTGGTGGCCTCCAGGATGGACTGCGTACGGTCCGGAGGAAGGCTGCGACTGAGGCCACCGGGGCCACCGGGGCCAGTGGGCCCGCCCGGACCGCCGCCGCCCGCCGCCCCGCCGCCCATGGGCGCGCCGAGGAGCGCGCCGTCCGGCTCGCCCTCCACAGCTCTGCCCCCGGCCAGTCGCAGCCCGGACGGCTCGGCCGGCCCGCCCGGCCCGCCCGGCTGGGTGGCGTCTTGCGAGTGGTTCCTCACGGGTGTTCCGCCCTCCTCGTCGGCCTGCGGGAGGCGGTTCGGGTACCCGGGCCTCTCTTTTTTATGGCTCGGTTCTCCTCCGGGGCCCCTGAGCTCGGCTCACTCGCCGGGGTCCCGGTGGTTGCGGCGGGACGCCCTGGTCAGGACGGCGCCGGTGGTGACGAGCAGGACGGCGCCCGCGCCCAGGAGCCAGAGCTTCGGGCGGGAGCCCGTGTCCGCCATCTCGGCGCTCTCGGCACGCGGCTCGCCGCGCGGGGCGGGGGATGGCTCGGAGGGCGGCCGAGCGTCCGTGACGGCTCCCGAGGCGGCGGGCTCCGGTTCCGGTTCGGGCTCCGCGTCCGGCTCCCCCTTCGGCTCCGGCTCCGGCTCCGGCCCAGGCTCCAGCTTCGGTTCCGGTCCGGGTGCGCCCGGTGGTGACGGGGCCGGTGAGGGGGAGCGCGTGGGCGTCGTCGCAGGGGCGTCGTCGCACGACGGCTCCGCCGTGAAAGGGGCGTTGCGGATGCCGCCCGCGAGGGGGCCCGCCTTCAGTGCGCGGACCACGACGTCGCCCTCGATGTCGGCCGGGCTGCCGTCCGTCAGTTCCGCGCGCGGTGCGTAGACGGACCCGGTCAGGGTGTCGCCCGCCGTGAGGGCGATGTCGGTGGCGTCGGCGAAGGTCCACAGGATGTACGGGGCGTCCTCGCCCCCGACGCCCGCCATCGTCGGCGTACGCCAGGACAGCTCGCCGCCCTCGGCCGTCGTGTCGACCACGATCACGAGCGGGCGCGCGGCCGTCGGCCGGTTCTCGAACGCCAGCACCCGGATGCCGGCGAGCCGGGCACCGGTCAGCCGCAGCACGTTCGTACGGTCGTCGGCCAGCCGGACGCGCACCGTGGCGTCGCCCGCGTCGCGCGGCGCCACCGTGCCCCGGCACCGGGCCAGCGCGTCGGCGCGCTGCCGGTGGCCGGCGAAGAGGGTGCCGAAGTCCATGAGGCCCCGCGCCGGCCCCACCGACGGGGGCGGCTGCGCGGTGGTCAGCTCGACGCGCGGCGTCGTGCCGTACCCGGCCCCGGCCGCGACCAGCCGGGTCTTGACCGGCGTGCCGTTCATGCCGGTGGCCCGCGTGGCGCCGCCGCCGAGGTCGCCCACCTTGACGTAGCGGTCACCGGCCACCCGCAGCACCGCGTCCGCCGCACTGCCGGCGAAGTCGACCGCGCCGCCGACCAGGAGAGCGGTGGGCCGCGCGTCCCCGGCAGCCACGAAGCCGCCCGTACCGCGCCGCGCCACGGTGTACCGCGATCCGAGGGCGAGGTCGCCGCCCACGGCGACGGCGCTGCCGGACTCGGTACCGCCCAGCCGCGCGTCCCGCCGCGTGACGACACCGAAGCCGTTGTTCCCGGCCATCGGGTTGCCGATCGTGGCGGAGGTCTCGTGTGCCCGAGTCGCCGGCGCTCCGGGGCTCACCGCGCACAGCCCGCACACCACCGCCGGAATCACGGCCGCCAGTCCAGTCGTTCGCATAGCGGAGAAAATAGGATCGTCGGACCCATGATGGCGGGGACGCGCCCACCCGGTCGGGCGACGTTTCACCCGGTCGGCGGTGGGGGAGCGGTTGCTGCGATGGCAAGGGAGCCGCAGCCGGGGGGTGGGGGATCGTGCGTGACAAGAAGCTGTTCCGGCGGGCCTGGAGGGCCGAGCCACCCGTCTCGGACAGCGAACGCGAGCTCTTCGGCGGAGCCCTGCGCTACGACTTCGGCTGGGTAAAGCACGAGTACGCCGTGCTCGACCTCAAGCCCCTGGCCGCCGTCCGCGCCCTGCCCCGCCTCGTCGGCAGCACCCTCCGGCTCGCCTGGGAGTCCGACCGGCGCGCCCTGCTCACCGTCGGCCTCACCGAGATCGGCCAGGGCATCGCCCAGGCCGTGGGACTGCTCCTGACGAACCAGGTCCTCCAGGCCCTCTTCGCCGCCGGCACCACCACCGAACGCCTCCGCGCCGCCCTGCCCGCGCTGATCGCCGCCGGCGTCCTCGCCGTGGTCAACGCGGTCCTCGCCTCCCTCTCCACGGCCGGCACCGGCCGCCTGGAGCCCAAGGTGGAACGGCTCGCCACCGAGAAGTACCTCCACCGCGCCGCAGGGGTGGAACTCGAAGCCATCGAGGACGGGGCGTTCCGCAAGCTCCTGGACTCGGCCCAGTTCGGCGCCCTGGCCGCCCGGAACATGATCGGCGCCTGTGTGGGCGCCCTCAACGGCGTGTTCACCATCGTCGCCGCCGCCGGTGTCCTCACCGTGCTCCACCCGGCGCTCCTGCCGCTGCTCGTCCTGATCGCCCTCCCGCGTGGCTGGGGCGCCATGCACGTGGCGCAGCGCCGTTACGCCTCCCGGATGAACTGGATCGAGCACGAGCGAGCGGCCCGCCTCGTCAACAACCTCATCACCAGCCGCGAGTCGGCCCAGGAGGTCCGCGTCCACCAGGTCGGCCGCTACCTCCTCGACAAGTTCCACGACATGGCCGAGACGTCCGAGGCCGAGCAGACCCGCCTCGCCGACGGACGCGCCGTCACCGAGCTGCTCGCCGCCGCGTTCTCCGGCGTGGCCGCCCTCCTCACGTACGCCGCCCTCGGCGCCCTCCTGGTCACCGGCCGCATGGACATCGCCATGGCCGGCACCGCGGCCCTCGCCGTACGCACCGGCTCGGCCAGCCTCAGCGCGCTGATCACCCACATCAACACCCTGCACGAGGAGTCCCTGTACGTCCGCGACCTCGACCGCTTCACCGCCGCCGCCGAAGCGCGGGCCATCCCGCTCGGCGGCACCCCCGTCCCGGACTTGCCCGAGAAGATCACCTTGGAGAACGTCACCTTCCGCTACCCCGACCGCGACGAACCCGCCCTGCGCGGCGTGTCCCTGACCATCACCGCCGGCTCGGTCGTCGCCCTCGTCGGCGCCAACGGATCGGGCAAGTCCACCCTCGTCAAAATCCTCTCCGGCCTCCACCAGCCGGGCGACGGCCGTGTCCTGTGGGGCGACACCGACCTCGCCGACGCCGACCGGCTGGACATCTTCCGCCATGTCGCCGTCCTCGACCAGGACTTCCAGCGCTGGCCCTTCACCCTCCACACCAACATCCGCATCGGGCAGCCCGGAACCACCCCGCACGCCGGCCGGGTCGAGCGCGCCGCCTCCTACTCCGGCGCCGACAAGCTCGGCGCCACCCTGCCGCGCGGCTACGACACCCTGCTCGCCCGCCAGTTCCGGCACGGCTCCGAGCTCTCCGGCGGCCAGTGGCAGACCGTCGGCCAGGCCCGCTTCCGCTACCGCGAGGCCGGCCTCGTCATCGCCGACGAGCCGACCTCCGCCCTGGACCCCGAGGCGGAGATCGAGTCGTTCAAACGCATCCGCGCGCTCACCGGCGAGGGCAGGACCGTCGTGCTCGTCAGCCACCGCATGGCCGGCATCCAGTCCGCCGACGTCATCCACGTCCTCCACGAGGGCAGGCTCGTCGAGTCGGGCTCGCACCGGGAACTGATGGACCGGCCGGGCTCCCGCTACCGGCGCATGTACCTCCTCCAGGCCGACCAGTACGGCACGGGATCGTGACTCACCCCAGCTCCAGGGTGCTGACGCCGAACACCCGCTCCTGGGCGAACGGCCGCACCGGCCCCGTATACATGCGCGCCGTACGGAACGACGGCACCAGCCCCCGCCCCTGGGCCATCCGCACCGCCGCCGGGTTCGACTCCGGTACGTCCACGGCGACCCGCTCCGCCCCGAAACCGTCCACGAGCGCGTCCAGCAGCACCTCCGCGTCACCCCGCGAGTCGGCGAACAGCGGACCGACCCGGGCCTCCTCCAGCGCCGGCCGGATCACCCCGTACCCCGTCAGGCGGCCGTCCACGACCCGCGCCAGCGCCCGGTGGCCGGGCGCGCCCAGCCACCGCCCCAGGAACCGGGGCCGCTCCGCCGGGTAGCAGCCGCTGTCGTACGCGGCGATCGCGGCGAGCCCCACCTCGGCGGCCGGCACCACACCCGCCCCCGGCGCTCGCGGCGACACCGCCCCCACATAGCGCAACGTGCGGTGCGCCAGGGCGAAGCCCGAGCGGCGGTAGTTGTCCTGCTGCGCGGGCACCCCGTCGAGGCCGACGGTGCGGTCCCCGGCATGGGCGAGCGCCGCCTTCCAGGTGGCCCGCCCGTGCCCGAGGCCGCGCCGGTCGGGGCGTACCAGATAGAAGCCGAGGAAGGCGTACGTGTCGCTGTAGTTGACGACCGAGATGGCCGACACCGGCTCCCGCTCGCCGTCGAGCCTGCCGAGGAAGAACCCGTCGGGATCCTGCGCGAAGAAGCTCGGCCCGTCCGAAAGGCCGGGGTTCCAGCCCTCCGCCGCGGCCCATTCCCCGACCAGGGACCAGTCCTCCGGCGTCGCCCGCGACACCCGCAGCGTTGACAAGGGATCTCCTCCCGGCCGTCGTACGGTTCCCCTCGTACGCTACCCACATGTGCTGGAGCGCGACGGCCGACCTCGCGGCCGGCACCGTCATCACCGCCGTCGGCGCCCTGTGCGTGGCCCGCGCCCGCGGCGTACGCGAACTGCCGCTCGCCGCCCTGCCCTTGCTGCTCGGCGCACACCAGATCGTCGAGTCCGCCGTCTGGGACGCCGGCGGCGGCAGCGGCCCCGCCACCCTCGCCTGGGCCGTCATCGCGCTGCCGCTGCTGCCCCTCTGGCTGCCGCTCGGCGTCCTGCTCGTCACGCCCGCCGGGAGCCGCGCCCGCCTCACCGTCCCGGCCGCCGCCGGGCTCGTGACGGCCGCCGCTCTCGCGTACTGCCTCGCCACCCGGCCGGTGACGGCCCACATCCGGGGCCGCACCATCGGCTACGTCCTGGACCTCCCGTACGCCCCGCTCCTCGTCGCCGGCTACCTCCTGGCCACCGTCGGCGCCCTGCTCCTCGCGGCCGACCGGGGCCTGAGAATCCTCGGCGCGGTCGTCGCGGCCGGGGCGGCGCTGTGCGTCGCGCTGTGGCGCACCGAGTTCGTCTCCACCTGGTGCGCCTTCGCCGCCGTGGCGTCCCTGCTCCTGCTCGCCAGGACCCGGCGCGCGGCCTAGGGAGCCTTGTCCGGTCCCGGGGGTTCGGCGGCGGCCGGGTCGAGGATGCGGGTCAGGAAGTGGCGGGTACGTTCGTGCTGCGGGTCGCCCACGACCCGGGCCGCCGGGCCCTCCTCGACGATCCGGCCGTCGTCCATGAACACCACCCGGTCGGCTACCTCCCGGGCGAAGCTCATCTCGTGGGTGACGACCATCATCGTCATGCCCTCCGCCGCCAGCATCCGCATCACCGCCAGCACGTCGCCGACCAGCTCGGGGTCGAGCGCCGACGTCGGCTCGTCGAACAGCATCACCTCCGGGCCCATAGCCAGGGCCCGCGCGATCGCCACCCGCTGCTGCTGACCGCCCGACAACTGCGCCGGATAGGCGTCCGCCTTGTCCGCCAGCCCGACGCGCGCAAGGTTCTCCCGGGCGACCTTCGCGGCCCGCTCCTTGCCGCGCCCCAGCACCCGCCGCTGCGGCAGGGTGAGGTTCTCGGTCACCGTCACATGCGGGAAGAGGTTGAACTGCTGGAACACCATCCCGATCCGGCGGCGTACGGCGTCGATGTCGACGTCCAGGTCCGTGACCTCCGTACCGCCCACGAACACCTGCCCTTTGCTGGGCTCCTCCAGCAGGTTCACGCAGCGCAGCAGTGTCGACTTGCCGGAGCCGGACGGCCCGATGACGCACACCACCTCGCCGGTGGCGACGTCCAGGTCGATGCCGCGCAGCACCTCGTTGTCGCCGAAGGACTTGTACAGCCCCCGGATCTCGATCTCGTTCCGTGTCGGCATCGGTGTCCCTCACTTGGCCCTGGCGGCACGGGCCTCGAGGCGGCGCACCACGAAGCTCAGCGGAATCGTCACCAGCAGGTAGCACAGGCCGGCGACGAGGATGGGTGTGGAGTTGGCGGTCTGGCTGGCCAGGTCCCGGCCGAACTTCGTCAGCTCCCGCTCCTGCAGCGTCACCCCGAGGAACAGCACCAGCGAGGAGTCCTTGAACAGCAGCACCAGTTCATTGGTGAGCGGCGGGATGATGATCCGGTACGCCTGCGGGAGGATCACCGATACCATCGCGCGGGCGTGCGAGAAGCCCAGCGAACGCGCCGCCTCCATCTGGCCCTTGGGCACCGCCTGGATGCCCGCCCGGATCGTCTCCGCCATGTACGCCGCGGCCACCAGCCCGAGGCCGAGGGCGACCTTGCCGTACGTCCCGCCGGGGATCTCCGTACCCGGGAACGCGAGCGGTACGGCGACGCCGACGAAGATGAAGATCAGCAGGGCGGGCAGGCCGCGGAAGATCTCGATGTAGACGCTCGCGGCCCACCGGTAGGGCGCCACCGACGACAGCCGCATCAGGGCGATGACCAGCCCGAGGACGAGGCCGAAGGCGAACCCGGAGAGGGTGTACACCACCGTGTTGCGCAGCGCGGTGGTGATGATGTCCGGGAAGAGCCGCCCCGCCAGGTCCGCCTGCGCGAACTGGTTCTGGAGCCGGTCCCAGTCGGCCAGGACGGCGATCAGGACGACGACGGCGACGAAGACCGCGTACTGAACGCCCTGCGAGATCCGCCGCCGCTGCCGCCTCGTGAGCCGTGAGGTCACGACAGGCCCTTGGGCAGCGGGCCGATCCACTGCTCGTAGAGCTTGTTGTACGTGCCGTCCGCCTTGGCGTCCTTGATCGCCTTGTCGATCGCGGCGCGCAGCTTGTCGTTGCCCTTCTTCACCGAGAAGCCGTACTGCTCACCGGTCTCGATGTTCTGCCCGAGCGCGAAGGCGTCGGCGTTCGCCTTGTCCTTCAACCAGCCCTGCACGACCGGGTAGTCGATGACGACGGCGTCGACCTGGCCGGTGCGCAGGCCGTTGAGCACGGCGTCGGAGCTCTCGAACGCCACCGGGTCGAAGCCCTGGGACGTGGCGTAGCTCTCCCCGGTGGTCTCGGCCTGGGCACCCAGCTTCAGCTTCTTCGCCTTGACGTCCGCGAGGCTGGTGGCGCCGCTCTTCTTGGTCGCCAGCAGGGCCTGGGTGGCGTCGAAGTAGGGGACGGAGAAGTCGACGTTCTTCTTGCGGTCCTCGGTGATCGTCATCCCGGCGGCGGCCAGGTCGCACTCGCCGGAGTTGAGGAACGCGCCGGTCTTGAAGTTCTCGAACGGTGTGTCGAGGATCTTCTGTTCGACCTTCAGGTTCTTGGCGACCAGGTCGATCAGCGCCACGTCGAAGCCGACGATCCTGCCGTCCCGCTCGAACTGGAAGGGCGGGTACGGCAGATGGGTGCAGGTCGTCAGCTTGCCCTTCTCCACCACGGGCACCCCGCCCGCCGCCTCACCGGGGCCCTCGTCGCCGTTCCCGCACCCGGTGGCGGCGAGCAGCAGCCCGGTCGCCGCGGCACAGGCGGTGAAGACGGTACGGGGGGTGCGGTGGGTGCGTCGCTTGCCGCCGGCAGTCCTCGTCACGGTTGACCTCCATGGGCGCGTGGGCGGCCTCGGATGACGCCGGGGTGACGCCGGGGTGACGCAGCCGCCGGGCGTGATCGTATGACACGGAGCGCGCCCCGTCGCGGAGATCGCCGCCCCGGATGCCGGCCCGGAGCCGGGCCCGGTCCGGGCCCCGGATCCCGGCCCCATGTCCCGGGCCCCCGGGCACGGCCCGGGCCCCTGTCCCGGTCGGCGTCCCGGCCCGGTGCGCGGGGGCCGGGTGCACGTCCCGGTGGGAAACGGGGCAGGTCAGGGGCCGCGTGGGGGCCGGGGCCTCAGGTGGACGGGACAGCGGGCGCCCGACGGTGAAGGGGCGACATTCCGAGACGCACCAGTGAACGAGTGAACGAGCTCTCTCATGTACCCCACCACCGCACCGACCACCACTCCACCGACCACCACCCCGCCGACCACCATCTCCATGGACCGCGCCATCCTCGCCGGCAACCTCCACTTCCCCGTTCTCATCCGGGGCGGCGACGCCACCTGGCCGGAGCTGACGCGGATCGCCACCGACCTGGCGGCGGACGCGTTCTGGCTGGTCACCGACGCGGGACTGCCCCGCGGCCACACCGCCCGGGTGCTGTCCGCGCTCGGCCCGGCCGCCCCGACGCGCGTCCTTCGGGCACCCGCCCCGGACACGGCCTGGGACGAGACCCCCACGCCGGACACGGTGGTCGTCGCCCTGGGCGGCAGCACCGTCATCGAGGCCGCCGCCCGGCTGGCCGCCGGCGCCCCGGACCGGCCGCGCCTGCTTCTCGTGCCCACCACGCCGCGGGCCATGACCGACACGGCACTGAGCCTGGAGCACCCGGCCGCCCACGGCCTGGCGCCCACCCTGGTCTGGGCCCAGCTCGACCTGCTGCGCACCCTGCCGCCGGACGAACTGCGCACCGGGCTCGCGGCCCTCGTCAGGAACGTCCTGGCGGTCAGCCCGTCCTTCTACGACACGGCCGCCGCCCTGCTGCGGCCCGACGTGACCGGCTTCGACACCCGCCTCATGGCACGCGTCGTCGCCCTGAACGCCGACATCCGCGCCACGCTCATGTACTACGACCCGAGCGAACAAGGCCCGGCCATGGCGTTCAGCTACGGCCGCAGCGTCGCGGACGCCCTGCTGTCGATGGGCGCCGGGCTGTCCGAGGGCGACGCAGCCGCGCTCGGGATGCTCGTCGCCGCACGGGTCGCCGTCCTGCTCGGGCTGCTCGACCCGGCCGCCGAGCGCGCCCACCACGAGCTGATGGCCCGCTGGGGCGCCCCGCGCGCGCTGCCCGCCCCACTCACGGCGGACACCGTCGCGGCGGTCCTCCGGCGCGGCGCGGCCACCGGCCCGGTACCGGCCCCGTACGCCGGACCCGCCCGGATGGTGCTGCTCGACGGGCTGGGCGCCCCGCACGTCGTACGTGGCCGGATGCTCACCGAGGTCGACGACGACGTACTGCGCCCGGCGCTCGACGTGATCGCCCCCCACACCCTCGTATCCGAAACCGACCTGATCAACATCCACTGAGGAGAACCATGTTCGCCCACCACACCGACCCGCACGGACTGTTCACCCACGGCGGCCCGGTCCGCAGCTGGACCGTCAGCACCGCCAAACCGGTCAGCTACCGCGTCGGCTTCGCACCCGGCGTCTTCAATCCGTCCAACAGCGCCCTCGCCAAGGCCGGAGCCGTCGACGGCGGCCCGGCCCCGGCCCGGCGGCTCCTCGTCGTCGAGGAACGCGTCGACATGCTGTACGGCGACCTGATCCGCGCCTACTGCGACGCGCGCGGCCACGACGAGTACGTGATCCATGTGCTGCCCGCCCACGAGCGGCTCAAGACCATGGACTCCGTCTTCTCCGTGGTCGCCGCCATGGACCGGTTCGGCCTGGACCGCCGCCGGGAGCCGGTCGTCGCGGTCGGCGGCGGCGTGCTGCTCGACATCGTCGGCCTGGCGTGCAGCCTGTACCGGCGCAGCACCCCCTACGTCCGCGTACCCACCACCCTCATCGGGCTGGTCGACGCCGGCGTCGGCGCCAAGACCGGCGTCAACTTCGGCACCGGCAAGAACCGGCTCGGCACCTACCACCCCGCCACCGAGACCCTGCTCGACCCCGGCTTCCTCGCCACCCTGGACGAGCGGCACGTCAGCAACGGCATGGCGGAAATCCTGAAGATCGCCCTGATCAAGGACGCCGACCTCTTCGCACTGCTGGAGACCCATGGCGCCCGGCTCGTCGCCGACCGCTTCCAGCCGGCCGGGGCGACGGGCGACGAGGTCCTGGGCAGAGCCGTGCACGGCATGCTCGAAGAGCTCCACGACAACCTCTGGGAACACAAGCTGGAACGCGTCGTGGACTACGGGCACTCCTTCAGCCCCACGCTGGAGATGCGGGCCCTGCCCGCCCTCCTGCACGGCGAGGCCGTCGCCCTCGACATGGCGCTCACCACCGTCATCGCCTGCCTACGGGGCCTGATGAGCATGGATCAGCGCGACCGCGTCCTGAGCGTGATGCGCACCCTCGGGCTGCCGGTCACGCACGCCCTGTGCGAACCGGGCGTACTGAAGGAGGCCCTCGCCGACACCGTCCGCCACCGCGACGGCAAGCAGCGCCTGCCGCTGCCGGTCGGCATCGGCGGCTCCGTGTTCGTCAACGACCTCACCACCGGCGAACTGGCCCGCGCGGCCGGCGAGCTGGCGGCCCTCGGGGAGGTGACTTCCCATGCGTGAGGCAGTCGTCGTCGCCGATGTGCACGCCCCCGCCGACGTCCACGGCGTACACGCCGCCGAAGGGCACTCCCGCTGGACGTGCCTCGCCCGCCGCACCGGGCTCCACGGCGGCTGGGAGGCCGTCGAATGGGCCTGGCTGCCGCCGGGCGGGGTGAGCGGGGAGCACCTGCACTCCCGCACCGAGGAGCTGTACTTCCTGCTCTCCGGGCGCGGCGAGATCACCCTCGACGGCCGCCCCCACCTCGTCAGGGCGGGCGACACCGTCCTGACGGGCCTCGGCACCCGCCACGCGCTGCGCAACACCGGGCGCCGGCCGCTGGCCTGGCTCGTCGTCGAACTCACCGCCCCCACCGCCACGAAGGAGCACCCGATGGACCGTCACCACAGCGCCGTCGTGCGCGACCTGCGCGCCCACGGCCCGCTGGACGCCTCCACCGTCCTCGCCGGACCCCTGCGCACGGTCCGCCTCACCCAGCTGCCGGCCGGCGGCAGCACCGCGCTCGACGCCCACGGCGAGGAGCACACCGTGTTCATCACCGGAGGGTCGGGCACCGCCCGCGCCACGGGCCGGCATGTGTCCGTGGCGCGGGGCACCGCCCTCACCCTGCCGCTCGGCACGTCGGCGTGGCTGAGCGCGGGCTCGGAGGGGCTGGAGTACTTCCACGCCGTCCTCGCCGTACCGGAGGGACCTCAATGATCATCCACTCCGGCGACCGGGCCTCCGTCCTCCTCGGCACCGGCGGCGAACGGACCACCATCCGGTGCCTTGCCCGGCGCGGCATGCTCCACAGCGAGTGCGAGGCCTTCGACGAGGTACGCCTCGACCCCGGCACCCGCCTGGACCTGGCCGGCCGGGACGGCACCGAAGCCGCCTGGTACGTCCTTTCGGGCTCGGTCACGGCCGATGACGAACCGGTGCCGCTCACCGCGCGCGCCCTCGTCCTCGGCCGGCACGGGCACCGCGTACGGCTCACCGCCGGCCCGTCCGGCGCCGCCCTGCTGTGCCTCACCCTCACCCCGCCCGCCGTCACCCGCGCCCTGCCACCCCGTACCCCCAGCATCCCCGAGGAGCACCCGTCATGACCGCACACCCGCAGCTGGTGCCCGGCGTCACCGCCGTCCACCACGTCGCGTACACCGTGCCCGACCTCGACGAGGCGGTCGGCTTCTTCACCGGCGTCCTCGGCGCCGAACTCGCCTACCGGACCGGCCCGATAGCCGACCGGGACGGACAGTGGATGGCCCGCCAGCTGGGCGTCCACCCGCACGCCGTCGCCCACATCGCCATGCTGCGCCTCGGCCCGGTCACCAACGTCGAGCTGTTCGAGTACGAGGCGCCCGGCCAGCGCCGGGAGCACCCCCGCAACAGCGACTGGGGCGGCCACCACCTTGCCCTGTGGACCGACGACTTCGACGCCTCGCTGCGCCGGCTCACCGCGTACGACGGGGTCCGCCCGCTCGGCGAGCCGCAGACCGTCGGCGACGGGCCGATCGCAGGGACCCGCTTCCTCTACCTCCGCACCCCCATCGGCCTGCACATCGAACTCGTCCAGGCGCCCGCCCGGCTGCCGTACCACGACGAGACCACGGTCCGTCTGTTCGACCCGACAGGAGACACGTCATGACCGGCATCTGGGGGCGGGGCACCCCGCCCGTCGTCATCCAGGAGCAGGACGCCTACGACGCCGACGTCGCCGTCATCGGATCGGGCGCCGGGGGCTCCACCCTCGCCTGGGCCCTGGCCTCCACCGGCGCCCGCGTCCTGGTCGTGGAACGCGGCGGTTTCCTCCCCCACGAGGAGGCCAACTGGTCGCCCGACGCCGTCTTCGGCGAGGGCCGCTACCACAACGCCGGCACCTGGCACACCGCCGACGGCCGGCCCTTCACCCCCGCCAACCACTACTACGTGGGCGGCACCACCAAGGTGTACGGCGCCGCCCTGCCCCGGCTCCGCGTCAGCGACTTCGACGCCACCGAGCAGCTCGAAGGGACCTCGCCGGCCTGGCCGTTCTCGTACGCCGACCTGGAGCCGTACTACGCCGAGGCCGAACGCCTCTACCGCGTTCACGGCCAGGACGGCGCCGACCCCACGGCGCCGCCGCGCTCGGAGCCGTACCCCCACCCGCCCGTCCCGCACGAGCCGGTCATCGGCGAGCTGGCGGCCAAGCTGACGGACCAGGGACTGCACCCCTTCCCGATCGAGCTGGGCATCGACCTGGCGGCCCGGGGCGCCTGCCTGCGCTGCGGTACGTGTGACGCCTTCCCGTGCCGCGTCGACGCCAAGAGCGACGCGGAGACCCGTGCGCTGCGGCCCGCGCTGCGCACCGGGACGGTCCGGCTGCTGACCCGTACCCGGGCCGAGCGGCTGCTGACCGACCCGACCGGGCGCAGGGTCACCGCGGTCGACGCCGAACGGGGCGGGCGGAGGGTACGCATCCGGGCGGGCACCGTCGTGGTGTCGTGCGGGGCGATCAACTCGGCGGCGCTGCTGCTGCGTTCGGGCGGGGCGGCGCACCCCGACGGGCTGGCCAACGGCAGCGGGCTCGTCGGCCGCAACCTGATGGTGCACAACAACAGCGTGCTCATGGCCGTCGACCCCCGGCGCCGCAATCCCGTGACGTTCCAGAAGACCCTGGCCGTCAACGACTTCTACCACCCGCTCGGCAACCTCCAGCTCATGGGGAAGGTCCACGAGGCCGCCCTGACCGCCTCCCACCCGCACCTGCCGCGCCGGCTCCTCGGCGCCGTGGCCGCGCGCAGCGTGGACTGGTGGGTGATGTCCGAGGACCTGCCCGACCCGGACAACCGGGTCCTGCCCGGCCCGGACGGCGGTGTCATCCTGCGCCGGCGGCCCACCAACACCCGCGCCCACCGCGGCCTGGTGCGCGGCGCGGCCCGCATGATGCGGCGCGCCGGCTACCCGCTGGTGCTGCGCCGCCGGATGGGCGTGGAGGCCACCGGCCACCAGTGCGGCACGACGGTCGCCGGACTCGACGAGACCCGCTCCGTCCTCGACCCGCACTGCCGCAGCCACCAGGTCCGCAACCTGTTCGTCGTCGACGGCGGCTTCTTCCCCTCCTCCGCCGCCGTCAACCCGACCCTGACCATCGCCGCCCAGGCACTGCGCACCGCCCGCGAAGGCGGCGTGCTGCCCTGACACGTAAGGAGAGCTCCATGCCTCTCGCCACCGCCGCAGTGGTCCGCGCCCCCGGCCACGCCTTCGCCCTCGAAGAGATACGGGTCGACGCGCCCCGCCCGGACGAGGTCCTCGTCCGCGTACGCGCCGTCGGCATCTGCCACACCGACCTGAGCGTCCGCGCCGGGCACACGCCCTTCCCGCTGCCCGCCGTCCTCGGCCACGAGGGCACCGGCACGGTCGAGGCCGTGGGCGCCGCCGTCACCTCCGTCGCGCCCGGCGACACCGTCGTGATGAGCTTCGCCTCGTGCGGGGCCTGCCCGGAGTGCCTGACGGGCCACCCCGTGAGGTGCGCCCACTGGCCCGCGCTGAACCTGTTCGGCGGCAGCCGCCTGGACGGCAGCCCCACCCTGCGCGGGACGGGCCGGCGCGCGGACGCCGCGTTGCACGGCCACTTCTTCGGCCAGTCCTCGTTCGCGACGCTCGCCCTGGCAGCCGAACGCAGCGTGGTGCCCGTGCCCGGCGACCTGCCGCCCCAGGTCGTCGCCCCGTTCGGCTGCGGCGTCCAGACCGGCGCGGGCGCCGTGCTCAACGTGCTGCACCCCGAGCCGGGCCACACCCTCGCGGTGTACGGCACCGGCTCGGTGGGCCTGGCCGCCGTCATGGCCGCCCGGCTCACCGCCGCCACCCGGGTCGTCGCGGTCGACCCCGACGCGGGGCGGCGGGCCCTGGCCCTCCGGCTGGGCGCAACCGACGCGGTCGACCCGGGCGACGCCGACCCCCTGGAGGCGGTGCGGGACCTGACGGGCGGGCGCGGCGCGGACCGGGCGCTGGAGACGAGCGGCCTGCCGCGGGTGCTGCGCCAGGCCGTGGACGGTCTCGCCGTCGGGGGCGTGTGCGGGGCGGTCGGCGCCCCGCCCGCCGGGACGGACGTGCGTCTGGACGTACCGCGGATGCTCGACCGGGGGCCGCGGATCGTCGGGGTGAACCAGGGCGGTGTCGTGCCGCGTACGTTCATCCCCGCCCTGCTGGACCTGTACCGGGCCGGACGCCTGCCCGTCGACGCGATCGTGGAGACGTTCCCCTTCGCCGCGATCGGGGAAGCGGCGGCGGCCGCGACGAGCGGCAAGGTCGTCAAACCGGTGCTGACCATGCCCTAATGCCTCAAAAATATGCCTGCGTCACAAAGATCACTTACCGTCTGCAGTGTGAGTGAAGAAGGTGAAACCCCGGACGTGGCGGAGCGGCCCGTGCTCCGCACGCTCATCGTCGAAGACCACCCGCTGTTCCGGAACGGCCTGAAGTCCGCGCTGGAGAACCTCGGCGAGGTACTGGTGGTCGGCGAGGCCGAGACCGTCGCAGAGGTGCCCGACGCGGTGGGACGGTGCCGGCCGGACGTCGTCGTGATGGACCTGTCCCTGCCGGACGGCTCCGGCATCGAGGCGATCCGCCGGCTCGCCGAACTCCATCCCGGGCTGCCGGTCCTCACCCTCACCATGTCCGACGACGACGGCGACCTGCTCGCCGCGCTCCAGGCGGGCGCGCGCGGCTACGTCGTCAAGGGCGCGAGCGCGGACGAGGTGCTGCACGCCGTGCGTACCGTCGCGGCGGGCGGCGCCGTGTTCGGCGCCGGAGTCGCCGCCCGCCTGACGGGGCTGGTCTCCGGCAGCCGGCGGCGCGACGCCGAGCAGCTCTTCCCGGCGCTGACGGCACGTGAGGTCGAGGTCCTGGAGCTGATCGCCCGCGGTTTCGACAACCGCCGGATCGCCCGCGAGCTGGTGCTGTCGGAGAAGACCGTGCGCAACCACATCACGCACATCTTCGAAAAGCTCCATGTGGCCACCCGTGCCGAGGCCGTCGCCCGCGCCAGGGACGCCGGCCTCGGCGAGGACGCCTGACCTCACCGCCCCCGCCCGGGACCGCTGCCGGCACCGGGACACCGGCCCGGGACACCGGCCCAGGACCGGCCCGGGACCGGCACCGGGACACCGGCCCGGGACCGGGGCGGGACAGCCACCTCATGCGGCCGGGACAGCGGGCCGCCCACCCTGAACGTGAACGGGAGCACCGACCGCGAGGAGCGTGAGATGCCTCGACCGCAGACCACCAGGGGGACTCCCGGAGCCGGTCCTGCCGCTCTCCCCGCCTATGTGGTGTGCGTGGCGGCGATGCTCTCCGGGTTCCTGTGGGTGACGCTCGTCCTCGTCCATCCCGGCCATCCGGTCCTGGACACCATCACCCTCCATTACGCGGCCATCGGCGCCCTGCTGGCCATGGGGCTCGCCCTGTCCGGCATGGCGCTCGTCGCGCGCGGCTCCGGACTCGCCCTGGGCTGGCTGCTGCTGTCCACCGGCGGCGTCTTCGCGGGCGGCGCGGCCCTGTCCCTGACGGCAGGGCTCGCCGGAGTCCCCCCGGCGGTCGCGGCCGTCCTGATACTCGTCGACGTGACGGGCTACGCCCTGTTCGGAACGGTCGTCTACACGCTCCCGCTGTGGCTTCCCGACGGCCGGTTCCCCCGTGGATGGGCCAGGGCCTATGTGATCGCCCTGACGGTGTGGAGCTTCGCACAGCAGCTGTACGAGTTCATCCAGCTCGACACCTGGTACATGGACAACCCCCTCGCCGGGGGCGGCTGGGCGAGTCTCGGGCAGTGGGCCGCACCCGTGATGGTCCCGGCGATCCAGTGGGTGCCGCCGTTCGCCGCCGGCACGGCCCTGCTCATCCTGGTGGTCCGCTGGTACCGCACACCGGCGGCGGGACGCGGCAACTACTTCCTGGCCCTGCCATATCTGGTGTGGCTCGCCGTCATGTACTTCGGGGCCTACGCCGACACCCCGCAGACCGTCGTCTACGCGGTGCAGTACCTGGGCGCGGCCGTCTGGCCGGCCGCCCTCGCCTTCATCGATCTCCGCGAACGGGCCTGGCACCTGGACCGGGCGGCCCGCCGCATCCTGACGGCCCTCGTGCTGACCTTCGTCCTGTTCCTGGTGTACGGCGCCGGCGGACTGCTCGTCTGGAACGCCGGGCCCCGGGACCTCGACGGCTCGACCCTGCTGCCCGTCGCCGTCGCCCTGGTGATCGGGGCGCTGCTGCGCCCCACCGCCCGCTGGGCGTCCCGTGTCGTCGACCGCTACTACTACGGCGCCCGCGCCCAGCCGTACCAGGTCGTCCGCGACCTCGCCGACCGCCTGAGCAAGGCACCCGACCCGGGCGAGGCGCCACGGCTGCTGTGCGCCACGGTCGTGCACACGCTGGGCCTGAGCGCCGCCGCCCTGACCGTGGACACCCACCACGGCCCGCGTGAACTGGTCGCCCTCGGCCACCCCGGCCCGGCGGGCGAGAAGTTCCCGCTCTGCTACCAGGGCGAGGAGATAGGCCGCCTGACGGTGCCCGCGCGCCCCGGCGAGCTCGCACTGGACCCGCAGGACCGGGAAGCCGTCCAGGTGCTGGCCGACCACGCCGCCCCCGCGATCGCGTCGCTGCGGCTGTACGAGGACCTCCAGAGCAGCCGCGAACAGATCATCGTCGCCCGCGAGGAGGAGCGGCGCCGGCTGCGGCACGACCTGCACGACGGCCTGGGCCCCGCCCTGTCGGGCCTCCGCCTCCAGGTCGACGCGGTCCGCTGCACCGCCCAGCCCGATGCCGCCGGCCCCCTGCTCACCGTCTCCGAGGGCATCGGCCGCGCCATCCGGGAGCTGCGCCACATCACGGACGGCCTGGCGCCCGCCGCGCTGGACGGCGCCGACCTGTCCCGGGCGCTGCGGCAGCTCGGCGAGCACCTCAGCAGCCGTACGCTGAGCATTTCCGTGACCGTACGCCCCGACCCGCTGCCCCGGCTGTCCGCCGCGCTCGAAGTGGCCGTGTACCGCATCACCGCCGAGGCGCTCAACAACGCCGTACGGCACTCCCACGCCGACCACGCCCATGCCATGATCACCGTCGCCGACGACACCGTGACCGTCCAGGTCCACGACAACGGCGACGGCTTCTCGGACCACCAGCAGCACGCCGGGGTGGGCCTGCGTTCCATGGCGGAACGCTCCGACGAGCTCGGCGGCCGTTTCACCCTCACCAGCAGCGCCGACGGGACGGTCGTCCGTGCCGTGTTCCCCTCCCGCCCCGCCTCCACCGCCGCGACCGGGCTGATCGCGTCTGGGACAGCGACGGGACCTCAGCCCCATGCACCCGAGACCCGGGACCGCCCAGACTCATGAGGGACGGGACAAATCCCGCACAAGCGGCACCGACCGGAAGCACACCGAAGGAGTCCCTCATGGCCCGCACCAGCCGATCCCGGTCCTCGAAGGCCAAGGCCGCAGGCGCCGCCACCGCCGCGGCGGCAGCTCTGATCAGCATCCCCTGGGCCGTGCGCCGGATGCGCAGACAGGAGGGCGTCACCAAGGCGGCCGGCTGCATACCGATCTGCAAGAAGGGCGGCTAGCGCGCGGGCCCGGGGACCCTCCCCGGGCCCGCCTTCACACCTCGATCTTCCTGCGGAAGCACACCCGGTCCTGCCCGGGCCCGTCGTAGTCGCGGTGCACGGGCACGCCCCCGACCTCGTCGTCGCTCGCCACCAGACTGAAGCCCAGCGCCCGGTGGAACGCGATCGACCCCGTGTTCCCCGGAGACGTCACCGCCCGCACCTCCCGACGCCCCGCCTCCGCGGCCCGGTCGAAGAACGCCGTGTACAGTCCGCGCGCCAGACCCCTCCCCCGCAGCGCCGGATCGACCCCCACGAAGTGGATGTAGGCGTCCTCCCCGTTGTCGCCGGAATGCAGGCCCACCAGGAACGCCTTGACCCCCGTACTGTCCTCCGCGACCAGACTCGTACCCGCGAAGCACTGCAGGAACAGCCTCGGCAGCAGCAGGGACAGCTCACGGGCCTCCGCGGGCGTACGCGAATCGCCCCACCACCTGTGCACGCACTCGACGAGCGTGCGATGGTCGGACACGCGCGCCCGGCGCATCATCGGCATGTCAATCCCCTTTGGACTCGGTGTGCTCGGTGTGCCACCAGCGAGGGTTCGGGTCGGTCCTGCCCCTCCCCACCATGCCGCCCACCGCGCGACGCAGCGCGGCGACCTCCGGTGTGTCGCGGCGTGCGGATGACCAGGCGAGCACCGCCGTGCACACGGGCGCGTCCGGCACGTCGACATAACGGATCCCCGGCCGGGGGAACAGCTCGCGGCAGCCGGCCGACACGAAGCGGATGCCGCGCCCCTGGATGACCGCCGACATCCCGCCCTCGAACGTCGTGGTCGCATGGCCGGTGTACGTGACCGGCGCCCCGTCCGGGCGGGGGTCCGCCGCCCAGAAGTCCCGCCACACCGGGGCCACCAGGGGCGACGACCCGATGACGGGCAGGTCCGCCAGCTCCGCGAGCGCCACGGACGTCCGGCCGGCCAACGGATGCCCCTCCCACAGGCACACCACCTGCCGTTCCGTCGCCAGCGGAAGGGTCTGGATGCCGGGCGGCATGGGGGCGTACGCCACGACGGCGTCCACCCGGCCGTCCAGCAGGGCGGCGGTCTGCTCGACGAAGTCCACCTCCCGCAGCACGACCTCCACGCCCGGGTGTCGCGCGCGCACCCGCTCGGCCAGGGCGGTGATGACCGGCAGGGCGGTGATGTAGCAGCCCAGGACCACCCGGCCCGCCGGCGCCCCGGCCTCCGCGCGCACGGCCTCGCGCAGCTGGTCGGCGGCCTCCACCATGGCCCGGACCCGGGGGAGCAGCGCCTCCCCGGCGGCGGTCAGCTGTACGCGCCGGGTGGAGCGCTCCAGGAGGACGACGCCCAGGTGATCCTCCAGCCTGCGGATCTGGCGGCTGAACGCCGGCTGGCTGATGTAGAGGCGCCTGGCCGCCCGGCCGAAGTGGAGCTCCTCGGCCAGTACGAGCAGCAGCCGCAACTGACGCACACTCGGATCGGACCCGCCCGGCTCACCATCCATGCCCTGGACGGTATCAATGAGGGTGCGAGGCGCATCATTTTCCGCTTCCTCAAGGGGAGGTCTCCGGCCGACGATGGAAGCCGGTCATGCACGGACACATGAGGAGCGGTCATGTCGGCACGTCGCGGTTTCCGGTTGGTAGTGGTCCTGCTCGCAGTGTTCGTGCTGGTCACCGGCGCGCTGGAGATCATCGTCGGGCCCTCGCTGCTGCCAGGCGACCCCGACGTGAGCACCACCGTCGACAGCAACTACCGGTTCTTCGCCGGGATCTGGTGCAGCCTCGGCATCCTCCTGACGATCGCCGCACGCCGCCCGGAAAGCCACGCCCCCGCCCTCCGGGCCGTCTTCGGCGCCGTGTTCCTCGGGGGAGTGGCACGCGGTATCTCGTACCTCGACGTGGGCGCACCGCACGCCATGCACACGGCCTTCATCGGCGTCGAACTGCTCCTGCCGCCGCTGATGCTGTTCTGGTACGCCCGGGTCCACGCGACGCTGTAGATTCACCGGCGAGCGGGCGCGCCCCACGGGGGGACGCGCCCGGGTGGAAGAGCAGTGGTGTTGGCGCGGAGGTACGGCTGTGTTGATGGTGGGCAAGATCCTTCGGTTCGACGAGGTCCGCGGTTACGGGTTCATCGTCCCCAGAGAAGGGGGCGAGGACGTTTTCATGCACGCGAACGACCTGGTGGACGACAAGTACCTGTACCAGGCGGGCCGCGAGGTCGAGTTCTACCTGGAGATGGGTGACAAGGGCCCCAAGGCGTCCGAGATCAGGCTCGTCCAGCAGCCCACCCGCCGGCTGCCGGAGCCCGGGCCGGTCCCGGTGATGCGGGACGACCTGGACGACGACACCCTCGACGTGCTGTCCACCGCCGAGTTCCAGGCCGAGCTGACCGAGGTCCTCATCGACGCAGACGCCACCCTGACCACCGCGCAGCTCAAGCGCGTGCGCACCCGCGTCGCCGAACTGGCGCGCTCGCACGGCTGGGTCGAGGGCTGACCGGTCCGTGCGACGGAAGCTCTTTCCGGAGGACCTCACGCGACGGACGGGAGACCGCTCATGACCGCTGCACGCCCGCACCGGATGAACGCCGCCGGCGGCTGCCCGCACGCGGACAACGCGCGGCTCCTCGCCCGGGGCGCCGTCTCGTCCGTCGTCCTCCCCGGCGACGTACCCGGCATGGCCGTGCTCGGCCACGAGACGCTGAAGGAGTTCCTCAGCCACCCGGACGTGGCCAAGGGCGCCGAACACTTCACCGCGCTCCAGGACGGGCTGATACCCGGCGGCTGGCCCCTGCGGACCTTCGCCACCGTCCAGGGCATGACCACCGCCGACGGCGCCGACCACCGGCGGCTGCGCTCGCTCGCCGGCCAGGCGTTCACCGCACGGCGGGTGGAGGAACTGCGGCCCCGGGTCGAGACGCTGACCGCCCGGCTCCTCGACGGACTGGAACAGGCCGCCAGGGCCGGTGACGGCGTCGCCGACCTGCGCCGCCACTTCGCCCTGCCCCTGCCCATGGGCGTCATCTGCGAGCTGCTCGGCGTGGACGCCGAACACCACGACCGGCTCCACCACCTCTCCAGCCGGGTCGTCGCCACCGACATCGGACCCGAGGAGGCGGTGGCCGCCAACCGGGAGATGGTGGACGTCCTCCGCGCCGTCGTGGCTGCCCGGCGCGCCGCCCCCGGCGACGACCTGACCAGCGCCCTGATCGCCGCCCGGGAGGAGGACGGCGACCGGCTCGGCGAGCCGGAACTGATCGGCACCCTGCTCCTCCTGGTCGTCGCCGGACACGAGACCACGCTGAACCTCGTCACCAACGCCGTCCGCGCCCTGTGCGCCCACCGCGACCAGCTCCACCTGGTCCGCACTGGCCGGGGCGACTGGGCCGGCGTCGTCGAGGAGACCCTGCGCTGGGACAGCCCCGTCAGTCACTTCCCCTTCCGCTACCCCACCCGCGACCTCGTCCTCGATGGCACACTCATCCCCCAGGGCACCCCCGTCCTGGCCGGTTACTCGGCCGCGGGCCGCGACCCGGCCGCCCACGGGCCCGACGCCGACCGGTTCGACATCACCCGCACCGCCCGCGGCTCCGGCCCCCGCCACCTCTCGCTCGGCCACGGCCCGCACTACTGCCTGGGCGCCCCGCTGGCCCGGCTGGAGGCCGGTATCGCGCTGGAGCGGCTCTTCACCCGCTTCCCGGATCTGGACCTCGCCGTTCCCGAAGCCCGCCTGCCCCGCCTCCCGAGCTTCGTGGGCAACAGCGTACGGACCCTGCCCGTACGGTTACGCGGGGGCGGCGCCGTCCGGTGAGCGCAGGGCGGTCACCAGGCGCAGCAGCCGCGCCTCATTGCCCGTCAGGCCGGCGCTGCGCAGCGCCTCGTCCGCCTCCGCCATCGGCGACGACAGGTACACCCCGGCCATGGGGGCCAGCTCCGGGTCGGAGAGCACCGCCTGGGCCGCCTCCATCAGCCGTATGTACGCCTGGGCAGCGGCGCGCTCATGCATGGTCAGCGTGGTGGTCATCTCTCGCTCCCTGTCGACCGGTTGGTGCCGTCCATGCCGTCCACTGTCGCGCACGGCACTGACAATCAGCCCTCGTCGCGCCCCCGCACGTACTCCACCAGCCGCTCCAGGAACACCCGCTGCCCCGAGACGAGCCGGGGCGCCGCCTCCTCGGGCGTGAACCACGCCACCCGGTCGACCTCCGGGAACTCCCGCGACCGCCCCGATCCGCGCGGCCACTCCATCGTGAACGTCCCCGGCACCACCGCGGCCGGGTCCAGGTCGGCCTCCACCGCCCACACCGTGACGATCTTGCCGCCGGCCTGGCGGGTCTCGCCGAGGGGCACCGGTTCCCCGTCCGGGGCCGGCAGGCCCAGCTCCTCCACGAACTCGCGTCGCGCGGCCGCCTCGGGCGTCTCGTCCGCCTCGTACTCGCCCTTCGGGACCGACCAGGCCCCCGCGTCGCGAGACGCCCAGGCGGGGCCGCCCATATGGGCGATGAGCACCTCCAGGGTTCCGCCCGAGGTGCGGAACAGCAGCAGACCCGCGCTTCGCTTCACCGTCATGCCGGAAAGTCTGCCCTCAGGCCGCCGGGTTAGCGTCGCAGTCGGAACGATCACCCCGAGCGAGGGAGCGAGAGGTCACATGTCCGTGTCCGAAGGGCCAGAGGGACCGGAGCGGGCCGAGCGGCGGCCCGACGCGCCCGACTACCCCGTACGGGAGGCGGCCCGCGCCCCCTCCGTGCCCGCGCTCGACGAGCGCCTCACGCACTGCCGGGCCTG
The DNA here is from genome assembly GCF_002099185.1 of Streptomyces sp. CB03238. Lineage (NCBI taxonomy): Bacteria > Bacillati > Actinomycetota > Actinomycetes > Kitasatosporales > Streptomycetaceae > Streptomyces > Streptomyces sp. CB03238. Next base: position 34,950 of record NZ_NBCN01000021.1, on the reverse strand, counting down.
CCCGCGGCTGGTCGACTGGCGGGAGCAGGTGGCGCGCGAGGGGCGGCGCGCCTACGCCGGCTGGGACTACTGGGCCCGGCCCGTCCCCGGCTTCGGGCCCGACGACGCCCGGCTCCTCGTCGTCGGCCTGGCCCCGGCCGCCCACGGAGGCAACCGCACCGGCCGCATGTTCACCGGCGACCGTTCCGGCGACGTCCTCTACGCCGCCCTGCACCGGGTCGGCCTCGCCAGCCAGCCGGACGCCACCCACATCGACGACGGACTGCGCCTGTACGGGGTACGGGTCACCGCCCCCGTCCACTGCGCCCCGCCCGCCAACAAACCCACACCGGAGGAACGCGACACCTGCCGTTCCTGGCTGGCCGGCGAACTGCGCCTGATGCGCCCGACCGTGCGTGCCCTCGTCGTCCTCGGCGCGTTCGGCTGGCAGGCCGTCCTGCCCGCACTGGCCGCGGCCGGCTGGTCGGTGCCCAGGCCCCGGCCCGCGTTCGCGCACGGGGCGCACGTCACCCTGGCCGCCACCGACGGGGGCCCGGACCTGGAACTGTTCGGCTGCTACCACGTCAGCCAGCGCAACACCTTCACCGGCCGCCTCACCCCCACCATGCTGACGGACGTGCTCAGCCGTGCCGCCCGGGCGGCCGGCCTGCGACCGTGATCCGGACGGGCCCGCCCTCCGGCTCCACCCGGCCCGTCCAGCCGCCCGCCAGCACCACGGACCGCGACGGGGTGGCCGTGCGCCACACCCGCTGCCGGTGCAGCACCGCGCCGTCCTGACGTACCGTCACTACAGGCCGCACCAGCCGCTCCGCCGCACGCAGCAGGAAGCCACCGCCGGCCGGCCCACCGATACGGCTGGGCGTCACCCACCGCAGCGGCGCGTCCACCACGACCGGAACCGGACGCTCCGGCCAGGACACCGCACCCGACAGGAACGACAGCACCGGCCCCGCCACCGCCCGCCCCTCCGCGACCGCCGTACCGGCCGGCTCGCCCCCGTGCAGGACGTCGCCCACCGCGAACACGCCCGCCACCGACGTACGGAACGCGCCGTCCACCGCCGGGCCGCGCGTCCCCGGGTCCAGCACCACCCCGCCGCACCGCGCCGGCTCGTGCTCCGGGACCCAGTCGCCGGTGAAGACCACGGTGTCGCACGCCACGGTCGCCTCCCGCCCGTCGCGGTGCCGCAGCCGCACGCCCGACAGCCGCCCCCGGCCCAGCAGTTCGGTGACCGTCGTCCCCCTCAGCACGGGGACGGGCCGCCACCCGCTGGACGTCCGCCCCACCTCCTCCGTGACGAGCGCGGCCACCGCCACGCCCGCCCGGCGCAGCGCCCGCACCGCGCCGAAGGCGGCCGGGTCCGCCCCGACGACCACCGCCCGCGTACCGACGGCCTGCCCGTACCCGTACACCGCGCGCCGCAGCTCCCCGCCGGTCAGCACACCGGCCGGCCGCGTCCCCGGCACCAGCCGTGCGGCGCGCGGACGCTCCCGGGCCCCGGTCGCCAGGACCACCGCCCGCGCGGTGACGCGTTCGAGGCCGGCCGGGCTCGTCGTGTCGAGCGTGAGCGGCCCCGCCCAGCCGGTGGCGGTGACACCCGTCCGGATCACCGCACCCCCCGACGGCCGTGGCGCGCCGCCCGCCTCCCGCTCCAGCACCTCCACGGTGCCCGCGCCCAGGGCGGCCAGCCGCGCGGCCGCCGCGCGCCCGGCGGGTCCCGCCCCGACGACGAGCACATCGACCGTACGCGTGGCGGTCACCGCGCCCCCTCGAACAGCGCCCGGACCGCCGCCCCGCAGTAATACCCCTGGCAGCGCCCGCCGCCCGCCCGGGTCCGGCGCCGCAGCCCGGCCGGGGAGGCGGGCGGGATCGTGGACGCGAGCGCGTCGCGGATCTCGCCGCGCGTCACCCGCTCGCAGTGGCACACGATCTCCCCGTACGCGCGGTCCGCCGCGATCAGCTCCGCGTCCCTGTACGGACGGGGAAACGCCTCGCCCACGTTCGGCATCCGCACCACCGGCAGCTTCCGCGCGGGCCCCGGCTCCAGGCCCGCGTCCGCCAGCAGCTCCACCACATGGGCGGCGATCGCCATCGACGCCGTCAGCCCCGTCGAGCGGATGCCGCCGACCGTGACGTACCGCCGCTGGGGGTGGCAGGCGATCCGGTAGTCGTCCTCCCCGGTCGCCGCCCGCAGCCCCGCGTACACCGCCGTGACCTCCTCCTCCAGCAGCGCGGGCAGGATCCGCCGGCCCTTCTCCCGCAGGAACGCCAGCCCCTCGGCCGTCGAACCGGTCGCCGCCTTGTCGCCGAGGTCCTCGGCGGTGGGCCCGAGCAGCACCTTGCCGTGCACGGTGGGGGCGACCAGCACGCCCTTGCCGAGGGCCGTCGGCACCGGCAGCAGGATGTGCCGGACCAGGTGGCGCGCGAACGTGTCGAACACGATCAGCTGACCGCGCCGGGGCGTCACCGTGAAGTCGCGGTACCCGAGCCGCCGGTCGAGCTCGTCCGCGTACAGCCCGGCGGCGTTGACCAGGTACCGGGTGCGGAGGGTCCCGCGGCTCGTCACCAGCTCATGACCGGGACGGACGTCCTCCACCCGGCAGTTCAGGTGCAGGTCCACCCCCGCGCGGACCGCCTGGGTCGCGTACGCCAGTGTCGTGGTCCACGGGCAGATGACGCTCTCGCCCGGCACGTCCAGCGCGCCGAGCGCGCCCGGCCCGAGGTGCGGTTCGCGCGCGTACAGCTCGTCGGGGCCGATGATCCGGGCCTCCCGGTAGCCGTTCTGCTCCGCCTTGCGGGCCAAACCCGGGAGTGCGGCGAGCTGCTCCTCGTCCCAGGCCACGAGCAGCGCGCCCAGCGGCTCCACCGGGATGCCCACCTCGGTGGCGTACGCGGCGAGCCACCGCTGCCCCTCCCGTACGAGCCGGGCCTCCAGCGATCCGGGGACGGTGTCGAAACCGGTGTGCAGGATCGCGGTGTTGGCCTTCGACGTGCCCTCGCCGACATCGGCGGCGGCGTCCACGAGCGCGGTACGCAGGGGAAAGCGGGCCAGTTCACGGGCGATGGCCGAGCCGACCACTCCGGCGCCGACGACCACCACGTCGTACGGTTCCTCGGGGAAGGGGGTCACGGCGTACGGTCCAGCAGCGCGGCGACCTCCGCACGGAACGCGCCCATCCGCTCGGCGGCCTCGGCGGCCGTGATGCGCGGCTCGTACACGGTGGACGGCCGCCACGGCGGGACCGCGTCCTTGAGCGGCAGCAGCGGGTCGAGGCCCAGGCGGGCGAGGGCGCCCACGCCCAGTGCGGTGACGTCCGGCAGCGCCGACACCTCGACGGGCCGTTGGAGCAGGTCCGCCTGGGTCTGCATCAGCAGCGCCGACCGGGTCAGCCCGCCGTCGACGCGCAGGGAGGTGAGCGGCGCGCCCAGGTCGGCGCCGGCCGCCGACGCCAGCTCCACCACCTGCGCGGCGATGCCCTCGCACAGGGCCCGCACCAGGTGCCCGGCCGTCGTGTCCAGCCCGAGTCCGGTCACCGACCCGCGGACGTCCCCGCGCCACCACGGCGCCGCGAGCCCGGACAGTGACGGTACGAACGTGACACCGCCCGCGTCCGGCACGGTGGACCCCACCCGGTCGAGGTCGGCGGCGCCGCCGATCACCCCGAGGTCGGTGAGCCAGCGCACGGCGGAGGCGGCCGTGTACACCTGCCCGTCCAGGCAGTAGTCGGCCCGCCCGCCGAGCCGCCACGCGACGCAGGCGACCAGTCCCGAGGGGCCCCGCCGGGGCCGGTCGCCGGTCTGCGCGAGGAGGAACGCCCCGGTGCCGTACGTGCACTTGGCGGCGCCCGGCTCGGTGGCGCCCTGCGCGAGCAGCGCGGCCTGCTGGTCGACCAGGAGTCCCGTCAGGGGCAGACCGGTGCCGAAGGCCCGGGTGGTCCCCACGGGCCCCGCCGCGTCCACGATCCGCGGCAGGCGCTCGCCGGACAGCCCGAAGACCTCCAGCGCCTCCGGCGACCAGGCGACCGCGTCCAGGTCCAGGAGCTGGGTGCGCCCGGCCGTCGCCGCGTCCGTGACGAACTCACCGGTCAGCTGCCGCACCAGCCAGGCGTCGCTCGTCGTCACCACCCCGTCCCGGGTGAGATGGCGGCGTATCCAGGCCATCTTGGGCGCGGCGAAGTAGGGGTCGAGCGGAAGCCCGGTCATCTGCCGCAACCGGTCGGCGTACGGGGCGAGTTCGGCGCAGATGTCCTCCGCCCGCTTGTCGTGCCAGACGATCGCGTCCGTCAGGGGCGCGCCGGTCGCCGGGTCCCAGGCGAGGACCGTCTCGCCCTGGTTGGCCAGGCCCACGGCGGCGACCGGCTCCCCGGCGGCAGCCAGCGCGCGGCGCCCGGCGTCCACGACCGAGTCGAGCAGCTCGCGCGGGTCGGCCTCCACCCGGCCGCCCGGCAAGTGGCGGGGGCGCACCGGTGCCGTGGCGGAACCGATCACACCGCGGTCCGGGCAGATCACCAGGGCCTTGGTGCCCGACGTGCCCTGATCGACGGCCAGTACGGGGCCCGTCATCGCCCACTCCCGTCCGCTCGTGCCGCTCGGAAAGACGAAGATCGTCGAACGGAAGCCTGGTCCAGCCCGGGCGCCGGCGTCAAGATCTGTCCGTGATCGCACGGACGCGCACCGGACGCGGTTGTCTCTGATGATGCGTCAACTTGCTTATTTCTTCGGATCATTTCGCTTTCTGCGCAAAAGTGGACCGGGATCGTCCATGGAGCCCTATAGTGATCGCCGATCAACGGCCGGTAGTCATGGAGCAGTCCGACCGCTCTCCGTGGCGTTCCGGACCTCCACCGCACGCTCAGAGGACCCATGACCACCAGCACACCGATACCGGCCTGCCCACCGACGGGGACGGGGTGATGTCCGGCCAGGACTTCCGGCCGGTGTACCACCCGGCGGGCCACGACGCCGCCTTGCGCGGAGTGCTGCAGGACCTGCGTACCGGACGCTGGCTCTCGATGGCCCAGCTCCTGGCGGACACCGCCGGTGACCGGTCCCTGTGGACCCGGCGTACCCAGGTGCTGGCGGCCGTCGCCGCCGGCTCCGACGTCGTCCGGGCCTGGCGCGCCGAGCAGCCCCACAGCGCCGCCGCGACCGTCATGCACGCCAGGGTCGCCGTGGAACGCGCCCTGCGCGCCCACCGCGAAGGGCGCCCGCGCACCGGCGAACTGTGGCGGCTCGCCTGGGAGGCATGCTCGGCCGCCGCCCAGGCGGCCCCCGCCGACCCGGTGCCCTGGGTGTGCCTGCTGGCCCTCGCCGTCCTGGACGAGGAACAGCGCATGGAACAGCACCGGATGCGGCCGCCCGGGCCGATGCTGCCGCCCGGACCATGGGGCCTGCTCGCGGAGGCCGACAAGCGCGACCCGTACAACCGCGAGGCGTACCACCGGATGCTCCAGTTCCTGTACGCCCGCCACTCGGGCAGCGGCTCGCTGTCGGAGGCGGTCAACTTCGTCCAGTGGGCCGCCGCTTCGGCGCCTCCGGGCTCCGCGCTGCACGCCCTGCCGCTGTACGCCAGGGTCGAGCGGTACCGCCGCGAGCGCGGCCAGGAGAAGGCCCTGGACCTGCACTGGGTCACCGAGGACGCGGCCCGTGACGCCGAGCGCGCCCTGCACGCCTGGTTCGACCACACGGACCCCGCCGCCGAGTCGCTCCTCGACCTCAACCACCTGGCGCACGCCCTGTGGGGAGCCCTCCGGTTCGACGCCGCCGCCCGCCTCTTCGCGGCGCTGGGCCCGTACTACACCCCGCAGCCCTGGGCGTACCGCACCCGCGACCCCGCCGACCAGGCCCTGGCCGAGGAGCTGTTCACCCGCGCCCGCGCCCGCTGCCTGTCCTCCCCCCGCTGACCCGCACCAACCCACCACCTCGGAGGTAGCGCCATGTCCCGCACCCTATGGGCCGGTCCGGAGCAGTCGCCCCGGCCCACGGACGAGGAGGAGAGGCTGAGGGAACTCGGCTACCAGCCGGTCCTGGCCCGCCGGATGGGAAGCTTCGGCAACTTCGCCATCAGCTTCTCCGTCATCTCCATCCTGTCCGGCTGCATGACCCTCTACGGCTTCGGCCTCGGCACCGGCGGCCCGGCCGTGATGATGTGGGGCTGGGCGGGCGTCGGCCTGTTCGTGCTGTGCGTCGGCCTGGCGCTCGCCGAGGTCACCAGCGCGTACCCGACCTCCGGCGCCCTGTACTACATGGCCGACCGGCTCGGCGGGCGCCGGTGGGGCTGGTACACGGGCTGGCTGAATCTGCTCGGTCTGCTCGGGGCGATCGCCGGTATCGACTACGGCGCCGCGCTCTTCACCGGCGCCTTCCTCAACCTGCGGTTCGGCTTCGAGCCCACGCCCGGCTCCACCTTCGTCATCTTCCTGTGCATCCTGCTGCTGCACGCCGTGCTCAACCTGTTCGGCGTGCGCCTCGTCAGCGTCCTCAACTCCATCAGCGTGTGGTGGCACCTGACCGGTGTCGCCGTGATCGTCGGGGCGCTCGCCATCGTCCCCGACCGCCACCAGTCGGCCGAGTTCGTCTTCACCGAGTTCGTCAACGACACCGGCTGGGCCAACCCGTTCTACGTCGCGGCGGTCGGCCTGCTGCTCGCGCAGTACACCTTCTCCGGGTACGACGCCTCCGCCCACCTCTCCGAGGAGACGTCCAACGCGTCCGTCTCGGCCGCCAAGGGCATCGTCCGGGCCATCTGGGTCTCCTGGATCGCCGGATTCGCGCTGCTCGCCGGGCTGACCTTCGCCATCCAGGACTACGCCGGCACGCAGAACAGCGCCACCGGGGTGCCGCCCGCGCAGATCCTGCTCGACGCGCTCGGCTCTGGCGGCGCCTCCGCCCTGCTCCTGGTCGTGATCGTGGCGCAGCTGTTCTGCGGCAACGCCGAGGTGGCCGCCGCCAGCCGTATGGTGTTCGCCTTCAGCCGGGACAACGCGCTGCCCGGCTCGGCGCTCTGGCGGAAGGTCAGCAGCCGCACCCAGACACCGGTCCCCGCGGTCTGGCTGTCGGTCGCCGTCGCGGGCGTCCTCGCCGTCCCGTCGCTGTACTCGGCCACCGCCTACGGCGCGGTCACCGCCATCAACGTCATCGGTATCACCCCCGCGTACGCGATCCCGATCTACCTGCGGCTGCGCGCGGGTGACCGGTTCCGGCCGGGCCCTTGGTCCCTGGGCCGCTGGAGCAAGCCGATCGGCTGGACGGCGGTGGTCTGGGTGGCGGTGGTCACGGTGCTGTTCTGCCTGCCGCAGAAGTCGCCGGTGACCATCGACTCCATGAACTACGCCGTGATCGCGCTCGCGGTGGTCCTGATCCTCGCCAGCGTGTGGTGGTACGTCGCCCGCGGCTCGTACGGCACGCCGGCCCCGTACGGGAACGCCCGGGAGCGGGCGGAGATCTCCGAGGGCATCGTCTGACGACGCGATCAGCTCGTGAACTCGTACGTCCACGAGGCCGATTCGGGCGCGAACCGGATGTCCGTGACCTCCAGCACATGGCCGTGCTGGTCGCTCACGACCCGGTGCACGGTGAGGCACGTGGTGGCGACCGGACCGTGGCCGACGCCGATCGACTCGCGGCGCGTCAGCCGCAGCCCGGCGCGGTGCATCCAGTGGTACAGCAGCCGCAGGTCGGGCCGCGCGGGCCAGGCCTCCGGCCGCCGGAACCGGGCGAGTTCGGGAACCTCCGCCAGCGCGTACCGGGAGAACCGGGACAGTGCCTCCTGTACGGGCGTGCCCGCGGCGCCCGGAACCTCGTGGTGGTGGACGAGCGACGGCTCGCCGGGCAGCAGGCCCAGCCGCTCGGCGAGCCCGGTCGGCGTGGGTTCCCAGGCGAGCCGGGTCACGGCGGACGCCTCGGGGGTGCCGGTGCCGCACGGGAACCGCAGCAGGCCCGGCGCGAGGACGGGCCCCGCCGCCTCGGGCGCGGCGGCCGCGGCGAACGTGCCGCGCCGCTCGGTCACCACGAGCCGCTCGTCGCGCAGCAGTTGCAGCGCGTTGCGTACGGTGTGCCGGTTGACCCGGAAGCGGTGCACGAGGGAGCGCTCGGACGGCAGCCTGGTTCCGGGGGCGATGCGCCGCTGGGTGAGGTCGTCGCGCAGCGCGGCGGCGACCCGGAGGTAGAGCGGAAGTGCCGCGGGGCTCTGGGGCTCAGCCATGTTCAACCCTCAATTTCCTTCGCTCATAGTAGTCGAGCGTGCCGTGTGGGTGATCAATCCCTATCATTGGTCTAAACCTTTTAGGAAGGGGCTGTCCGTCATTCCGCCGCACTCTGGCCGAAACGGATTCACTGGCGCGGCGCCCGGGTACCCGGCCCGCACCCCGCAGGAGCCGGTGAAGGGACACGCACGATGAGGGCCGTGACATGGCAGGGAAAGCGCGACGTACGGGTGGAGACGGTGCCGGACCCGAAGATCGAACAGGCCACGGACGCGGTCATCAAGGTCACCTCCACCGGCCTGTGCGGCTCGGACCTGCACCTCTACGAGGTCCTCACCCCGTTCATGACACCCGGCGACATCCTGGGCCATGAGCCGATGGGCGTCGTGGAGGAGGCCGGCTCCGAGGTCCCGGGGCTCAAGCCGGGCGACCGCGTCGTCGTCCCGTTCCAGATCGCCTGCGGCCACTGCTGGATGTGCACGTCCGGGCTGCCCACCCAGTGCGAGACCACGCAAGTGCGGGAGGAGGGCATGGGCGCCGCGCTCTTCGGCTACTCCAGGCTGTACGGCTCCGTGCCCGGCGGCCAGGCCGAGTACCTCCGCGTCCCGCAGGCCCAGTTCGGTCCCATCAAGGTCCCCGAAGGCCCGCCGGACGACCGCTTCCTGTACCTCTCCGACGTCCTGCCCACCGCCTGGCAGGCCGTGCGGTACGCCGACGTCCCCCCGGGCGGCTCGGTCGCCGTCCTCGGGCTCGGCCCGATCGGCGACATGTGCTGCCGCATCGCCCTCCACCAGGGCGCCGCCCAGGTCGTCGGCGTCGACCTCGTACCCGAACGCCTGCAGCGCGCCCGGGAGCGCGGCGTCGAGGTGTTCGACCTGAGCGGGTTCGACAGCCACGACGAGCTCGTGGACGCAGTCAAGGACCGCACCTCGGGGCGCGGCCCGGATGCCGTCATCGACGCGGTGGGCACCGAGGCCCACGGCAGCCCCCTCGCCCGCACCCAGCAGCAGGCCGCCGGGCTGCTGCCCAAGGCGTGGGCGGCCCGCCTGCACCAGAAGGCCGGCACCGACCGGCTGGCCGCCCTGTACCTGGCGATCGACCTGGTGCGGCGCGGCGGCACCGTATCGCTGAGCGGCGTCTACGGCGGCGCGGCCGACCCGCTGCCGATGATGACGCTGTTCGACAAGCAGATCCAGCTGCGCATGGGCCAGGCCAACGTCCGCCGCTGGGTCGACGACATCCTGCCGCTCCTCACCGACGAGGACCCGCTCGGCGTGGACGGCTTCGCCACCCACCACGTCCCGCTCGCCGACGCCCCGCACGCGTACAAGATGTTCCAGCAGAAGCAGGACGGCGCGGTCAAGGTCGTCATGCGTCCGTGAGCGGCATGGATCAGGCGGCGTCGGCCTCCCGCCGCGGCGGCGGTTCCGTCGGGGCCTCCAGCACCGGGCCGAACAGCACCGCGCGGAGCACCGGCGGGGCGAACAGCGCGGTCAGCGGCTCGGCCAGCGACAGCGCCGACAGGAAGGCGGCGCCCACGACCGGGTCGCCCGGGGCGCGGTCCTGGACCCGCTTCAGGTACCAGGCGGCCGCCCGGTCGGCGACCGAGGTCCGTGCGGCGTCGCCCTCCGCGCCCGGCATCTTCCTGTCCGCTCCCGCCGAGATGTCCCATGCCTGCCCGGAGGCGTCGAACAGGGCCCGCTGCACGCGGCGCGTCGTCGGCGTACGGCGCGGGTCCGCCAGCGCGTCGCGCAGCGCGACCGCGCCGATCGCGGCGACCGACATGCCCTGCCCGTAGATCGGGTTGAAGGTGCACAGGGCGTCGCCCGTGGCCAGGAACCCGGCGGGGCGGCGCCCCGGACGGTCGTACCGGCGCCGGACGTTGGCCGTCTGGCGGAAGCCGTGCACCGCCGACGCGGGCTCCGCCTTGGCGAGCCAGTCCCGCAGGACCGGGTGCGGCAGCCGTTCCGCGAATTTCTCGAACGCGTCCTCGTCCGTGGGCGGTTCCTCGCCGCGCAGGCCGGAGAGGGTCACCAGATACCGCCCGCCCTCGATCGGCAGTACCACACCGCCGTACGTCTGCGTGGGGTTGGGCACGATGTACTGGCCGGTGACGTCCCCGCCGTCCGCCGCCGCACCCGGCCGGTACACCCGTGTCGCGTACGCCAGGCCCGTGTCGAGGACCTCCTCCAGCGGCGGCTCCGCCCCGATCGCCGCCAGCCAGTCCGGGGCGCGGGAACCACGGCCCGACGCGTCCACGACGAGGTCCGCCTCCAGGGGGCGCGGCTCCTTGTTCCTCCCCGCGCCGCGCTCGCGCAACAGCACCCCTCGTACGCGGGCGGCGTCGCCGACCAGGCCCACGGCCTCCGTACCCTCCATGGTCCCGATCCTGGGACCGGCCAGGACGCGGCGGCGCAGCACCTGCTCGACCAGGGGGCGGGAACCGGTGTAGAGGTACGCGGTGGCCGGGGTACGGCGGTACCAGCAGCCGCCCTGCCACTGCACCATGTCCTCGGGCATGCCGACCCTCGGCGACCCCTGCTCCCGCAGCTCGTCGACGACCCCCGGAAGCAGCTGCTCCAGCGCGCGCCTGCCCCCGTCGATCAGGACGTGCAGATGCCGCCCCTGCGGCACGCCCGCGCGAGGCTCGGGCTCGTCGGGGAAGCGGTCGCGCTCGACGATCGTGACCCGGTCCGCGTGCTCGGCGAGCACCCGGGCCGCCAGCAGTCCCGCGATGCTGCCACCGATGACCACGGCGTGCCGTGCCCCGCGCCTCGTTCCCAACTGGTCGGCCATGCGCGCCCCTTCGCGTCGTCGGTCTACGACTGACCAGTATCCACCGCGGATTGGGGGAGGTCGCGTGCGCCGAGCCGGAGGTGCTCGATGTGGTAGACGGCTTCGTCGAGGAGCTGGGCGACATGGTTGTCGTACAGGCTGTACTCGATGCGGCGGCCCTGTCGCACGCCGGTGACCAGGCTCAGGGCGCGCAGCAGCCGCAGCTGGTGCGAGACCGCCGACTGCTCCATGGCGACCGACTCGGCCAGCTCGGTCACCCCGCACGGCCCCTGGCGCAGCCGGGTGAGGATCATCAGCCGGGACGGCGTGGCGAGGGCCTGGAGCGTGGCGGCGATGGTGGCTGCGGACTCCGCGTCCAAGAGGGCCGCCGGGGTCGTCTCACCGTTCACTCCATGTCCCATGCGGGTCATGGTAACCGCGTGTCCAGTCGTACAGATGAAGACCTCTTCATGCGTTCCGCTATGGTGGAGCCCGTCCCTGCCGCCCCGTGAAGAGGTGCACGCCCATGGCTTCCCCGGTGCTCGACACCAGGCCCGCGGCCCCGCCCGCCCAGGCCGTCCCGCCGACCCGCCGGACCCGGCTGTTCGCCCTGCCCGAGGTCCGCTGGGCCGCGCTGTCCGCCGTGGCCTTCCTCGCCGCGCTCCCGCTCGACCTGGCCGGAGCTCCCGCGTGGGCCTGGGGCCCGCTCTACGCCGTCTGCTACGCCGCCGGCGGCTGGGAGCCCGGCTGGGCCGGACTCCAGGCGCTGCGCGAGAAGTCCCTCGACGTCGACCTGCTGATGGTCGTCGCCGCGCTCGGCGCCGCCGCGATCGGGCAGTACCTGGACGGCGGGCTGCTCATCGTCATCTTCGCCACCTCGGGCGCCCTGGAGGCCCTCGCCACTCGCCGCACCGCCGACTCCGTACGCGGCCTCCTGGACCTGGCGCCCGCGCGCGCCGTCCGGCTGAACGGCTCCGACGAGCAGCCGGTGGACGTGGCGGACCTGCGGGTCGGCGACACCGTCCTCGTACGGCCGGGGGAGCGGCTGCCGGCCGACGGCACCGTCCTCGACGGCACGAGCGACGTCGACCAGGCCACCATCACGGGCGAACCCCTGCCCGCCCCCAAGGCGCCCGGTGACGACGTCTTCGCCGGCACCCTCAACGGCACGGGCGCGCTACGCGTACGGGTCGACAAGGACGCCTCCGAGTCCGTCATCGCCCGGATCGTCGCCATGGTGGAGGAGGCCAGTGCCACCAAGGCCCCCACCCAGCTGTTCATCGAGAAGGTCGAACAGCGCTACTCGGTGGGGGTGGTCGTCGCCACCCTGGCCCTCTTCGCCGTGCCTTTGGCCTTCGGCGCGGACTTCACCGAGACGCTGCTGCGCGCCATGACGTTCATGATCGTGGCGTCACCGTGCGCGGTGGTCCTCGCCACCATGCCGCCGCTGCTCTCCGCGATCGCCAACGCCGGCCGGCACGGTGTCCTGGTCAAGTCGGCCGTGGTGATGGAGCGGCTGGGCCAGGTGGACCGGGTCGCGCTCGACAAGACCGGCACCCTGACCGAGGGCGCGCCACGCGTCGCGGAGGTACGGCTGACCGGCGCCCTGACGGAGCCCGAGGTCCTCGGCCTGGCCGCCGCCGCCGAGCTGCCGAGCGAACACCCCCTCGGCCGCGCGGTGGTGGCCGCCGCCCGGGAGCGGGATCTGCCGGTACCTGCCGCCCGGGACTTCGCCTCGGTCCCGGGCGTCGGCGTCCGCGCCCTCGCCGACGACCGTGAGGTGACGGTGCGCCGCCCGGCCGCGGACCGTGAAAGCACCACCGTGCCGGGGGAGCCCGGCCTGGAGCCGGACCAAGGGCCGCCCCTGGCCGTGCGGGAGTTGGAGGCCGATGGCCATACCGCCGTCGTGGTGACCGTCGACGGCGTGCCCGTCGCCGTGCTCGGCATCGCCGACCGGCTCCGCGACGGCGCCCCGGCCGCCGTCGCCGCCCTCGCCCGGCTCACCGGCACCGCGCCGACCCTGCTGACCGGCGACAACGAACGCGCGGCGCACCGCCTCGCCACCGACGCCGGGATCACCGACGTACGGGCCGGGCTGCTGCCCGAGGACAAGGTCACCGCCGTACGGGACTGGGAACGCGCCGGCCTGCGCACCCTGGTCGTGGGCGACGGCGTCAACGACGCGCCCGCGCTCGCCGCCGCACACTGCGGCATCGCGATGGGCCGCGCCGGCTCGGACCTCGCCCTGGAGACCGCCGACGCCGTCGTCGTACGCGACGAACTGGCCACCGTCCCGGCTGTCGTGGCCCTCTCCCGGCGCGCCCGCCGGCTCGTCGTGCAGAACCTGGTGATCGCCGGGGTCTGCATCGGCGCCCTGGTGATCTGGGACCTGGCCGGGCACCTGCCGCTGCCGCTCGGCGTGGCGGGCCACGAGGGCTCCACGGTCCTGGTCGGCCTCAACGGGCTGCGCCTGCTGCGCGAATCGGCCTGGCGCAGGGCGACGTGCTGAGCCGTCGGGCTGCCGGGCGAGCCATGGTGAACCAGGACGCATACCGCCGCGAGCTGGGTTATCTGATGCGGTACGCCAACGACGACTGGCTCGGTTTCTCGGTCATCAGCGGGTCTGTGGGCAGCCTCCTCGGACGCGGCGCCTCATTCCAGGACCAGCTGACGCTGCTCCTGCGGATCGTCGGCGATCTGTATGACGCGGGAGCGCGAGCGGGCGAACTGACGGAGTCGGCCGGGAAGCCTTTCGTGCCGTGGCGAATGGACAAAGCCGAGGTGCTGGAGCGGATCGCGGCAGAGGTCCAGCCGCATTCCCGGTTGCCCGACTCCGGGGACGTCTGCTGGTTCACGGTGCCGTGATCAGGGCATGGCCGTCGTGACGCGGGGTTGACGGCGGCCATGCACGCCACGTCCAGTTGCCGACGCTTCGGACCGAGCGGGGACTCCAGGCTCGTGCCCGGTTCGGGCCACGGCCCGTCAGGCGTACACCGCCTCGTGGTCGCAGACGTCCTCCGTGCCGTGGACGTCCCAGGCCGGGAACGGGTCGTCCCACGGGCCGCTCTCGCCCTCCGCCACCAGGCAGGCGTCCAGCGCCCGGTGGAGGGCGCCCGCGCGGAGGCCGGTGCCGATGAAGACCAGATCCTGGCCCTGGCCGCCGTCCTCACGGGTGCCGGACGGCTCGAAGCGGGCCACCGTGCCTGCCTGGGACCACAGGCCGGTCACCCGGTCGCGGCCGGCCAGCCAGAAGAAGCCCTTGGAGCGCAGCACCCGGCCGAACTCCCCGCTGTCCAAGGCCTCGGTGACGAACCGCCACAGCCGCTGCGGGTGGAACGCCCGCTCGGGAGCCCGGAAAACGGTGGAGGAGATGCCGTACTCCTCCGTCTCCGGAACGTGGTCGCCGTTGAGCTCCATGACCCAGCCGGGCGCCTGCTGGGCACGCTCCAGGTCGAACAGGCCGGTGCCGAGAACGTCCCTCGGGTCCACCCGGCCGCGTACGGCAGTCACGATCCGCGCGGCCGGGTTGAGGCGGGTGACGGCGGCCGTCAGCCGTGCCGCGTCCGCCTCGCCGACCAGGTCCAGCTTGTTGACGACGATGACGTCCGCGAACTCGATCTGGTCCATCAGCAGATCGCTGACGGTCCGCTCGTCGTCCTCGTACTGGTCCAGGCCGCGCTCCGCGAGCCCGTCGCCGCCCTCGAGCTCGGGCAGGAAGTTCGCCGCGTCGACGACCGTGACCATGGTGTCGAGCCGGGCCAGGTCGCCGAGCGTCGCGCCGTCGTCACGCGGGAAGGCGAAGGTCGCGGCGACCGGCATCGGCTCGCTGATGCCGCTGGACTCGATGAGGAGGTAGTCGAAGCGGCCCTCGCGGGCCAGCCGGTCCACCTCCTCCAGGAGGTCGTCGCGCAGGGTGCAGCAGATGCACCCGTTGGTCATCTCGACCAGCCGCTCCTCGGTGCGGGAGAGCGCCGCCTCGCCACCGCGCACCAGGGCGGCGTCGATGTTGACCTCGCTCATGTCGTTGACGATCACGGCGACCCGCAGGCCGTCCCGGTTGCTCAGGACGTGGTTGAGCAGGGTCGTCTTGCCGGCACCGAGGAAGCCGGAGAGCACCGTGACCGGAAGGCGGGGGTGGGAGCCGGTCGCCGTGGCCGTCGTCATCGCGCTCAGCCCTCCGGGTGGATCAGGCCGCGCTCGTACGCCTTCACCAGGCGCTGCGGCACCTGGTAGACGGCGCCGTCGACCGTGACGGGCACCAGCTGGGGCGTGGACGCCTTCCACTGGGCTCGGCGGTGGCGGGTGTTGGAGCGGGACATCTTCCGCTTGGGTACGGCCATGACTGCGGGACCTCCATCGTCGGTACGGTGGCGGCCACGCTACCTGAAAATGATTACCGTTAACAATCCGAGTCGGGGCCGGGCCCGGGGTCGCTGTCCAGCCCGGCCAGCGCCTCCGCCAGCCACGCTGTCCAGAACCGCTCCAGCTCGATCCCGCCGCGCAGCACCAGATGGCGCAGCCGGTCCGCCTCGGTGGTGCGGCGCTCCGGCGGGAACTGCCGCTCCTCCATCCCCAGGTACGCCGCCAACTGCGCCTGGTGCAGCCCGAGATGGCGGCGCAGCTCGTCCGCGAAGCCCTCCGTCCCCACCACCGCCGCCGCCCGCAGCCGCAGCAGCAGGGCGTCCCGGATCGGCTTGGGGTCCTCGCTGCGCCGCACCCAGTCCGTCAGCTCCGCGCGGCCCGCGGGCAGCACCTCGTACTCCTTCTTCTGCCCTCGGGACGGAACCTCGGCGGGCAGGGCCCGGATGTGCCCCGCCCGCTCCAGTTTTCCCAGCTCGCGATAGATCTGCTGATGCGTGGCCGACCAGAAGTAGCCGATCGACCGGTCGAAGCGGCGGGTCAGCTCCAGGCCCGAGGACGGCTTTTCGAGCAGAGCGGTGAGGATCGCGTGCGGGAGTGACATGACCGCATCCTAGGGACGCGAGATCGTCACAGGGCCGCCGCCAGCCGCGTCCCCTGGTCGATCGCGCGCTTGGCGTCCAGCTCCGCCGCCACGTCCGCACCCCCGATGAGGTGCACCGACACCCCGGCCGCCACGAGCTCCTCGTACAGCTCGCGCCGCGGCTCCTGGCCCGTGCACAGCACCACCGTGTCGACCGGTACGGTGCGGGCCTCGCCGTCCACGGTGATGTGCAGGCCCTCGTCGTCGATCCGCTCGTACGTGGCGCCCGCGACCATGGTCACGCCCCGGTGCTTGAGTTCCGTGCGGTGGATCCAGCCGGTCGTCTTACCCAGACCCGCGCCGACCTTGGACTTCTTGCGCTGGAGCAGGTGCACGGTACGCGGCGGCTTCGGCCGCTCGGGCGCGCGCAGCCCGCCCCTCCCCGCGTACGAGGTGTCGACGCCCCACTGCCGGAAGTACGTCTCGGCGTCCTGGCTCGCGCCCTCGCCGCCGTCCGTCAGGAACTCCGCCACGTCGAAGCCGATCCCGCCCGCCCCGATGATCGCGACCCGCTCACCCACCGGCGCGCCGTGCCTCAGCACGTCCAGGTAGCTGACCACGGACGGGTGGTCGACGCCCTCGATGGCGGGCGTGCGCGGGGTGACGCCGGTGGCGATGACGACCTCGTCGAAGCCGGCGAGCAGCTCGGCGTCGGCGTACGTGCCCAGGCGGACGTCCACACCGCGTTCGGCCAGCTGCGTACGGAAGTAGCGCAGCGTCTCGTCGAACTCCTCCTTGCCCGGTACGCGCTTGGCGATGTTCAGCTGCCCGCCGATCTCGTCCGCCGCGTCGAACAGTGTGACGTCGTGGCCGCGTTCGGCGGCGCTCACCGAGCAGGCGAGGCCCGCCGGGCCGGCGCCGACCACGGCGACGCGCTTGCGCAGCCGGGTGGGGGAGAGGACCAGTTCGGTCTCGTGGCAGGCGCGCGGGTTCACCAGGCAGGAGGTGATCTTGCCGCTGAAGGTGTGGTCCAGGCATGCCTGGTTGCAGCCGATGCAGGTGTTGATGGTCTCCGGCCGGCCGCTCGCGGCCTTGGCGACGAACTCCGGGTCGGCCAGGAAGGGGCGGGCCATCGACACCATGTCCGCGCGGCCCTCGGCCAGCAGGGCCTCCGCCACCTCCGGGGTGTTGATGCGGTTGCTGGTGATCAGCGGGATGGACACCGAGCCCATCAGCCGCTTGGTGACCCAGGTGTACGCGCCGCGCGGCACCGAGGTGGCGATGGTGGGGATACGGGCCTCGTGCCAGCCGATGCCCGTGTTGATCATCGTGGCGCCGGCCGCCTCGATCTCCTTGGCGAGCGCGACGACCTCCTCCAGCGACGAGCCGCCCGGCACCAGGTCCAGCATGGAGAGCCGGTAGATCAGGATGAAGTCCTCGCCCACCCGCTCCCGCGTACGGCGCACGATCTCCAGCGGGAAGCGGACGCGGTTCTCGTACGAACCGCCCCAGCGGTCGGTGCGGTGGTTGGTCGCGGCGGCGATGAACTCGTTGATCAGGTAGCCCTCGGAGCCCATGATCTCGACCCCGTCGTACCCGGCGGACTTCGCCAGCTCCGCGGCCCGTACGTAGTCCTCGATCGTCCGCTCGACCTCGGCGTCGGTCAGCTCGTTCGGCACGAAGGGGCTGATCGGCGCCTGGAGCGCGCTCGGCGCGACCAGGTCGCGGTGGTACGCGTACCGCCCGAAGTGCAGGATCTGCATCGCGATCCGCCCGCCCGCCGCGTGCACGGCGTCCGTCACGACGCGGTGCTTCGCGGCCTCCTCATCGGTGGTGAGCTTCGCCCCGCCCTCGTACGGCCGGCCCGCGTCGTTGGGCGCGATGCCCCCGGTCACGATCAGCCCGACGCCACCCCGGGCGCGCTCGGCGTAGAAGGCGGCCATGCGCGCGAAGCCGTTCTCGGCCTCCTCCAGCCCGACGTGCATGGACCCCATGAGCGCCCGGTTGGGCAGGGTGGTGAACCCCAGGTCCAGGGGGCTGAGCAGGTGCGGGTACGGGGCCGGGGCCGGGGTCGCAGTCATGGGGGGCGCCTCCTCGCGCGATGTCGTCGCACCAGTTGTAGACGACGCCGGACGACTTGTGCAACAAGTTGCATAAGGATCGGGACGTGACCTGCGCTACGTGGCCGACCTGCGCTTCGCTAGGCTGCCGGGATGCGTGAGGGGGGAGACGACAGCGGGCGGGCGAGCGGGTTCCGACGGCTGGGGAAGCACCGGCTCATCCTTACCGGTGCCGCCCTGGTGGTACTGGCGGCCGGGCTGGCGGTGCCCCTGACCCGCACCGACTCCGACGAAGCCGCCGCAGAGCCCTGCCGGCCGCTGCCCGCCTCGACACGAACCCTCGCCGACGACCCCGCGGCCGCCACCAGGGCCCTCGACCCGGGCGACGACCTGGCCCGCCTCGGGACCGTGAGGAAGCTGCTCGTCCACGAGCGGCTGTGCGGTGACGGCGCCCGCGTCCTGGGCCGGGTCGTCGAAGCCGCCACCCGCTCGTCCGGTCCCGGCAAGCCCCACACCCTGGCACAGGCCCGCAGCGCCTACGCGGTGGCCGCGGCCCTCGACGACGAGGAACTCCCGGAGGGGCTCGCGCCGGGCGTGGCCCGGATGGTGGCCGAGTACATCGAGGACGCGGCGCGCGAGGACCTGCTGTACGACGACGTGCCGCTCCCCGCCGTGTCCGCCCAGCAGAGCCTGCCCAAGCCGGAAGGCAACGCCTGGCTGGGCGACTTCCTCACCTCCGGCGACGCGCACGCCGCCTTCCCGTACACCGACCGGGCGGCGGAAGCGGACGCCGACATCGAGCCACTGGTCGCCGAACTGGCCAAGGACCCGGAGGCGTTCGCCGTCCTGTACGACGCCGAGCGCGCCTACTTGGCGTACTACCTGGAGCGGCTGACACGCCAGGGCGGCGACCCCGCGTACCGCCCCTCGCGCGGCGACATGGGCCCCACGGGCTCGGTGGACCTCGACCTCCGGGACCTGGCGGAACGCGTGGGCAGCCTGATGAAGCACCGCGCCGACCACGCCAGGAGGGGAACGATCCCCGACCTCGCCGCCTTCGACAGGGCCGTACGCGAACACACCCGGGGGGCGTTCCGCCCCGCGTCCCGGCAGCTGGACACCCGCCCGCCCATGGGGGACATCGCGGACCGGCCGGTCGCGGGGCCGCTGAGCGGCGACCCGATGGACGGACGGCACCAGCTGTTCACGGTGCTGGACCGGTGGGCGAAGGAACGCGGCGTACCGGCGCAACGCGCCACCACCATGCGGCAGATGATGGACGACGCGTACGTCCTGGGACTGTGGCTGACGTTCTGACGTCAGAAGAACCGCAGGTCCGAACACCCGCGCCGGCGTACCTGGTCCTCGGCGAACTCCTTGAGCAGCCGCCGCTGTACGGCCTTGCCGACGCCCGGAATGTCGTCGGACGACGCGCCGAGAGCGAAGTTGGCCGCCTCGCCGTCGCAGCGGGCGGTGGCCGTCATGGAGTGCCGCACCCCGTGCCGCGAGGTGAGACGGTTGCTCCAGTCCCCGTACCAGGCGGCCAGGGCCACCACCGATTCCCCGTCCCTGTCCGTCAGGTCGCAGCGCCCCGTGGGGGCGGCGTCGTTCACACCTGCCGCGACCCGCAGCCCCTGATCCTGAGGTAGCCCGGCCCCAGCCATCCACCCGCACGCCGTGCCCTTCGACTCCGACAGCGGCACGGTCTCCACGTCGTCCTCGGGGTCGGGCGGTACGGCGCCACCGGTCGGTGCCTTGAGCGGCTCGGCACCACAACCGAGCCTGTCCGACGCCCCGTTCGCGAGCGCCACGGCCGTCCGGTACGCGGCGCCGGGCACCCCGTGGTTGGCCTCCCGGCCCAGCGACATCCGTACCAGAAGCTCGCGCTGCCTGCCCCCGGCGTCCTTGGCGAGTTCCGGGCAGGGCAAGAGGAAGTTGATGTCGTGGTACTTGTCGATGAACCCGGGCAGCCCCTCGGGCAGCGGGGCCTGTGGCGAAAACCCCTCTTCCGGGAACATGCTCATGAACTCCCGGTCCTGGTCGTCCCGCCGGGTGTAGGCCTCCATGCCGACGACCAGCCGCCCGTCGTCCCTGGCCCCGCCTTCGGCGGTGAGGCGGCACGTGTACGAGCCGAGACCCTCGTGAAGGCGGGACGTCTCGTCGAGCAGATGCGCGTCATCGGGCGTGAGCTGCTCCACCGCGTCCGGCGGAAGGGCCCCGTCGCAGGCGTCACGGGCGAGCATCCAGTCCTGCGCGTAGGGTTCGGCGACGTAGCCGCCCACGCCCAGGACCACCGCGGCCGCCACCGAGACCTTGACCCAGCGCCGCATCGTCCCCCGCCCCCGTCGACCACCACAACCGTACGGTGGGACCCTACTCGCCGACCGTCGGCACCGGCCCTACGCCCCCCGTACCGCCGAAGCCCACTCCTCCAGCTCCTCCGGCGTACGCGGGCCCGGTTCCTCCGCGCCCAGCAGGCCCCGCTCCCGGAGCACACGCGCCACCGCCATGCCCCACGGGCGGCGCAGGCGTGCCGCGTCCAGCAGGGCGCCGTCCGCCAGCAGTTCGGCGACCGGGCCGGTGCGGAGGCCGTCCGGGGTGAGCACCGCCGCGTCGTCGGCCCAGCGCAGCGCCAGGTCCACGTCGTGCGTGGCCATCACGACCGTCGTCCCGGAGGCCCGCAGCCGGTCCAGGACCGCCAGCAGCCGTTCCTGGCCGTGCGGGTCGAGGCCGGCCGTCGGCTCGTCGAGGATGAGGACCCGGGGTCGCATCGCGACGGCGCCCGCGATAGCGGCCCGCTTGCGCTGCCCGTACGACAGCAGGTGCGTCGGCCGGTCCTCCAGCGCCGTGATGTCCAGCGCCTCCAGGGCCTCGCGCACCCGCTCCCGTACCTCCGCCTCCGTCAGCCCCAGGTTCATCGGCCCGAACGACACGTCCTGGCCCACCGACGCCGCGAACAACTGGTCGTCCGGATCCTGCACGACCAGCTGCACCGTCGTACGCAGCCGGGTCAGCCCCGCCCTGTCGTACGACACGTCCCGCCCCTCCAGGCGCAACTGCCCGCTCGCGCACCGCAGCCCGCCGCTCAGCAACCGCAGCATCGTGGTCTTGCCGCTGCCGTTACGGCCGAGCAGCGCGATGGACCGCCCCTCGGGCACGGTGAAGTCGACGCCCCGCAGCACGGCGGGGCCGTCCTCGTAGGCGTATCCCGCACCGACCAGTTCCACGACGGCGTCACGATTCATGGCAGGAACCTTTCGAGTACGAGAGTCAGGGCGACGAGACCCGCGAGCAGCGCCGCGCTGGCGCCCAGGAACCGCCCGGAGACCGCCACCTGCGGTACCAGCACCCGCAGCGTTCCGACGTAACCGCGCCCGGCCAGCCCCGTCTGGAGCCGCGCCGCCCGGTCGAAGGCGCGCACGAACGCCGTCGCGCCCAGGCCCGCCAGCGACCGCCAGGTGGCTGCCCGGCTCGTCAGCCCGAGCCGCGCCGCCTGCGCCTCCCGGATCCGCCGGACCGCGTCCAGCAGCAGGAAGCTGATCCGGTACATCACCAGCGCCACATCGACGACCGGCGCCGGCACCCCGGCCCGCACCAGCCGGGGCAGCACGTCGGACACCGGCGTGGTGAACGCGAACAGCAGCACGCCGAGCGAGGCCGCCGACGTACGCAGCAGCAACTGCCCCGCGTGCACCAGCCCGTCCGGCGCCGGCGTGATGAACCCGCCCGTCCCACCCACCTGGAACAGCAGCGGAACCGCGCCCGTCACGCAGAAGCCGAGCGGGATGCGCCACGCCCGCCACAGCTGCCGGGGCGCGACCCCGGCCGGGCCGAGCAGCACCACGAGGGTCGCGGCGGCGACGAGCACGGCGCCCGGCCACGGCGGCAGGCACACGGCCAGCGCCGTCAGGCCGAAGCCCAGCACGGCCTTCTCGCACGGGTGACGGCGGCGCCAGCGACTGCTGTGCGCCGCCGCGTCGATCGGCAGCATCGGCGGCTAGACGGAGGGCTGCCGGCCGCCGGCCCCGGTGGCCTCGGCTGCGTCGGGGCCCGACGGCCCCGCGTCCACGCCCGCCCGTGCCTCGCCCTGCCGGCGCCCGCGCCGCAGCCCGAAGTAGTACGCCAGCACCCCCGCCCCGATGGCGGCCTGGAGCGCGAACAGCGCCGACTCGACCTCGCCGGACGGAGGCTCGTACAGCGGGCTGAACCACGGCTCGTAGTCCGGCTTCAGCTCGGTGATGGCCGTCTCGGCCTGCGCGTCGGCGCCCGTGAACGGCTCCTCCTTGTGGTCACCCATCCCCAGCGCGAGCGGGAGGACGGCGAGCGCGACCACGACGAGCAGCAGCAGCGTATTGATCTTGGCGTTACGGCTCATCGGGCCACGGCCTCCTTCTTCATCGGCAGGACGCCGAGCCGGGCCAGATCGCCCTTGCTGGACTGCGTCAGCAGCCGCATCACCAGCACGGTGAGCAGGCCCTCGCTGACCGCCAGCGGAATCTGGGTGACCGCGAAGATGGAGCCGAACTTCGCCAGCGAACCGGCGACACCGCTGCTCGGGTCGGGGAACGCCAGCGCCAGCTGCACGCTGGTGACACAGTACGTGGAGAGGTCGGCGACGAACGCCCCGAAGAACACGCTGACCATCAGCGGCACGTCAAAGCGGCGCAGCAGCCAGTACACCCCGAACCCGGCCCATGGGCCGACGATCGCCATCGAGAAGGCGTTGGCGCCCAGGGTCGTCAGGCCGCCGTGTGCCAGCAGCAGCGCCTGGAAGAGCAGGGTGATGGTGCCCAGCACCGCCATGATCGGCGGCCGGAACAGGATCGCGCCGAGTCCCGTACCGGTCGGGTGCGAGCAACTGCCCGTCACCGACGGAATCTTCAGGGCAGACAGGACAAAAGTGAAGGCACCGGACGCACCGAGCAGGAGAGTCGATTCGGGATGGGCCTTGACCTCCCGGGTCAGGGCCCGTACGCCGTGGGCGACGAAGGGAGCGGCCGCGACGGTCCAGGCGACCGCGTGTGCAGGGGGTAGATACCCCTCGGCAATATGCATGGTTGGGAGACCCTCTCCAGCACCTCGTGGATGGACAACGCGCCTTGGCCGGTCTCCTGGCTGACGGGATGGCATGGGGTATGCCGCCGCGACTCCGCCTTCCCGGACCCCGCGGTCTCCCGCGGTGTTCCAGTGGCTTTCCCGGGGTGGTTTCCCAGGGAGTGGAGCCGGACTTCCCGATCACAGTGGCGAGGGCCGCACCGGTACCGCACCGGTTTCCCGTACACCAAGGCCCTGTGACAGTAGTGCGTTGACCAGGTACATCACAACCCGCGCACCAGCGCGGGCGTCCGGTCGGCACCGGCCGGCGCCGGCCGGGCCGGGCCACGACGGGCCGGGCGCAGCCTGGCCGGGCCAAGACGGTGCTCGCCCGCCCGGACAGCCCGAAGGCCCTGCCGGGACGTCCCGGCAGGGCCTTCGGGTGCGGCAGACGGCTCGAGAGCCTCAGCCGTGGGAGGGGAAGTGCCTCACCACGGTGTCCGGGCCGGGCGACATGATGGTCTCGTGCCCGTCCTCGAAGCGCACACGGTAAGGCGGCGTGCCGTCCGACCCCAGCACCTCGATGATCTCTGCCGTACGGTTGCCCTGCCCGACGATCCGTCCATGGACGAGCAGCCTGTCACCCACGCTGGCCTGCATGATCGTGCCTCCTGCCGATTCGGTTCCGGTCGCGGGAGGAAATCCCCGCGCCGGCATGGCCGCATGCACGGTGTCACTGGATCGGAGGAGTCGATCCCTCGCGCCGTGGTGGGGGTGGTGAGGGTGTGACATTGCGGTGCCGGGGCGCTGCTTGGCGAGGGGGGCGCGTCAGCGTGATCTGGCGGACGAGTTGCTGGAAGCAGGCCAGCGCCGCGACGGCGGGCAGGGCGGCTGCGGCCGCATCAGTGATGGTCCGTGGGGCCTGCGCCACGCAGAGTATGACGGCGATGGTCGAGAACAGCAGTACGACGCACCAGGAATGGGCCGCGCGGCGCCTGTGGAGGGCCGCTCTCAGAATGGAGAGGGACGCGACCATCCAGGGGCCGTAGACGAGCAGAGGCCACCAGCCGACCACATGGCGGGGAGTGCGCGGTTCGGCGACGTGGCGCAACGGGTCGTAGGTGACCATGCCGCCGTAGACGCTGACCATGGAGACGATGACAGCAGCGAGCGCGGCAGTGAAGAAGCTCCCTGTCTGCAGGGGAGTGAGCGCGCGTTTCCTCGGGGAGACACGGCGGTGGCTCGGGGTGGGGGGCCGCACCGGTGACAGCTGGGCGGTGATCTGTTCCAGGCCGGCCAGTGAGTGGTCGGCTTCGAACGCGTCATGGGCGGTCTCCTGCACCGGTACCGCGGACGCGAACGCGTCGACGTGCTCGGGAGGCACGGACTCCTGCAAAAGACAGGCGAGTTCCTCCGCCGGGTCCCAGAGCGGGTCCAGCGGACCCAGGGGAGGCAGCGGCTGACGGCCGGCCGCACGATAGGGCCGGCTCTCGGGCGACGGCGGGGTGGGGAAATCCGACGGTGAGTGAGAAGAGGGCTGGTCCCGGCGACTGTGCGTCTCATACATGACAGCGCTGTCCCGGGAACTCGCCGCCGTGGACGGCGACCGGCTCAAGAGCCTGTGATCGGCGGTCGAACTCGGCCTGAATGCGGCTCATCGCCATCAAGAAGTCCTCCAGGACCGAGGAGGAGTAATGCAATTCGATGCACTGGCTGTCATTGTGCAAAGTCGCGCTTTTGCCGACGGGATATGCGCCGAACCTCTGGGTCAATGTCCATTTACCTGCCCGAGTGGCCCGAGGGCGGTTGTCCCAACCTCCTCCGAGGAAGCCGCGAGGAGACGAGACAGGTGTTGGTGCGGTGGTCATAGTCCCCCTAACGCCTTCGATCATGATCCGGATGCGCGTCACTCGGGTGACGCCATTGGGGCATATGGGTGCTTCGACGGGTCTTTTATCGGACTGTGGCGTGTCTCGGACACGCCAGTAACTCGCCCTTTTGTCGCTCGTGGTCGACCAACGAGCCGGGCGGAACGCCCGTTGGAATGATGAATCACCTTCCGGCAAGTCATATTCTGCGCCGGAAAAGCCGCTTCTCCTGTAAGTGGCGAGCGCAGCGGAAACCCTGACCGGCCGAAACCGGGCCGCGCTGCGGTGTGGGCCGAGTCCGCCGGTCACGGACGTCGTCGAGCGTCTTGGCCGTGCGCGGGACACCGTTCCGTCCGCGTGCGGGAGAGGCCAGGGGCCGCCGCCCCTCTTCGGCAGCGCCTCGCCTCACTCCTTGCGGTAGCCGTACGCCTCGGACGCGGCCGTCGCCACCGCGTCCAGGTCACCGCCCGCCGACGCGGTGACCACCGCCGCCACCGCGCCCTCCACGAACGGCGCGTCGACCAGCCGGGTCCCGTCGGGGAGCTCGTCGCCCTCCGCGAGCAGGGCCTTCACCGTCAGGACGGCGCTGCCGAGGTCCACCAGGACGGCCACGCCCGCCCCGCCGTCGACCGTCGTCACCGCCTGGGTGATCAGCTCCGCGCTGGTGCCGAGCCCGCCGTCCGGCGTGCCGCCCGCCGCCGCCACCGGCGCCGTCACCCCGCCGCCCGCGAGGCCCCGGGCCAGATCGGCCACGGAGGACGCGACCGCCGCGCTGTGCGAGACGAGCACGATGCCCACCCGGGCGCTCACCGGGGCCCCTCCGCCCCCGCGAGGGCGGCGATCAGCAGGGCCGAGGACGTGGCGCCCGGGTCCTGGTGCCCGATGCTGCGCTCACCGAGATAGCTCGCCCTGCCCTTGCGGGCCTGCATGGGTACGGTCGCGAGGGCGCCCTGGTCCGCCGCCTCCGCGGCCGCCGCGAACGACTCGCCGAGCGACTCGGCCAGCGCCTCGACGGCCGGCTCCAGCGCGTCCAGCATCGTCTTGTCCCCGGCCTTCGCCCCGCCGAGCTCCGCCACCGCGGTCACGCCCGCGCGCAGCGCCTCGGCCAATTGCACGGGCGCCACCTCGGCGGCGTCGCCCAGCGCCTTGCCGGTGCGCCGCAGCAGCGTCCCGTACAAAGGACCCGACGCACCGCCGACGGTCGAGATCAGCTGTCGCCCCGCCAGCGTGAGCACGGCCCCCGGCGTCCCGGCCGGCTCGCCCTCCAGGGCCTTGACCACGGCGGCGAAGCCGCGTTGCAGATTGGCGCCGTGGTCGGCGTCACCGATGGCCGAGTCCAGCTCGGTGAGCCGGTCCGCCGCCCGGTCCACGGCGGCGGCCGCGCCGGTCATCCAGCGCCGGAAGAAGTCCGCGTCCAGCATGGCCGTCACCGTCTCACCGTCCCCAGCGGAGCGCGGCGGTCCGCACCGGCGCGTCCCACAGCCGCAGCAGTTCCTCGTCGGCCTGGCACAGGGTCACCGAGCAGCCGGCCATGTCGAGCGAGGTCACATAGTTGCCGACGAGCGTACGGGCCACGGCGACGCCCCGCTCGCCCAGCACGCGCTGGACCTCGGCATTGAACCCGTACAGCTCCAGAAGAGGTGTCGCGCCCATGCCGTTCACCAGGACCAGCACCGGCCCGCCGGGCTTCAGGTCCTCCAGCACGGCGTCCACCGCGAAGTCGGCGATCTCCCGTGAAGTCATCATCGGCCGCCGCTCCCGGCCCGGCTCGCCGTGGATACCGATGCCCAACTCCAGCTCGCCGGGCGGCAGGTCGAACGTCGGGCTGCCCTTCGCGGGCGTGGTGCAGGCGCTCAGCGCCACGCCGAAGCTCCGCGAACTCGCGTTCACCCGCCGGGCGATCGCCTCCACCCGTTCCAGCGGCGCGCCCTCCTCGGCGGCCGCGCCCGCGATCTTCTCCACGAACAGCGTCGCCCCGGTTCCGCGCCGCCCGGCCGTGTACGTACTGTCGGACACGGCCACGTCGTCGTCCACGAGGACCTTGGCGACCTGCACGCCCTCGTCCTCGGCGAGCTCGGCCGCCATCTCGAAGTTCAGCACGTCACCGGTGTAGTTCTTGACGACGAACAGCACCCCGCGCCCGCTGTCCACGGCGGCTGCCGCGCGCACCATCTGCTGCGGAACCGGCGACGTGAACACCTCGCCCGGACAGGCCGCCGCCAGCATCCCGGGCCCGACGAACCCGGCGTGCAACGGCTCGTGCCCGGACCCGCCCCCCGACACCAGCGCCACCTGCCCGGCGACGGGCGCGTCCCGCCGTACGACGACCCGGTTCTCCACGTCCACGGTGAGCTCGGGATGCGCGGCCGCGATGCCGCGCAGGGCGTCGGCGACGACGCTCTCGGGCACGTTGATGAGCATTCTCAACGGTATCTCCCAGTTGTGCCGTGGCCTTTCAAGCCGCCAGGGACGTTTCTGTGGTGCCTGATGCCGCGGGCTTCGCCAGGAGCGCGTCGGCAGCCGCGAGGGCGTCGGCGATCGAGCGGCTTCCGGTCACCACACACAGCGTGTAGGTGACGTCCTCCAGCTCTCGTTGCCATGCCGGCTCACTCTTCTCCGCCAGTGCGATGCGTGCACTCGCGTATCGGGCAAGCAGCGTTCTCACACAGCGCGGGTCCGGAATCAGCACGATCGCAGCCCTCCAACGACACACCAGGGTGCCGTACGTATTTCCCACGCCCATGAACTTCATGCTCCCGACTCCGCACAGTCAGCACCCCTGGACGGCCGTCCGGGGGTGTGCGCCGGTGGTTTCCACCCACCGCGGGAAGAGAACGGGAGTGAACGATTTCGAGGTGGACGATGTGGTGCAGCGGGCGCTGGACCGGCTGACGCTGCTGGCCGAGACCACCACTGCCATGACCAGCACGCTCGATCCCCACGCTGGGGTGCAGCGGGTCTGCCGCATCGTCGTCCCCCAGTTGGCCGACTGGTGCGCGGTCGACCTGCTCGAGGACGACGGCCGCCCGCGCCGGGTCAGCGTCGTCCACCGCGACCCCGCGGTACTGCCCGTCGGAGGCCTGACCGGTCTGCTGCCCGACGTGCCGGAGGACCCCGTCGGACCGCTGGCCCGCGTGCTCGTCGGTGCCGGCCCTCTGCTGCTGACCGCGGCGGACATCCGCAGCCCCGGCGAAGCGGCTGATCCACTGCACCTCCGGCAGTTGGAGTTGTTCGACCAGCTCGGCACCGACACCGCCATCGTCGCGCCCGTACGGGCCCGCCGTCAGGTGCTCGGCGCGCTGACCATCGGCCGCACGAACAAGCGCCCACCGCTGACCGCCGATGATCTGGCCACGGTGGAGGACCTGACCCACCGCATCGCGCTCGGCGTGGACAACGCCCGCCTCTACCGGGAAACCCAGCACATCGCCGAACGCCTCCAGCGCTCACTCCTGCCGACGCTGCCCGGATCGGGCCCGGTACGGCTGGCCGCCCGTTACGCGCCGGCCGCCACCACCGCCGAGGTCGGCGGCGACTGGTACGACAGCTTCCCCCTGCCCAACGGCAGCACCACGATGATCATCGGCGATGTCACCGGCCATGACCTGCGCGCCGCCATCACCATGAGCCAGCTGCGCAACATGCTGCGCGGCATCGGCTGCGACCGCCAGGAACCGCCCGGTCACATCCTGCGCCGCCTCGACCTCGCCCACCACTCCCTCTACCCCCACGCCACCGCCACCTGCCTGTACGCCCTGCTCGACCGGGGCGACGACGGAGCATGGACCCTCACCTACTCCAGCGCGGGGCACCCACCGCCCCTCCTCGTCACCTACGACGGTGACACCCGTCACCTCGACGGCGGCCATGGCCTCCTCCTCGGCGTGGAACCCGACCTGCCGCGCCCCCACGCCACAGAGACCCTCCCCGCCCGTTCGACGGTCCTGCTCTACACCGACGGGCTCATCGAACGCCGCGGCGAAGACCTCACCAACGGCATGACCCGGCTCCGTCAGCACGCCGCCGCACTCGCCCGCGAACCCCTCGACACCTTCTGCGACGAGCTCCTCGCCGGCCTGACGGCCGACCACACCGACGACGTCGCCCTTCTGGCCGCACGCCTCCCCACTGCCTCCAGCGCCCCCTGACCGACGGGTCAAAGCGCCTCGTCGCCCTCGTCGCTCCACTGGTCGAGCAGGGCGTCGTCGAGTCCCGGGGCTTCCACCGCTCCGCCGTGGAGGGATTGTTCGGTCCAGATGACCTTGCCCTCGGGGGTGTACCGGGTGCCCCAGCGTTCGGCGTACTGGGCGACGAGGAACAGGCCGCGGCCGCCTTCGTCGGTGGCCTTGGCCCGGCGCAGGTGGGGTGAGGTGCTGCTGCCGTCGGAGACCTCGCAGATCAGGTTGCGGCCGTGGAGCAGCCGGACGGTGATCGGGGCACCGCCGTAGCGGATGGCGTTGGTGATCAGTTCGCTGAGGATGAGTTCGGTGCTGAAGCTGATGTCGTCCAGGCCCCAGTCCGCCAGGCGGCGGGCGCAGGCGGTGCGGACCGGGGCCACCGCCGCGGGGTCACGGGGCACCTCCCACTCGGCGAAGTCCGCGGGGTCGAGGCGGCGCGTGCGGGCGACCAGCAGCACGATGTCGTCGCTCGGCTGGGCGGGCAGCATGGCCTCGATCACCGCGGCGCAGGTGGACTCCGGTGTGCGGTCGGTCCCGGTCAGGGCGGTACGCAAGGCTTCCATGCCGGCGTCCAGGTCGCGGCCGCGGTCCTCGATCAGCCCGTCGGTGTAGAGCACCAGCTTCGAGCCCTCGGCCAGGGTCAGTTCAGCGCTTTCGGAGGGCATTCCGGCGCCCAGGCCCAGCGGCGGCGAGACCGGCATGCGCAGGAAGGTCACGTTCCCGTCGGGGTGGACCACCGCGGGCTGCGGGTGGCCGGCGGTGGCGGCGGCCACCCGCCCGGAGACGGGATCGTAGACGGCGTACAGGCAGGTGGCGCCGGTGATTCCCCGACCGTCCCGGTCTTCCGGGGCGTCCTCGTTGGTGTCGATGTGGGCCACCAGCTCATCCAGATGGCTCAGCAGCTCGTCGGGAGGCAGGTCCAGGGTGGAGAAGTTGTGTACGGCGGTACGCAGCCGGCCCATGGTGGCCGCGGCGTGCAGCCCCTGGCCGACGACGTCGCCGACGACCAGGGCCACCCGGGCGCCGGACAGCGGGATGACGTCGAACCAGTCGCCGCCCACCCCGGCCCGGGCGGGGAGGTAGCGGTACGCCGCTTCCAGGGCGTTCTGCTCGGGTACGCCCCGGGGCAGGAGGCTGCGTTGCAGGGTGACGGCCATGGTGTGCTCGCGGGTGTAGCGGCGGGCGTTGTCGATCGCGACCGCCGCCCGGGTGGCCAGCTCCTCGGCGAAGGACGTGTCCTCCTCCTCGAACGGTGCGGAGGTGCTCGCCCGCCAGAAGTTCGCCACGCCCAGCGGCACGCCCCGCGCCCGGATCGGCACCGCGACGAGGGAGCGGAAGCCCTGCTCCGGAACCTCGGTCTCCAGGACCGCCCGGCCGGTCACCATCGCGGTGGCGACGGGACCGGTGGGAGCGAACCGGATCAGCTCGCCGACGGGGCGGAGGGAACGGTCCGCTCCCACGCCGTGGACGGCGGCGCGGCGCAACTCGGCGCTCGTCCCGGGTGGTGGCTCCTCGCCCAGCAGGACGGCGTCCAGCAGCTCCACGGTGACGGCGTCGGCGAACCGCGGTACGGACACCTCCGCGAGTTCCTCGGCCGTGCGCGTCACATCCAGCGTGGCTCCCACCCGCACTCCCGCGTCGTACAGGAGCTTCAGCCGCTCCCGTGCGACCTCCGCGCGCCCGGTGACCGTCGCCAGTTCCGTGGTGTCCCGCAGCGTCACCACGCTGCCCGCCTGGCCCCCGTAGGGCGCCGTGGGCCGTTTGTTCACGGCCAGCAGCCGGTCTCCGGCCAGGCACACGGTGTCCGTGACCGGTTCGCCCGACGCCAGCAACCGCGCCGTCTCTCCGTCCAGCCCCAGGTCCGCCACCCGCCCCGGCTCCGCGTCCACCGGCAGGTCCAGCAACCGCCGCGCCTCGTCGTTGGCCAGCAGCACCCGGCCGTCCGCGGCGATGATCAGCACGCCTTCCCGTACGGCGTGCAGCACCGCGTGGTGGTGCTCGTACATCCGGGTCATCTCCGCCGGGCCCATGCCGTGCGTCTGCCGCCGGAGCCGCCTGGACACCAGTGCCGTCCCGGCGGTGGACAGCGCCAGCGCGGCCGCACCGGCGCCGAGGATGAGCGGCAGCTGCCGTTCGACCAGGTCGCCCACGTTCTCCACGGTGATTCCGGCGGACATCAGACCGACGACGGAACCGTCGGCACCCGTCACCGGGACCACGGCCTGTACGGCCACGCCGGTGCCGGCGGGCAGCGGCGGCCCGCCGGCCCGCTCCACGACGGTGCGGCCTTCCAGCGCCGGCTGGATGGTGCCCACGAACTTCTTCCCGATCTCCCGCGGGTCCGGGTACGTCAGGCGGATGCCGGTGGTGGTCATGACGAGAATGAAGTCGACGCCCGCCGCTTCGCGCGCCGCCTCGGCACGTGGCTGCAGGAGGGCTGTCGGATCGCGGCTGTTCAACGCCTCGGCCGTGCCCGGCGCGTTCGCGAACGACTGGGCCGCCGTCACCGACAGGCGCTCGGCTTCCCTCTCACTGGCCCGATTGGCCTGGACCACCACGGCCGTCACCGCGGCCGCGACCACCAGCAACACGATCAC
This sequence comes from Streptomyces sp. CB03238, assembly GCF_002099185.1. Taxonomy (NCBI): domain Bacteria; kingdom Bacillati; phylum Actinomycetota; class Actinomycetes; order Kitasatosporales; family Streptomycetaceae; genus Streptomyces; species Streptomyces sp. CB03238. The sequence continues at coordinate 3,292 of NZ_NBCN01000021.1, read as the reverse complement.
GACCTGCAACAGGAACACCTGCCCGGCGGCGGTGCGCAGGCTCAGCAGGGAGCGCATTCCCGACCTCGGACCACGACGCGAGCCGTCGGACTCGCGTCGGCGAAAGCGGTCGTGCGACCGTCGGTTCGGGCGGGAAGGCCCGTTTCCCTTCCTGGCCAATTTCTGCATCACTCTCCACACCGGAGGAGACGAGCCCGGAGACGCGCGCCCTTCCATTGTCGGCGACCTCACGCGCGGATGCGCGAGTAGCGCCCCCGCGGAACCGCCGGATTCGGGCGGCGGTGACCGGGAAGTGATCTGTTGTGGTCATTCCCGTTCATGACGTGAATCCGGCCCGGCGCGTCCCCTGGGTGACGTACGCGCTGATCGTCGCCAACTTCGTGGTCTTCCTGCGCACCCCCGGCCTGGCCGGTTCGGTGGCCGGCGAGAGCGGCCTGGCGCAGTTGTGCCGCCTGGAGGCGTTCCTGGACCAGTGGGCGGCCGTGCCACGCGAGCTCATCCATGACCGTCTGCCGCAGCTGGTGCCCACGGGCCGGGTGGGCATCGGCCCGGCCGGACCGGGCTGTCTGGTCGGCCCGCCCGTCTACGACAAGTCACCGCCACTGTCCGCCCTGACGGCGATGTTCCTGCACGGCAGCTGGCTGCATCTGCTCGGCAACATGCTGTTCCTGTGGATCTTCGGCGACAACGTCGAGGACCGCCTCGGCCACGTGCGCTACCTGCTGTTCTACGGCGTCTGCGGCTACGCCGCCGTGTACGGGTTCGCGCTGATCAACGCCGACTCGGGGGCTCCGGTGATCGGTGCTTCGGGTGCGGTCGCCGGTGCCCTCGGCGCGTACCTGGTGCTGTTTCCGAAGGCCAGGGTGTGGGTGCTGGTGCCATTCTTGATCTTCCTGCCCCTGCGGCTTCCGGCCTGGTCGGTGCTGGGGCTGTGGTTCGGTCTTCAGGCGGTGTACTCGTACGGCGCGGGCGTCTCACAGGCCGGCACCGTGGCCTATGTGGCGCATGTGATCGGCTTCGTGGCGGGCGCGCTGATCGCCTGGCCGTTGCGCCGGGGCACTCCCGCGCCCCCCGAGCCGCAGGGGCTGCTGTGGGGCAGACGGGCCCGGCCCGGTACGCCCTGGCAGGGCCGCTCCCACCCCGGCTGGTGACGGAGGCCGGCCAGGCCGGCCCGGCGCCTGGCCGCTGCCCCTGAGGACCGCCGCTACAGGCCGTACGTCCTGCCGATGATGTCCCGCTGGATCTCGCTCGTCCCGCCGTACACCGTGGACACGACGGTCGAGCGCAGCAGCGCTTCCATGCCGTACTCCGTGGCGTACCCGTAGCCGCCCATCATCTGCATGCCCTCCAGGGCCACGTGCTTGGCGAGCTCGGTGCACTTGAGCTTGGCCATGGACGCCTCGCGGGCGAACACGCGGCCGGGCTCGGCGTCGATCGTGGCCGCGACGTCGTCCAGCAGCAGTTGGGCGCACTCGAGTTCGGTGGCCATGTCCGCGATACGGTGCTTGAGCGCCTGGAAGGAGCCGATCGGCCGGCCGAACTGCTCCCGCTGCCGCACGTACGCGAGGGTGTCGTCGAACGCGCGCCGGGCGACGCCCAGCATCAGCGCGGCGAGGATCATCCGCTCCAGGTTCAGCCCGGCCATCAGCTGCGCCCAGGCCTCGCCGGGCGTGCCGACGACCGCCGCGTCCGGCACGAAGCAGTCGGTGAGGTACAGGTCGTTGACCTCCCGGCCGCCCATCGTGTCGATGCCCCTGATCTCCAGTCCCTCGGCGTCGGTGGGCACCATGAACTGGGTGAGCCCCCGGTGCTTCGACTCCTGCCGTGACGTACGGGCGATGAGCAGGATGTGATCGGCGAAATGCGCGTTGGAGCACCAGGTCTTCTGACCGTTGATCACATAGCCGCCGTCGGCGCGTTCCGCGCGGCAGGTCAGCGCGCCCACGTCCGACCCGGCGCCCGGCTCGGACATCGAGATGGCCTCGACCCGGCCCTTGGCCACGCCGCCGAGCACGACGCGCTTCTGCTCCTCGGTGCCGAACTTCTCGTACGCCGCCGCGGCGATGACCGTGGTCGCGAAACCGCTGATCGGCGCGCGCCCGTAGGAGGTCTCCTCCAGGAACAGGCACAGCTCCGTCATGCCCTGGCCCGCGCCGCCGTACTCCTCGGGGACGACGATGCCCAGCCAGCCCAACTCCGCCATCTTCTCGTAGAGCCGCTGGTTGTGCGGCTCCCGGCCGTCGGCCGTCAGCTTGTCCCGCTGCTCCTTGGTGCCGCACTCGCGGCGGCAGAGGTCGCCCACCGCCTTGACCAGGTCGCGGCGTTCGTCTGTCAGGACTCGGGGCATGAGGCGCGTTCCTCCTTGAGGCATCGTCGGTGACGCATGGCTAGTTGTACTGACCCGTGAGGTTGGGGACGCGGCTGGCGGGTGGTTGGCCTTTCAGCGCGGTGTGTCCGCGGTGGTGATTGTAGGTGTGTAGCCATTGCGGGAATGCTGCCCGGCGCTCGGCTTCGGACCGGTAGGGGCGGGCGTAGGCCCATTCCTCCAGCAGCGTGCGGTTGAAGCGTTCGACCTTGCCGTTGGTCTGGGGCCGGTAGGGCCGGGTGCGCTTGTGCTGGATGCCTGCCCGGGTCAGCTCGTCGCGCCAGTCGCGTGAGCGGTAGCAGGAGCCGTTGTCGGTCAGCACCCGCTCGACGGTGATCCCGGCCCGGCTGAAGAAGGCGTGGGCCCGCTGCCAGAAGCCGGTGGCGGTCTCCTTCTTCTCGTCGGGGAGGATCTCGCTGTAGGCGAGGCGGGAGTGGTCGTCGACGGCGGTGTGCAGGTAGCTGTAGCCGAGGTTGGGGCGGCCGTGGCAGGGGCGGGGTCGGGTGGGGTCGCGGTGCGCGGAGCTGTTGCGGCCGCCCTGGGCTCTGCCGTGGACCTTGTGCCCGCCGCCGTCGGGGATGTTGCCCAGTTTCTTGATGTCGACGTGGATGAGTTCGCCGGGTCGGTCACGTTCGTAGCGGCGCACGATGCGGCCCGTGGCCCGGTCGAGATGGGACAGGCGGGCCAGGCGGTAGCGGGTGAGGACGCGGTGCACCGTCGAGGGCACCAGGTGCAGGAAGTGCGCGATGCGGGCCGGTCCCCACCGGCGGAGCAGGCGGACCTTGATGATCCGTCGCTCGGTGCGGGTCGGCGTGCGGCCAGGGCTGCGGTGGGGCCGGCTGGAGCGGTCTGCCACGCCCGCCTCGCCGTGCGTGCGGTAGCGGCCGGCCCACCGCTGGGCCGTACTGGGTGAGACCTGGAAGCGTT
>NZ_NBCN01000020.1:0-147338 GCF_002099185.1 Streptomyces sp. CB03238 | reverse complement strand
GAGGGCGGCCTCGTGGCGGCCCAGTGCACGGAGGGCCTGGCCCCGGCTGCCCACGGCCCAGTAGCTGTCCGGCGCGAGCCCGATGGCCCGGTCGAAGCCCACCCCCACCCCCACCCCCACCGCCTCCCGCGCCGGCCCCGCCGCCGCCACAGCAGCCGGAGCCGCCCCCGCCCCCGGAACCGACCCCCACCGCGACGCCGCGCCCCGCACCCCCACCCCCGACGACCGTCCCGCTGCCCGCCTACCGGCGAGCGCAGCGCGCCGAACCGGCGGGCGGCCCGTCCACGGTCACCGTGATGCTCCTGATCATGGCCCCCGCGGTGTTCGGCGCCGCCGTCCTGCGCCCCCGTTCCTCCCGCTAGCACCCGACCCGCTGACACCCGACCAGAACCCACCGCCCGGAGAACACCTTGTCGGAATGGCTTGTCCTGTCCATCGCGATGGCCGCCGCGTGCGCGGTCGTCCTGACCATCGTCGTGATCAACAACCGCCGCATCGGTGACGACGACGACCCGTCCGAGACCCCGGACGTCCTCGAGTACATGACGATGATGATCGGCGTGGTGTACGCGATCGTGCTGGGCCTGGCCATCGCCGGCGTCTGGGAGGGCCGCAGCGCCGCGCAGGAGAGCGTCCGTCAGGAGGCCCAGGCGCTGCACGAGGTGTCGGCCAGGGCGGAGGTCTGGCCCGCCGGGGTGCGCGACCGCATCCGCGGCGATGTGGACGCGTACGTCTCCCATGTCGTCGACACCGAGTGGCAGCACATGGCCGACCGGGGCGAGCTGACCGACGAGGGCACCGAGCTGCTGGAGCGGGTGCGGCGTGATGTCTCGGACTACCGCCCGGCCGACGACCACCAGGGCGAGGCGTACCAGCCGCTGGTGGACCAGGTGGCGGTCGCCGACGACGCGCGGAGCGCCCGGGCCGAGAACGCGGGGGCCACCATGCCGGGTGTGGTGTGGTTCGGCCTGATCACGGGAGCGCTGATCACGGTGGGGCTCATCTTCACGCTCCAGATCCGGCGTACGTTCCGCGAACTGCTGCTCGCGGGCCTGTTCAGCGCGCTGATCGCCTTCCTGCTGTTCCTGATCTGGGCCTTCGACGCGCCGTTCGGCCGCGGGGTCTCCGCGACACCCGATCCTTTCCTGAACCTCTTCCCCCACCTCGAACGCCTCGGAGGCTGAACGTCCGCCGTCCGGGGGACTTCGGTGCCCCATTCGCCCGCCTGAGATCGCGGCTGTGGTAAGGCGCTCCTAGCGTTTCCGGCATCGAGGTGCATATCAGACGCTTTGTGGAAATCCGTTCCGCAGCTGCTCCTCGGGACCCGGAGGATTGACGATGCGCGCGATAGGTGCCGCCTCCGCCGCTCTCCTCGGAGCGGCCGCTCTCGCCCTGACCGCCCCCGCCCCGGCGGTGGCTTCCGGAAAGTACGCCCCCGGTGACTTCGCCATCAGCCCCTCGACCGTCCAGCCGGGCGGCAGGGTCGTGCTCACGGCCCCCGGCTGCCCCGGCACCGCGATGGCGTCATCGGGCGTCTTCGACACGGTCACCATCCCGGCCGGCCGTTCCGCGACGGCCACCGTCGACTGGGACGCCAAGCGGGGCGCGGTCTACACGGTGTCCTTCACGTGCGCCGGTGGCACGCCGGGCACCGTCGACCTCACCATCGCCCGCGCCACCAGCACCCCGACCACCAGCTCGACCGCCGTGCCGACGGTGACCGCCACCCGGACGGTGACCCCCGCGGCGCCCACCCAGGGCGTACGCGGCGGTGTGGGCGGCAGCATCGGCGGCCTGAACGCCGGTGAGCTCGCGGCCGGGACGGCCCTGGTGGTCGCGGCTGCCACCGGGGTCATCTACATGCTGCGCCGCCGCGCCGAAAGTCGTCGCCACTGAGTGACGAAACCGCTCACGAGCCCGGCAAGCCCGTCGCCCCGAGTCCTGGTCGGTCAGGACTCGGGGCGACGGGCGTATTCGGCCGACCGGGAGGTTCGGCCGGTCAGACCTTTCCGCCGTTCACACGGCGACGGCGGCTGATGAACAGCCCGCCGCCGACGGCCGCCGTGGCTACCAGGGCGCCACCGATGGCCATCTCGGTGGAGCTCGGGGCCATGGAGCCGCCGATGCCGCCCCGGGCGCCGTGCCCGCGCACGACCGTGAAGGTCCGGGTGACCACCATGGGGTGGTCGCTGCACTTGACGGCCAGGTTGTACTGACCCGGCGTGGCGTGGTCGTAGATCCGCGGCGTGGCGGCCGAGTGACCCGAGGCGTTGACGGTGAGGGCCGTCTTGGGGAAGGCGTTGGACGTGACCGTGCCGCCGTGGCCGCACCCCATGGCGCTGACCGCGAGCTGGCCGCCCTGGTGCACCCGGGTCGGGGAGACCGTGACGTTGGTCGGACCGTTGTTGGCGACGGCCAGGGGGGCGCAGAGCCCGATGGCCGCGCCGGCGGTGGCGGCCACCGCGAGAGCGCGTGAAGCACGCATCGTTGAACCTCCAGTGGAAGACGCCCCGAAGCGGCGCTCCGGGAGATTCGACGAGTACGCCTTCCACCACGAACTTTCACAAGTCCGTCCTATTACCGCATTTCGGAACTCGTCCACCCCGGTGAGCCGACACGCCGACGTCCCGCGCGCTCATCTGACGGAGCCCCAGGTCACGGACCGTCAGGGGCCCCGGCGGGGATTCCGTACGACGACTACTCGGATGGGTCATCACCTCTGGCGCGTGCCACCCGTTCGCCCCTCCCCTGATCGCCTGTGCGGCGGGGCGCACTTAGCGTCGTACTACGCCGCGAAGGGAGAACCATGGGCCTGGACCACAGTGGCTTCGAGTCGAGGAGACGCTCACCGTGGGGCGCACTGGCTCTCGTCATGCTCACTGGTCTCGCGATGATGCGGAACGGCGTCGACCCGCAGCCCGGCCCGCCCCAGCCGGCTCCCGCCGCCGTCTCGGAGAGCCGCCGCGTCGGCGCGGCCCCGGTCCCGCCCGCCGGCCTGCGCCCGCTCGCGTACGCGCCCGCCTCCCGGATCCGGATCGAGTCGATCGAGGTCGACGCCCCGATCATGGACGTCGGGCTGGACCGGGACGGCTGGATCGACGCGCCCCCGGCCCAGGACCGCAACATGGCCGGCTGGTACCAGAACGGCATCTCCCCCGGGCAGCGCGGTACGTCGGTCATCGTCGGCCATGTCGACAACGAGGCGGGCCCTGCCGTCTTCTACGGTCTCGGGTCACTCAAGAAGGGCGGCCACGTGGAGGTCACGCGCTACGACGGGCGGGTGGCCGTGTTCGAGGTGTACGGCATCGAGGTCTTCTCCAAGGAGGACTTCCCCGGTGTGCGCGTGTACGGCGACACCGGGCACCCGGAGCTGCGCGTGATCACCTGTGGCGGCGGATACTCGAAGGCCAACGGCTACGACGGCAACGTGGTCGTCTTCGCGCGGATGGTGGCGACCCGCTGAGCGGCCGGCCGCTCAGCGGGCGCCGTACGCGCCTCACCGGCGCGGCACGGTGAGGTGGTAGCCGGCGGCCAGCAGCTCCGGCAGGTAGGCGCGCAGCGCGGCCACGCTCTGGGAGCGGTCGCCGCCCGCGTCGTGGGAGAGCACGACGACGCCGGGCCCTGCCCCGTCGAGCACCCGGCGTACGATCACGTGCGCGCCGGGCTCCTTCCAGTCCAGTGTGTCCACCGTCCAGGCGAGCGGCTCCATGCCCAGTTCGGCACCGATCTCGAAGGAGTGCCGGTTCCAGGCGCCGTAGGGTGCCCGGTACCACAGCGGCGGGGAGCCGAGGGTGCGCTCGATGATGTCGCTGGTGCTGCCCAGTTCGTCGCGGATGCGGGAGGGCCGGAGCCTGGGGATGAGCGGGTGGGACCAGGAGTGGTTGCCCACCACGTGCCCGTCGTCCGCCATCTCGCGCAGCAGCTCCGGGTTGACGGCCGCCATCTCGCCGCAGACGAAGAACATGGCGCGTACGCCGTGCTTGCGCAGCGTCCGGAGGATGGCGGGGGTGTAGCGGGGGTCGGGCCCGTCGTCGAAGGAGAGGACCATCGACCGGCCGGCGCCGGAGACCCGCAGGAAGGGCCGCTGCCGCACGGGCGGCAGGGCGCGGCGGTAGCGGGCCGGCGCGTACGCGGTCATCGGCTGGAGCCGGTACGAGGACGGCGCCAGGCGCGGGCCCCCCTGGACGCCCACCGGTGGGCCGGCCGCGCCGGGCGGTAGGGGGGCGGCGGGGCGGGGTGGTGCGCCGGTCCGTTCCAGGGCGAAGAGCCCGAAGGTCGTGGTGGCCCCGAGTGCGGCGGCGATGCGCAGCACCATCCGCCGCCCCGTAGGCAGTTGATCCTTTTTCATGACTAATAACTCGCATGGCGGATGCCCTGTGCCCCTGCCCCACACCGGCCGGGCAGCCGATTGCACCCGATGGGACCAGCAGGCGACCGGCGGGAACCGGCGGTGTGTGTCGTCTTCCGCCCGGGCCCGCGCTGGGCCATCATGATCCGCCGTCAGCCGATGCCGTCTGCGAAGAGGTGACGCTCATGGCCGGAATCCGTGCGGGGCGGGGAATTCTGCGCCGCAAACCCATCGCACTGATCGACGAGGGCGCCGAGGAGGAACGGCTCACCCGGACGCTGGGGCTGTGGCAGCTCACCGCCATCGGTGTCGGCGGCATCATCGGCGCGGGCATCTTCACCCTCGCCGGCACGGTCGCCAACGGCACGGCGGGGCCCGCCGTGCTCGTCTCGTTCCTGATCGCGGGGGTGGCCAGCGCGGCCGCCGCGTTCAGCTACGCCGAGTTCGCGGGGCTGATCCCGAAGGCGGGGTCGGCGTACACGTACGGCTACGCGGTGCTCGGCGAGCTGGCGGGCTGGTTCATCGGGTGGGACCTGCTGCTGGAGTACACCGCGATCGTCGCGGTCGTCGCCATCGGCATCTCCGGGTACTTCAACTTCCTGCTCGGCGAGGTGGGCGCGGAGCTGCCCGCCTGGATGCTGGGCGCGCCGGGGACGGGCGACGGCCACAAGGTCGACCTGTTCGCGGCGCTTCTGTGCCTGCTGATCGCGTATCTGCTCACGCTCGGCATCAAGAACGCGGCGCGCTTCGAGACGGTCGTCGTGGTGCTGAAGGTGCTGGTGGTGCTGCTGGTGATCGTGGTCGGCTTCTTCCACGTCAAGTCGTCCAACTACAGCCCCTTCTTCCCGTACGGAGTGGGCGGCGCGTTCACCGGTGCGGCGACGGTGTTCTTCGCGGTGTTCGGGTACGACGCGATGTCGACGGCGGCGGAGGAGTCCAAGGACGCGCAGCGGCACATGCCGAAGGCGATCATCTACTCGCTCGCCTTCTCGATGGTCCTGTACGTGCTGGCCTGCCTGGTCCTGACCGGGATGCAGAACTACACGGAGGTCGACAAGGAGAGCGGCTTCTCCACCGCGTTCAAGTCGGTCGGGCTCGGCGCGCTGGCGGACATCATCGCGGTGGGCGCGATCATCGGCATTCTGACCGTCATGTTCACGTTCATGCTGGGTGTCACTCGTGTGTGGTTCTCCATGTCCCGGGACGGGCTGCTGCCGCACTGGTTCGCCAAGACCCACCCGACACGGCACGTACCGACCCGCGTGACGTGGATCGTCGGTGTCGCGTCGGCGCTGATCGCGGGGTTCCTGCCGATCGGCGAGGCGGCCGAGCTGACCAACATCGGCATCCTGCTGGCGTTCGTGGTGGTGTGCGTCGCGGTGATCGTGCTCCGCTACCGGCGGCCGGACCTGCCGCGTACGTTCCGCACGCCCGGCATGCCGTTCGTGCCGGCCATCGGCGTGGTCTTCTCCATCTGGCTGATCACCTTCCTGCAGTGGCAGACGTGGGCCCGGTTCGCGGTGTGGTTCGCGCTGGGGCTGGTGGTCTACTTCGCCTACTCGTACCGCAAGTCCAACCTGGCCGGGGCAGAGGCCCGCGGCACGGCCCGGACGGACGAACCGCCCACCCCGTAAGCCGGCTCGGGCTACTCCCCCATCAGCAGGCCGTCCTTGGCCGCGCCGCGGCTGAGGGCGACCTGCTGGATGCGGTCGCGTACGCCGGTGAGGTTGTCGCCCGCCCTGATCGCGGCGTTGAGGTTGACCACCCGGCCCGTGCCGGTGTTGAACCACTGCGGGAGGAACTCCGCCTTCGCCACGTCCCAGCGGCCGCCGGGCGTGGCGGGCGGGGTGAAGGTGAAGCGGCCGATGGTGCCCTGGTTGCCGCGCGGGTCGAAGGCGCCGCTGTAGTTGATCATGTCGCCGGCGATCTGGTCGCCCATGCCGTAGATGATCCAGGTGCCGTTGACCTTCTCGTACGCCTGCGGGACGTGGGCGTGGGTGCCGAGGATCAGGTCGATGTCGGGGCGGCCGCCGGTCGCGGACGCGGTGAGGCTCCGGCCGAGGCTCAACTGCTGGGCGTCCGGGGCGGTCTGCCACTCCGTGCCCCAGTGCAGGCTGACCACGACGACATCGGCACCGGCGGCGCGGGCCGCCCGCGCGTCGGCGAGGATCTTGTTCTCGTTGATGAGGTTGACCGCCCAGGGCCTGCCCTGGGGCAGCGGAATGCCGTTGGTGCCGTAGGTGTACGCCAGGTGGGCCACCGTGGCGCCGCCCGCCTTGAGCAGGGTGGGCCGGGCGGCCTCGGCGGCGGTGCGGGCGGAACCGGCGTGGCGGACGCCCACCTTGTCCAGGGCGTCCAGGGTGCGGCCGAGGCCTGCGGCGCCGTCGTCCAGGGTGTGGTTGGAGGCGGTGGAGCAGGAGTCGTATCCGGTGGCGGCGAGCGCGGTGGCGACCTGGGGCGGGGACTTGAAGGACGGGTAGCCGGTGTAGGGGCCGCCCTCCTTGCCGTACACCGTCTCCATGTGGCAGATGGCCAGGTCGGCCTTGGAGACGACGGGCTTGACGCCGGAGAGCATGGGGCGGAAGTCGTAGCCGTTGCCGCCGGCGTCCGCCTGGGCCTGCCGGATGATCGAGGCGTGCGGCAGGACGTCGCCGCTGGCCACGAGCGTGAACCCGCCTGCGGGCGCGGCGGCGGGGCCGCCCGCCGATGAGGGCACGGGCGGGGCGGCCTGCTGGGTGCGGCCCGCCGGGACGGCGGCGCTGTGCGGCTCCGGCTCCGCACCGGCGCAGCCTGCCGCCGCGGAAAGAAGGACGGCGGCCACCGCCACCGTGGACCGTCGCATGCGTGTGGTGGTCATCAGCCGGACTCCGTGGGGCTTCAGGGGCTTGGGAGACGTGAGGTGCTCCCCTGAATCCCTACGGGAAATGAGGATCAGTCAATCCTTAAATACGAAAAATCATACAAACGCAGTGAAAGGGGATCTAACGGTCCACGTGACCGCTCACCGCACCATTCGCCGCTCGGTGTGACCGCTCGTCGCACATCCCGGTGCGGCGCCTGTCCCTGCGGGCCCGGATGCGTTCGTATACGCGTCGAGGGTCTGAGTACGGCGGGAAAGGGTGTGACGATGACGACGGCGACCACCGACGAGCGGGCCTTGGAGGAGCTCCAGCGTGAACACGGACCCGCGCTGTTGAGCTTTCTGCTCGGCCTGACCTACGGGGACAAGCAGCGCGCCGAGGACCTGCTCCAGGAGACGCTGGTCCGCGCCTGGCAGCACCCCGAGGCGTTCGAGGCCCCGTACGAGTCGATGCGCCCGTGGCTCTTCACGGTCGGCCGGCGCCTGGCGATCGACGCCCGCCGGTCCCGGATGGCCCGCCCCACCGAGATCGGGGACGGCGTGCTCGCGAGCACCCCCGACCCCTCGGACGTCACCGAGTCCGCCGTCGCCGCGCTCGACGTGCGCGCGGCGGTACGGGAGCTGAGCCCCGAGCACCGCGCCGTGCTCGTACGGATCTACTTCGACGGCCTGACCGTGAACGAGGCCGCGGCGGATCTGGGTATACCGGCCGGGACGGTCAAGTCGCGGTCGCACTACGCGCTGCGGGCGCTCGGCCGGTGCCTGCCCGGCTACAGCCGGACGCTCTCCGGCTCGCTCCCGTCCTGAACGCTCCCGCCCCACGCTCCCCTCCGGGCACACTGCCGCCCGTACGTCACGGCCCCGGCCGGAATGTAGGCGAAACCACACCGCCGAGTTGAGCAAAGAGCGGTCCCGGGCCGTGCCTGACGGTAGAGGCTCGTCGTCGAGGACCACACGCACACGCAGAACGTCCGGGAGAAGGTGGGAACGTTGCGGCCCGAGAGCACGAACGGCACCGGCGGGGGCGGGCTGGCCGTCCCGATGGCCTGGCTGTGTGCCGAGTACATCGCCGACGAACTGCTGAGAGCCGGCGGCCTGGTCGAACCCGGCTCCCTGGAGTACCAGGCGGGCCGCCGGACGCTGGCGCTCACCGTCTACCTGGGCGACGGAACCGACGACGCCTCCGGCGCGGGCGCCGAGGACCGGCTGGAGGAGTGGCTGACGCGCACGGCGCACGGCCACCCCTGGGAGGACTGGGTACGCGAACGGCTGGCCGCGCGGCGGGAGCGCGACGGAGACGAGGACGAGGGCCTGGCACTCGCCCGGGAGACCTGGCGCCTGCTGGAGGGCACGCACCTGCTCGCCACCGACCTGGGCGCGCTGTCGGCCGGCCCGGCTCCCGGGCTCGTGGTCGACGAGTCGGAGGCGGTGTGGCTGCCGTCATGGCGCCTGGGCCTCCCGCTCGGGCACCTGGCGCTGCGGCTGTACTGATCTGGGTCCGGTCGGCTCAGTGCGGCTGGACGGGACGTGCCCGGACCCTGTTGGGCAGGTCCTGGTGGCCGCCGCTGGCGAGCATCCGCACCTCGCCCCGGTCGCTTATCTCCGCCAGGACGATGCCCGTGTCGTCGGCGTAGACGGGGTGCCCGCCGGCCCCGGTGCGGTCCGTACGGTGCACCCGCACGACGTCTTCCTGCCCGAAGTCCAGCTCGTAGTGATCATGGATGCGCATGGTTGCCTCCCGGTGAGCGGTCGCCGCCATTGCACCCGCGTCCCCATACCGGGACTTTTCATGCCTGAACGGACGTGGGCGGATCGCGGTGGACACCCGGGCGGTACTTCGGGACACGGACCGTGACTTTCATGCCCGCACCGACGCCCGTCTCGACCACGAGGCCGTAGTCGTCCCCGTACACCTGGCGCAGCCGTTCGTCGACGTTGCACAGGCCGATGCCGGACGCCTGGGGACGCTCGCCCGCGAGGATGGCCCGCAGCACGTCCGGTTCCATGCCGACGCCGTCGTCCTCGATGGTGACGACCGCCTCGGCGCCCGCGTCCTCGGCCGCGATGGTCACCCGGCAGGTGGTGCGGGAGTCCTCCAGGCCGTGCTTGACGGCGTTCTCGACCAGCGGCTGAAGGCACAGGAACGGCAACGTCACCGGCAGCACCTCGGGCGCCACCTGGAGGGTCACCTGGAGCCGGTCGCCGAAGCGCGCCCCGGCGAGCGCCAGGTACTGCTCGATGGAGCGCAGCTCGTCGGCGAGCTGGGTGAACTCACCGTGCCGCCGGAACGAGTAGCGGGTGAAGTCGGCGAATTCCAGAAGGAGTTCGCGGGCGCGTTCGGGGTCGGTGCGGACGAAGGACGCGATGGCGGCGAGCGAGTTGAAGATGAAGTGCGGCGAGATCTGGGCGCGCAGGGCGCGGATCTCGGCCTCGATCAGGCGGGTACGGGACCGGTCCAGCTCGGCCAGTTCCAGCTGTACGGAGACCCAGCGGGCCACCTCCGTCGCGGCCCGTACCAGCACCGCCGACTCGCGCGACCCGTACGCGACGAGGGCACCCAGCACACCCTCCTCGCCGGTCAGCGGCGCGATCACCGCCCAGCGCAGCGGACAGTCCGGCTCGTCGCACGCCGCGCGCACGCTCTGGCCCCGCCCCGAGCCGAGCAGCTCGGCGACCCGTTCCATCACCTGGGCGCGGTGGTGGTCGCCGCCGGGGCCGTCCCAGGCGAGGACGGCCGTGCGGTCGGTGAGGCACAGCGCCTCCGTGCCGAGCAGCGAGCGCAGCCGGCGGGCGGCCTTGCGCGCGGTGTCCTCGGTGAGCCCGGCGCGCAGGGGCGGGGCGGCGAGGGACGCGGTGTGGAGGGTGTGGAAGGTGGCGCGTTCGACGGGGGTGCCGAGGTCCAGCACGTCCTTCCCGGTCCGCCGCGCGGTGAGCCGCCCGAGCGCGAACCCGGCGACGAGGAGGACGGCCCCGGCAGCACCGAGGGCGGCCAGGAGCGTGCCGCTCACCGGTCGGCCCCCCACGGGCGGGCGCGGTCCTCGGCGCGGTCCTCGGTGCGGGACTCGGCGCGGTCCTCGGCGCGGTCCTCGGCGCGGGACTCGGCGCGGGACTCGGCGCGGGACTCGGCGCTGCTGTGCCGGCGCACCTCCCAGCGGCCGCGCGGGCGCTGCTCCCCGCTGCCCTGCGGGCGCTCCACCGCTCTGCCTTGCGGCCGCTCCACCCTGCTGCCTTGCAGGCGCTCTCCGGGGCCGCCTCCCCGGCGCTCTCCCGGGTGGTCGCGGCCTCCCGGCTCCGGTTCGGTGCGTCCCTCGGTGCGTCCCTCGGCGCGTCCCTCGGTGCGTCCCTCGGCGCGCCGCGACGGGCGGCCGAGCAGGTCTTCGGGCAGGTGGAGCCGGGCCAGGATCGCGGGCGTGCCGGCCGGGACGCGGCGGGGCGTGGCGAGCGAGACGGCGACCATCGTCAGGAAGCCGAGCGGCACGGACCAGACGGCGGGCCACGCCATCAACGTGTGCGGCCACCCCTCCGGGGCGAGCCCCGCGCGGGTCGCCATCACGGCCGTGAGCGCGGCCCCGCCGCCCGCCACGAGACCGGCCATCGCGCCGGGCGGGGTGAGGCGCCGCCACCAGATACCCAGCACCAGCAGCGGGCAGAACGAGGACGCCGACACGGCGAACGCCAGCCCCACGGCGTCCGCCACCGGCACGTTCGTGGCCACCAGGCTGACCGCCAGCGGCACCGCCATGGCGAGCACGGTCGCCAGCCGGAAGTGCCGTACGCCGCGCGAGGGAAGCACGTCCTGGCTGAGCACCCCCGCCACCGACATGGTCAGCCCCGACGCCGTCGACAGGAACGCCGCGAACGCCCCGCCCGCCAGCAGCGCGCCCAGCAGCTCACCGGCCGTCCCTCCCACCACCCGGTCGGGCAGGACGAGCACGGCGGCGTCCGCCGCGCCGCTGAGGGCGAGTTCGGGCGCGTAGATCCGGCCGAGCGCGCCGTACACCGGGGGCAGCAGGTAGAAGGCGCCCACCAGGCCGAGGACGACGAGCGTGGTGCGGCGCGCGGTGCGCCCGTCGGGGCTGGTGTAGAAGCGGACCGCGACGTGCGGCAGCCCCATGGTGCCGAGGAACGTGGCGAGGATCAGCCCGTACGTGGCGTACAGCTGGTGGCCGTCGTGGCCGCCCGCCAGCGGCTGTGACCAGCCGACCGGATCGGTGCCGGTAGCGCCCCGCTCGGGCACGTGCGCGCCCTCGGGGAAGCGCAGGGTGGTCCCGGCCTCGACACGGTGGCTCCCCTCGGCGAGCGTGACGCGGTCCTCCTCGTACGCGGTGGAGTCGACGCGCCCGGAGACGGTGAGGGTCAGCGGCGCGTCCACGTCGATGCGTACGGTGTCGCCGACCGTCACGGCGGTGTGCTCGCGGAAGACGGCGGGCGCGTCGAACCGGGCGCGCGGCGCGTCGTCGCCCCACCAGGCGGAGACCAGGAACAGGGCGGGGACCAGCAGGGCGGTGAGCTTGAGCCAGTACTGGAAGGCCTGCACGAAGGTGATGCTCCGCATCCCGCCCGCCGCCACCGCGCCCGTGACGACGACGGCGACGACGAGTCCGCCGACCCAGTCGGGCGTGCCGGTGAGGATCTCCAGTGTCAGGCCCGCGCCCTGGAGCTGCGGCAGCAGGTACAGCCAGCCGATGCCGACGACGAAGAGGCTGGCCAGCCGGCGGGCCTCGGGCGATTCGAGGCGGGCCTCGGCGAAGTCGGAGAGGGTGTACGCGCCGGAGCGGCGCAGCGGGGCGGCGACCAGCACCAGCAGGACGAGGTAGCCGGCGGTGTAGCCGACCGGGTACCAGAGCATGTCGGGGCCCTGGAGGAGGACGAGTCCGGCGATGCCGAGGAAGGAGGCGGCGGAGAGGTACTCGCCGCTGATGGCGGCGGCGTTGAGGCGGGGGCCGACGGTGCGGGAGGCGACGTAGAAGTCGGAGGTGGTGCGGGAGATGCGCAGACCGAGCGCGCCGATGAGCACGGTGGCGAGGACGACGGCGGTGACGGCGGCCACCGCGTAGGTCTGGTTCACGTCCGTTCCACGCCGGCTCAGCGGCCTTCCACGAGGCCGGTGAAGTCGCGTTCGTTGCGCTCGGCGCGGCGGACGTACCAGCGGGCGATGAGCCAGACGACGGGGTACGTGCCGACGCCGAGGACGGCCCAGACGAAGGGCTGGGCGGTGCCGGGCCCCAGGGCCGCCGGGAGGGTGAACAGCAGGGGCAGCGAGCCGACGAGCAGGGCGAGGGTGCCGAGCGCGTAGAGCGCGGCGCGCAGCTGGCTGCGCATCAGGGACCGTACGTAGGTGTGGCCGAGGGTGGTCTGCTCGCTGATCTCGGAACGGGCGGGCGCGTGGCCCGGGGGGCGGCGGGCGGAGCGCGGCACACCGGTGACCGTCTCGCGGCGGGGGCGGCGCGCGGGCTGCTGGGCTGCGGGCATCGGCGTCCGTGGGTGGGCTCGGCTGGGGCGGCCGGCTGGGCGGCCGGCTCGGATGGTGGAGTCTACGCAGAAGCCATTACCGAAGGTAGACCCCGGTTTCGCGTCAGTTGTCGGTCCGCCGGCCGGCGTCGCCGAGCGCGATCTCCAGCTCGACGTAGGACTCCTCGGCCCGGCGGAACGCCACCTCCAGCGCGGCGGCCGTGCGGGGCCCGACCAGCCCGTGCGTCGACTCCTGGATCTCGTACAGCACGTCGGCCCAGCGTCCGGCGGCGCTCTTGACCCCGGCGAGCAGCGCCTCGGCCTCGCGCGGGCCGCCCGGCCGGAGGCCCGGCAGGGCGCGCAGTTCGGCGAGCAGCGCCTCGATCTCGACGGTCACGGTCCGGCCCCCTCTCCGGTGATCAAGGGTAGGCGCCACACGCCACGCCCCCTGAGCCCGGCCCGCCGCCGGTCGCCGAACGGCACGGACCACGCGTCGAGCGGTCGGCCCCGTGGCCGGTCCGGCGGCTCGTGTCAGCCGCGTGCCTGGCGCAACAGCAGGTCGCGCAGCTGGCGGGCGTGGCGGCGGCTGACGGCGAGCTCGGCGCTGCCGACCCGGACGGTGGTCGTCCCGGCGTCGAGGCGCAGTTCGTCGATGCGGCGCAGCGCGACGAGGTGGCTGCGGTGGATCCGTACGAAGCCGCGCGCCGCCCACCGCTCCTCCAGCGTGGACAGCGGGATGCGGACCAGGTGGCTGCCCTCGTCGGTGTGCAGCCGCGCGTAGTCGCCCTGCGCCTCGACGTACGCGATGTCGTCGACGGCCACGAACCGGGTGACGCCGCCCAGTTCGACCGGGATCTGTTCGGTCGCCGTACCGGCGATCGCGGGTTCGGCGAGGTCGCGGACGCGGCGTACGGCCTCCGCCAGGCGTTCCTTGCGGACCGGCTTCAGGACGTAGTCGACGGCCTTGAGGTCGAACGCCTGGAGGGCGAACCCCTCGTGGGCGGTGACGAAGACGATCAGCGGGGGCCTGGCGAACCCGGCTATCAGCCGGGCGATGTCGAGGCCGGTGAGCCCGGCCATGTGGATGTCGAGGAAGACGACGTCGATGGCGTCCTCGCCGTCGGGTCCCGCTTCCAGGGCGCGGCCGATGCGGCGCAGCGCCTCGGTCGCGTCGGTGGCGCCCTCCGCGCTGCGCACCCTCGGGTCGGAGCGGAGGAGGTAGAGCAGCTCCTCGAGAGCGGGCTTCTCGTCGTCGACGGCCAGTACGCGCACCATGGTGCGGAGTGTAGGGGTGGGGCGATTGAGCGAGGAACGGCTCGGATGCGTACTCCCTGGCGTAAGGCTTCCCGAACTGCTTCGCGGAAGCACACGGCACACGGACGCGTACGCGGGAATGAGGCACCCCCATGAGTCTGCGGGAGCGGCATCACGATGTCGCCGCCTATGCGCTGGGCGTGCTGGAACCGGCGGACGCCCTCGCGTGCGAGGAGCACCTGGCGCGGTGCGTGACCTGCTCGGCCGGGCTCGTGGGCTTCGCCTTCGCCGCCTCGGCGCTCGCGCAGCTCGCCGACCGGGAGCCGCTGCGGCCGCTCGGGCCGCGCCCGGTGGCGGCGCGTTCTCGTCGGCGGGTACGCCGGCCGCGGGCGCGGCGGTGGCGCTCGCGCGTCGTCGGGGTGGCCGCGGCGCTGGCCGTCGCGGTGCCGGGCGCCGTCCTGCTGGCCTCCCCCGGCGCGGGCGGCGGCGATCCGGGGGTACGGCGGGCCGCGGCGACGGACACGGCGACCGGGACGTCGGCGTCGGTGGCGCTGCGGGAGCGGGAGTGGGGCACGGAGGTGGCGCTGAAGGTGGCCGGGGTGCCGGGGCCTCACGTGTGCGAACTCGTGGTCGTCGGGACGGACGGCCGGGCGTGGCCGGTCATGACGTGGGCGACGGAGGAGGGCGACGAGCCGGTCATGGAGGGCGGGACCGCGCTGCGGCTCGGCGAGATCGAGCGGCTGGAGGTGCGGACCGTGGAGGGTGAGCGCCTGGTGTCGGTACGCCCCTGACCTGCTCCCGCACCTACTCCTGACCTACTTCAGCAGGCGGGACAGGCGGCGGTCGGCGAGGGGTTTGCCGCTGGTCTGGCAGGTGGGGCAGTACTGGAGCGACGAGTCGCGATACGACACCTCCCGGATGGTGTCGCCGCAGACGGGACACGGTTCGCCGGTACGGCCGTGGACGCGCAGCCCGCTCTTCTTCTCGGCCTTGAGGCGGCCGGCGGCCAGTCCGTGCGAGCGCTCCACGGCCTCGCTCAGGGTGGTGCGCATCGCCTCGTACAGCGTGGTGGTCTCCTCGTCGGTGAGGTTCTGTACGGGCTTGAAGGGTGACATCCGGGCGGCGTGCAGGATCTCGTCGCTGTACGCGTTGCCGATGCCCGCGATCAGGCTCTGGTCGCGCAGGGCGCCCTTGAGCTGTCGCCGTTCGCCGGTGAGCAGGGCGGCGAAGGCGTCCCGGTCGAAACCGGCGGCGAGCGGGTCGGGGCCGAGGCGGGCGACGCCCGGGACGTCGGCGGGGTCGTGGACGAGGTGGACGGCGAGGCGCTTGGTGGTGCCGGCCTCGGTGAGGTCGAAGCCGTCACCGCCGGTGAGCGCGACGCGCAGCGCGAGCGGGCCCTTGCCGGGGCGCGGCGGCCCGGAGGGCAGGACGTCCCGCCACTGGAGCCAGCCGGCCCGGGCGAGGTGGATCAGCAGGTGGAGTCCGTCGGCGGTGATGTCGAGGAACTTGCCGTGCCGCCCGACGGCGGTGACGGTGGTGCCTTCGAGCGCGGACAGCGGTGGGTCGTACGTCTTGAGGACACTGACGGCGACGGGCAGGGCGCGGGCGATCTCCTTGCCCACCAGGTTCTCGTCGAGGAACTCGCGGAGGGCTTCCACCTCGGGCAGTTCGGGCATGGTTCCAGCGTGCCGCAGGGCGCCCCGGCTCGCCGCCCCGGCCGGTTCCGCAGGGTCAGTGCGGGCCGTCGGTGGCCTTCACCAGCTCCGCCAGTTCGTCATGGATCGCGGCGGCCAGCCGGTCCACGTCCGGGACGGCCTTGCCGTCGGCGACGAGCCCGATGTGCACCTGTCCGCCGTACGGGGACATCGCCACGGCGAGCGCCTGGCCGCGTGCGAGCGGGGCCATGGGGTGGAGGGCGCGCAGCGGGCAGCCGCCGAGGGAGAGGGTGGAGCGCGGCAGCGGCACATTGGTGACCAGGACGTCGAACAGCATCCGCGCCGCTCCCTGGGCCAGCGGCGCGCCGAACCGGTGGGCGAGCGGTGGCAGTTGGTCGGCGAGCACGGCGACCGCCCCGGCACCGCGCGTGGGCCCGGCGGCCTTGTTGCGGTCCATCCCGCGGCGTACGGAGCCGAGCCGGCTCAGCGGCTCGGGGTCGGAGAGGGGCAGGTCGAGGAGGTACGCGGAGAAGGTGTTGCCCGGGCCGGGCGCGCCGCCGGGCCTCCGCCGGGACACCGGCACGAGGGCGCGCGGGTCCACCGTGGGCAACGGCTCGCCCCGCCCCAGCAGCCACCGGCGCAGCGCCCCGGCGGTGACCGCGAGCAGGACGTCGTTGGCGGTGCCGCCCGCGACCCGGCGGACCCGCCGCACCTCCTCCAGGTCCAGGTCGGCGGTGGCCAGGCGCCGCGTCCCGCTGGAGCCGGCGGTGAGCGCGGGCGTGCCGCGCGGGTCGAGGCGGCTGGCGCGTACGACGGAGGCGCCGACGCCCAGGGCGCGGCCGAGCTCCTCGATGCGGCCGCGCGCGGCGCCCGCGACGTTCAGCGGTCCTGGCAGCCAGGAGCGGGGCGGTACGGGGCGCGGGCGGCGGCGGCCGGGGGTGCGGGTGCCGGCGATCTGGTCGAAGATGCCGGCGCCGATGGCGACCGCGCGCATCCCGTCGGCGAGCGCGTGGTGGAGCTTGACGAGCACGGCGAAGGGGCCGCCGGGCGCCCCGGTCAGCAGGTACATCTCCCAGGGCGGCAGCCCGCGTTCGAGGGGGCGTTCCATCAGCTCACCGGCGAGCCGGGTGGCTTGGGTGATGACGTCGGATTCACCGTCCGGGAGCTGGATGCGCCGGACATGGCGGCGTACGTCGAAGGTCTTGTCGACGCTCCAGGCGGCGCCGCCGACCGGGAGCAGGACGTCGCGGACCCGCATCCTCAGCCGGGGGATGGCGGCGGCGCGCTCGGCGAGCAGGTCCAGGATGTCGCCGGGGTCGCCGGGGCCGGGGTCGAAGCGGGCGAGGGCGCCCAGGTGCATGGGGTGGTCGGCCGTCTCCAGGTGCCAGAAGGCCAGGTCGAGAGGTGCCAGCAGCTCACTGCTCAAGGGATCCCCATGTCGTGGAGGGCCGTGGAAGGCGACGGAACAGCAGTCAACCGCCTTCGATCGGTTACGGTCAAGTACGATCTCTTCACTTACAGTTAACAGTCGATGTCCACTAAATTTCCGGTCTGCCCTGGATCCTGAACTCGCACCAGACGCACTTGCCGCTGCCACGCGAGTCCACGCCCCACACATCGGTCAGCCGGTCGACCAGCAGCAGTCCCCGGCCCGAGACGCCCGACAGCCCCGCCTCCCGGCGGCGCGGAAGAGCGCTGGAGCGGTCCTCGACCTCGACCCGCAGCCGCCGTTCGTGTCCGGCCAGCATCCGCAGGGTGACGATCGCCCCGCCGTCGGTGTGGAGCAGTGCGTTGGTGATCAGCTCGTCGGCGACCAGCTCGATCTCGTCGGCCCGCCGCCCCGCGCCCCAGGCCCGTACCGCCGCCCTGATCATGTGCCGGGCCGAGCTCAGCGCCTCCGGGTCGCTCTGCGCCACGTGCTGCTGGAGCCGCCCGCCGGCCTGCGGGGTGTAACCGCCCTTGCGGCGCAGCAGCAGGATGGCGACGTCGTCCTCCCCGCCGTGCTCGTCGACCACGTCGCACAGGTGGTCGGCGAGCCGCTGGAGGTCGTCCGGCCCGTTGCGTACCAGCGCGGCGAGCCACTGCATGCCCTCGTCGAGGTCGGCGCCCGGCTGCTCGACGAGCCCGTCGGTGTACAGCAGCAGGGCCTGGCCCGGGTCCAGTTCCAGGATGCTGACGGGGTAGTCGAGCCGCCCGAACTCCGCCGACAGGCCGAGCGGCATCCCGCCCTGCACCGGCACACGGCGGCAACTGCCGTCGGTGTCCCGTAGCAGCAGGTCGACGTGCCCCGCCCGCACCACCTGCACCACGCCCGTCGCCAGGTCGGCCTCCAGGTACGTACAGGTAGCGAACCGGTCGGTGTCCAGCTCGTGCAGGAAGGAGGAGGCCCGCGCCATCACGGTGGCCGGAGTGTGCCCCTCCGCCGCGTACGCCCGCAGCACGATGCGCAGCTGCCCCATCACGGCGGCGGCGTGAGTGTCGTGCCCCTGGACGTCCCCGATGACGGCGCCGACCCGCCCGCCGGGCAACGGGATGATGTCGTACCAGTCGCCGCCGATGTCCCGGCCGAGCCGGGCGGAGCGGTAGCGGACGGCGATCTGCGCGCCGGGGACCTCGGGGATGCGGCGCGGCAGCATGGCCTGCTGCAGCCCTTCGGCGAGGTCGTGCTCCTGCTCGAACAGCATGGCGCGCTGGAGACTCTGCGCGATGCTGCTGCCGAGGGCGACGAGGACGTTGCGGTCCTCAGGGGAGAAGCCGTTCTTGTCGTTGTAGAGCAGGCCGAGCGCACCGATGGGCCGGGCCTGGGCGATCAGCGGCAGATAGGCGGCGGAGGTGATCCCGAGGCCGTTGATGTGCGGCCAGAGTATGGGGTAGGAGGTGGCGAAGTCCTCGGGTGACTCGATGAAACGGGGCGCGAGGGTGCGGACGACCTCACTCATCGGGTACTGCTCGTCCACCCGGGTGTAGCGGGTGCCGGGGACGAAGGAGCCCTCCGGCCCGTCGGCGACCAGGTGGATGCGGCCCGCCTCCAGCAGCCCCATCACCACACTGGTGGCGCCGAGGTGCTCCAGGCCGTGCGAGTCCTTCAGGACGTCGATGACGTCCTGGACGGTCCGGGCGTGGGCCAGGGCGGCGGTGGTGGACTCGACCACGCTGGTCTGGCGGCGCCGCTCCTCGTCGACCTCGCGCCGGGCGGTCGACTCGGCGAGCTCCTGCGTGGCGTCGCGGACGATGCCGATGATGCGGCGCGGGCGGCCGGTCTCGTCCCGCCGGATGAACCCCTGGGTGTGCGTCCAGCGCAGGCCGCCGTCACGGGTACGGATGCGGAAGTAGGTGCCGTAGTGCGTGCCGCCGCTCTTGAGGGCCTGCGCCACCATCCCGTCGAGGCGGATGGACTCGCTCGGCGGGACGCGGGAGGCAAGGCTCTCGGGCCGCCCGTCGTACTCGGTGACGTCCACCTGGAACACGTCGAGGGCGGTCTGGTCCATGTGCATGAGCCCTGTGTCGAGGTCCCAGTCGAAGCTGCCCATGCGGTTGAGGGACAGGCTCAGATCCGGGTGGGCGGGCCAGTCCTCGGGGAGCGACAGGGCATCCGCTGCCGGATCAACCATGGGGCCACTCTGCCATCATTTGTCGGGTTTTTCGACCGGTTGCGGGGACGGTGAGCGGGCGAGGGAGGTGGCCATCAGCCCTCGGAGAGATCCGGCTCGAAG
The DNA here is from genome assembly GCF_002099185.1 of Streptomyces sp. CB03238. Lineage (NCBI taxonomy): Bacteria > Bacillati > Actinomycetota > Actinomycetes > Kitasatosporales > Streptomycetaceae > Streptomyces > Streptomyces sp. CB03238. The sequence continues at coordinate 128,057 of NZ_NBCN01000020.1, read as the reverse complement.
GGCATGTCCTGCGGCTGCCCGGCCTGGTCCGGCCCGCCGGGGCTGTCCGGTACGGGGGCGTCGGGCGGTACGGCCGCGTCGGGCGGTACGGCAGGGTCTGGCGGTACGGGGGCGTCGGGCGGTACGACCGGGCCGGACGCGTCGCCGGGGTCGTCAGGGGCGGCCGGGGGTTCGTCCGGGGTCGCCGGGGGTTCGTCCGGGGCGGCCGGGGGTTCTTCGCGGGCCGCCGGGGGTTCGTCCCGGGCCGCCGGGCCGCCCGGGCCGTCCGGTGCGGGTGGAACCGGGGGCGGCGGTGGCGGGGGCGGGGTGGGGCAGCCGGGCGGGACCGGCCGGGCGCCGCCCGGCTCGGTCGGGCAGTCGGCCGGCTCCGGCGGAGCCACGAGGTCACGCTCGCCGGGGGCGTACGGGGGCGGCACCTCGGGCCGCTTGTCCCGTTCACCGCCGCTGCCCGAGAGGCGCTCGAGCCAGGTGTTGTCCACGACGTTCACCACGATCAGGCTGTGGACCACCTGCGGGGTGGGGGTGATGACCACCACCCGCCCGGGGTGGTAGCCGGGCCAGGGCGTGCCCTTGTCGACGGTGGCCTCCCGGGCGACGACCGGCGACCGCAGCGGGTTCCCGCACGCGCACCGCACGCGCGGCGCACCGTACTGGTCGACCAGCACCGCCGTACCGGCCTGAAGGACGGACTGGAACGGCGCGGCGGCGCCGTCGCGGTAGCCGTGGCCGGTGACGCGGGTGTCCGCGCGCAGCACCACGGGGGTGAGGCCGCGGAGCCAGGGCGCGATGCCGGCGGGGCCGATCCCGGCGGCCTGTGCGAAGGCGCGCGCCTTGGCGTCGTCGGCGGTCAGCAGGCGCACCTGCCGTTCGACGTCGCAGCTGGGGACGGAGCGTGCGGCGCCGTAGAGGCCGGGCGTGGACCCGGGGAGGGTACGCGGGCCACGGCCGTCCGCGGCCTGCCGGGGCGGCGGGGTGGGCGTGCCGGGTGAGGGGCGGGCCGTCGACGCGGTGAAGGGGTGGGGTCCGGGGGCGCCGGCCGGCTGGAGGCGGACCTCGCCGGCGTTCGCCGCCGCACGCGTGCCGCCCTTGCCGTCACCGCCGCAGCCCGCGACCAGGAGACCGGCGGCGAGCAGCAGTGCGGTCGGCGTGGCGAGCACGGCGTACCGGCGGCGACGTATCGGTGAGCGCACGCGGACCTCCCGCCTTCCGTGGTTCATGCCCGGCGGTTCATGTCTGCCGGATCCCGGACGGGGCCGCAACCGGAGGCACACCACCCACTCGAGACTTGAACACGTTCAAAGAAAGCCCTACGCTCAGGAATTGAACACGTTCAAGCAAAGGGGTGGGCGGGGTGTCCGTACTGGTGGGCCTGATCGTGGCGCTCGGCATGCTGGTGATCGTCCCGGCGGGCCTCCGCCTGATGGACGCCCCCGAACTCGACCCCGTACGCCGCGCCTGGCCGCTGTTCGCCGTGCCGGGAGCCCTCTGCCTGTGGCTGCCGCGCGGCGCCCCCGCCGCCACGCTCGCCGCCTGCTACGCGCTCGGCACCGTCGTCCTCGCCCTGCACGCCCCGCGCCGCCTGCTCCGTACGCGCTCGGCGGCACCCGCCGAGATCGCCGTCCTGACCGCCCTCGCGAGCCCCTCGGTCGCCGCGCTCGCCCTGGTCGCCGAGCGGCTCGGGCACCGGCTGTTCGGGTTCGGCCTGGACATCCTGGCGCTCACCGTCCCGCACTTCCACTTCGCCGGCTTCGCCGCCGCCCTGGTGGCCGGGCTGGTCTGCCGCACGGTGGACCGCCCGGCAGCCCGGTTCGCCGCGCTCAGCGTGCCACTGGGCACCCTCCTCGTCCTCCTGGGCTACTTCCTGGACGACTGGGCCGAACTGGCCGGGGCGCTCGTCCTGACCGCCGGGATGTGGGCCGTCGCCCTGCTCACCTGGCGCGACATCGCGACCGCGGGGCGCGACCGGCCCACCCGCGCGCTGCTCGCCGTCTCGGCCGCCGTCCTGGTCGCGACCATGCTGCTCGCGCTGAGCTGGGCGCTCGGCGAGGCGACCGGCCTGCCCCACCCGAACCTGACCTGGATGGCCGCCACCCACGGCCTCGGCAACGCGCTGGGCTTCGCCCTCTGCTCGGTACTGGCCTGGCGACGACTGGCGCCACGACGACCGGTGCCACGACGACCGGTGCCACGACCCAAGGAGACCCCGGCATGACCCGTCTGATCCGCAGCCTCAGCACCCCGCCCGCCCCTCGCGGGTTCAGTTACCGGGAGGTCGGCGCCACCCGCACCCGCCCCCTCCCCGCCGGCTACCACCACCTGCGCCACGAGACCCTGATCGGCCACGGCCAGGACGTCTTCCAGGCGGCGGGCGCGGCCGTCACCACCTGGGCGATGCACCGCGGGTCGGGCGCACGCGTGCGTGCCGACGGCGTACGGGCCGAGCCGGGCGCGGCGGTCGGGATAGCGCTCGGCGCCGGGCCGTTCGAGTTCGCCGCGCCGTGCGAGGTGGTGTGGACGGTGTACGACGAGGACCGCGTCGGCTTCGCGTACGGCACGCTGGCCGGGCACCCGGAGAGCGGTGAGGAGGCGTTCGTGGCCGAGCGGCGGACGGACGGTTCGGTGTGGTTCACCGTGACCGCGTTCAGCCGGCCCGCCCGCTGGTACACGCGGGCCGCCGGGCCCGTCGTACCCGTGCTCCAGCGCGCCTACGCACGGCACCTCGGCCGTACGCTGCGAAAGATCGCCGCGGGCTGAGCGTCGGCCGATACTGGGACCGATGGAGTGGTTCTGGTTCACCTCGTCCGACTACTGGCTGAGCCGGCTGGTCTTCCAGCGGGCGCTCGCCGGGGTCTATCTGGTCGCGTTCCTCTGCGCCGCCCTGCAGTTCCGGGCGCTGATCGGCGAGCGCGGCATGCTCCCGGTGCCCGCGTACCTGCGCCGGGTGCCACCCCGGGTGGCGCCCAGCGTCTTCCATCTGCACTACTCGGACCGGTTCTTCGCGCTCTGCGCCTGGGCCGGGGCGGCGCTGTCGCTCGCGCTGATCGCGGGCGCGGGCGACGCGGTGCCGCTCGCCGTCTCCATGCTGATGTGGGCGGTGCTGTGGGCGCTGTACCTGTCCATCGTGAACGTCGGGCAGACCTGGTACGGGTTCGGCTGGGAATCGCTCCTCCTGGAGACGGGTTTCCTCGCCGTCTTCCTCGGCAACGAGGACACGGCCCCGCCCATCCTGATCCTGTTCCTGCTGCGCTGGCTGCTGTTCCGGGTGGAGTTCGGGGCGGGGCTGATCAAGCTGCGGGGCGACGCCTGCTGGCGCGATCTGACCTGCCTGTACTACCACCACGAGACCCAGCCGATGCCGGGGCCGCTGAGCTGGTTCTTCCACCACCTCCCCAAGCCCCTGCACCGGGTGGAGGTCGCGGCCAACCATGTGACGCAACTCGTCGTCCCGGTTCTGCTCTTCACCCCGCAGCCGGTGGCGAGCGCGGCGGCGGGTCTCATCGTCCTCACCCAGCTCTGGCTGGTGCTGTCGGGCAACTTCTCCTGGCTGAACTGGATCACGATCGTGCTCGCCCTGTCCGCCGTGGACGGCTCCCTCGTCACCGACGCGCCCGCCCTGCCCCACCCCCCGCTCTGGTACGGGATCCTCGTCCTCGCCGTCACCGCTCTGGTCGTCGTCCTGAGCCGGCGTCCGGCCCGCAACCTGCTCTCCCGCCACCAGGCCATGAACCGCTCCTTCGACCCGCTGCACCTGGTCAACACCTACGGGGCCTTCGGCACGGTCGGCCGCGTCCGGCACGAGATCGTCATCGAGGGCACCGACGAGCCGACCGTCCATTCCGGCACGGTGTGGCGGGAGTACGAGTTCAAGGGCAAGCCCGGCGACGTGCGGCGGCTGCCGCGCCAGTTCGCCCCGTACCATCTGCGCCTCGACTGGATGATGTGGTTCGCGGCGCTCTCCCCCGCGTACGCGCACTCCTGGTTCGCGCCGTTCGTGGAGCGGCTGCTCGAAGGGGACCGCGACACGCTGCGGCTGCTGCGCCACAACCCCTTCCCCGACGCCCCTCCCGTACGGATCCGCGCCAGGCTCTACCGCTACCGCTTCACGACCTGGCGCGAACTGCGGGAGACCGGCGCCTGGTGGCACCGGACCTACGTACGGGAATTCCTGCCGCCCACCCGGTTGTCCTGAGCGCCCCGCCGACGTGCGCGTGCCCTCCGCCCCTGACGGGGGCGGAGGGCACGGGGCGCACGGTACGGATCGTCCGGCGATCAGTCGATGCCGGGCAGGATGTGCGGCTCGGCGAGGTCTTCCTCGTAACCGGCCAGCCGGATCGGGGCCGAACGGGCCCACACTTCGAGGCTGCCGAGGGTGTCGGGCCCGGCGGATCGTTCGCCGTGTTCCGCCTGCCGCTGTTCCTGCTTGATGAGTTCTGGTGTCACCGCGCACTCCTTCGTGTCGCGAACCTATGAGGACATGTACTGCCGTTCGGTCGCGGTGGCGCCGGTACTCGGGCGGAAACGCAGCCTTGGTGGCAGGCCTGTCCCCGAGGCCCGCCTGAGGGGGTTTCGTGGATCCCTGGCGGCGGGCCGTTCGCTTCAGGTTAACCAAATGAGCGCGCTTCTGCTCGATGGAACGCGTCACATAGGCGCGTTCCGGACAGGTTGCCCGCATCCGGTCACGAGAGACGTCACCCGGTGACGGTCACCACTTCGAGGGCGCGTAGTCCTTCAGGAAGCAGCCGTACAGGTCCTCGCCCGTCTCGCCGCGCACGATCGGGTCGTAGACCCGGGCCGCGCCGTCGATGAGGTCCAGCGGGGCGTGGAAGCCCGCCTCGGCGAGCCGCATCTTGTCGGGGTGCGGGCGCTCGTCGGTGATCCAGCCGGTGTCGACGGCGGTCATTAGGATGCGGTCGGACTCGAACATCTCCTGGGCGCTGGTGCGCGTGAGCATGTTGAGCGCGGCCTTGGCCATGTTGGTGTGCGGGTGCCCGGCGCCCTTGTAGCCCCGGCTGAAGACGCCCTCCATGGCGGAGACGTTCACCACGTACGTACGCCTCGCCGAGGACGCGGCCATCGACCGGCGGAGCCGGCTGATGAGGATGAACGGCGCGGTGGAGTTGCACAGCTGGACTTCGAGAAGTTCCACCGGGTCGACCTCGGAAACGGTCTGGATCCAGCTGTTGGTGTCGTGCAGGTCCGGGACCAGGCCGCCCGCGTCGATCGCGGTGCCCGCGGCGATGCGCTCCAGCGACGCGGAACCGCTCACCAGGGCGAGGTCGGTGACGTCCTGCGCGGTCAGACCCTCGCCATTGCGCGGGCCCGGCAGGGCGGCCATGGTCTCCACGGCGCCGCTGCCGAAGGTGCCGATGACCTCGGCGGGCGGCAGCTCGCCCGCCGGCAGCGGGGCGGACTCGGCGGCGACCAGCTCGCTGTACGCCTGCGGGGAGCGGCGTACGGTCTGCGCGGCGTTGTTGATCAGGATGTCCAGCGGGCCCTCGGCGGCGACCGAGTCGGCGAGGGCGACGACCTGCGCCGGGTCACGCAGGTCGATACCGACGACCTTCAGGCGGTGGATCCACTCGTCGCTGTCCGGCATCGCCTTGAAGCGGCGGATCGCGTCGTTGGGGAAACGGGTGGTGATGGTGGTGTGGGCACCGTCACGCAGCAGCCGCAGCGCGATGTACATGCCGATCTTGGCGCGGCCGCCGGTGAGCAGGGCGCGCCGGCCGGTCAGGTCGGTACGGGCGTCGCGGCGGGCCCGGTTCTCGGCGGCGCACTTCTGGCACAGCTGGTGGTAGAAGGCGTCGACCTCGACGTACCGGGTCTTGCAGATGTAGCAGGAGCGGGGGCGCTGGAGTATGCCCGCGATCTCGCCGCTGACGGAGGAGGACGGCAGCACGCCCTGCGTCTCGTCGTCGATCCGCTCGGCCGAGCCGGTCGCGGTGGCCTCGGTGACCGCCTTGTCGTGGGCGGTCTTGGCGGCCCGGCGCTCCTGGCGGCGGCGCTGCTTCACGGTGCGGTAGACACCGGCCGTGGCGCGGCGGACGGCGATGGCGTCCGGGTGGTCCACGTCCAGCGTGTCGAGCTCTTCCAGGACGCTCAGGCAGACGGCCAGGCGCTCGGGGTCGATTCCCGGCCCGTACGCCTGGTTCTCTTCAGTCACCGTCATGGCCGTTGCCGTTCCTCGATCACTCGTATGCCACGTTTACTTTTCAAAGCTTTCAAAAGCCGAACTTTACGTCAGTGGAGGGCCCGGCCGCCAAACGGTCAGCCGAGCGTGAGCAGTGCCGTGGCGAGGGCGGCGCCGAGGAGACCGCGGTACGGAGCGGGGTGAGGCGTTCCTGGAGGAGCAGCGGGCCCAGCAGGACCGGGACGGCCGGGTGGAGGGAGGCGAGGACCACCGCGACGGCCAGGAGCTGCTCGGGGGCGGCGAGCAGGTAGAGCGCGAGGCCCAGGGTGGCGCCCGCGCCGGTCGCGGCGGAGCCGAGCAGGAGGCACGGCGGCAGGCGCGGCCGGTGACCGGTGCGGGCCGCGAGCGGGAGCAGGGCGACGAGGGCGGCGGCGCGGCCCGCCGCGACGGGCCACAGCCCGCTCGCCACGCCGGCCTGCGCGAGTCCGACGTACTGGACCGCGACGCCCGCACCGGCGACCAGCCCCGTCAAGGGCGGCGCGGCGGTCCGCCGCCTCTCCGGTGCCCCGTCCGTTCGTTCCCGTACGCGAGACGAGCCAGAGCGCTGGCACGGTCACCGCGATCCCGGTCCAGGCGAGGGGCGGTCGGCCAGGAAGGCCACGCCGACGAGCACGGACAGCGCCACGCCGGTCACCGCGCTGACGGGCACGACGACGGTCATGGCGGCCGCGCTGCCGCCCCCGGAGAGGGCGCCCCACAGCAGGTCGGCGGCGCGCACCTGCCCGGCCGGGACGAGCAGCGCGACGGCCACGGCCATGACCAGCCCGCCCGCCTGGCCGATCACCGTGACGGGGGGCGAAGTCGCGCGCCGGGCGAGCATGCCGCCCGCGAAGTCGACGATCCCGTACACGACCGCCGACGCCAGAGCCAGAAGGGCACCCACCCGCCGCGTGTGCCCGGACACCGCGCACGTGCTCCCGGTACTCCCGTACGACGCGGTGGCCTCAGAGCCGTACGCCGCCCGACCTGAGGTACACGAGGGGGTCGATGTCGGAGCCGTACCCCGGCCCCGTACGCACCTCGAAGTGGAGATGCGGTCCGGTGCTGTTGCCGGTCGATCCCGACCGGGCGATCCGCTGGCCGCTGCTGACCCGCTGCCCTTCGCGGACGGTGAGCGCGGAGAGGTGGGCGTACTGGCTGTACTTGCCGTCCTCGTGCCGGATGACGACCTGGTACCCGTACGCGCCGCCCCAGCCGGCGGACACGACCCGGCCGGGTGCCACGGCCTTCACGGCGGTGCCGGTGGGGACGGGGAAGTCGACGCCGGTGTGGTAGCCACTGGACCAGGCGGCACCGGCCTTGCGGTAGGCGGTGCTGGGCCCGGCGTCGACGGGCGCGCTGAAGCCGGCGGTCCGGGGCTTGGAAGCGGCCGGCTTGGCGGCGGGAGGCTTGGCGGGGGCGGGCTTGGCGGGGGCGGGCTTGGCCGTCGCGGGTTTCGGGGCGGCCGGCTTCGCGGTGGTGGGCTTCGGGGCTGTCGTACGCAGCGCCAGTCTCTGGCCCGGCATGATGAGGTCGGGGTCACTGCCGATGACCGTGCGGTTGTCGGCGTACAGCCGCTGCCAGCCGCCCCTGACCTTCTCCGCCTCGGCGATCCCCGACAGGGAGTCGCCCCGCGCCACGGTGTAGCTCTCGCGCTGCCCGGGCACGGTGGTGGGGGTCGCGGGCGCCTTCGCCGCGGGCTTCGACCGCGGTGCGATGTCGGGCGCGTCGCCGCCCCGGGTGAGGCCCGCCTTGACCGAACAGGTGGGCCAGGCGCGCGGGCCCTGCCCCTTGAGCACCTTCTCGGCGATCGCGATCTGCTGGTCCTTGGTGGCGAGGTCGGCGCGCGGCGCGTAGCGCGTACCGCCGTACGCCTCCCAGGTCGACTGGGTGAACTGGAGCCCGCCGTAGTAGCCGTTGCCGGTGTTGATCTTCCAGTTGTTGGTGGACTCGCAGGCCGCGACCTTCTCCCAGACGTCCACCGACGCCGCGTGCGCCGAACCCGCCCCTATCAGCGGCAGCGCCATCCCGGCGCCGCTCGCCGTGACGGTGAGCGATGCCCGGTTGATACGGCCCGGCTGATACCGGCGGTGTCGTCCGCGTACGGCCATGGGTCGGTCCCCCCTTGCACACGTCAGCAGCCGCCCAAGCTAGAGGCACCTGACAGGCCGTGACAAGGGGGCGCGTCGCTCGTCAAATCCGCCTCCGGGGCGGGCCGTTGGGTGCTCGGCGGTGAACGTCCTGCTCGCGCGGCGCGTATGCAGGCGTACGCGGGCACGTAAGCCCACCGGACTCCAGGAGTACACAGATGAGTGGCACTGCCCAGATCGGCGTCACCGGGCTCGCGGTCATGGGCCGCAACCTCGCGCGCAATTTCGCCCGCAATGGTCTGACGGTCGCCGTGCACAACCGGACGTATCCGAGGACGCGGGCGCTGGTCGAGGAGTTCGGGGATGAGGGCGCCTTCGTGGCGGCGAGGAGCGCCGAGGAGTTCGTCGCGGCGCTGGAGCGGCCGCGCCGGCTCGTCGTCATGGTGAAGGCGGGCGAGCCGACGGACGCGGTGATCGAGGAGTTCGTACCGCTGCTGGAGCCGGGTGACGTCATCATCGACGGCGGCAACACGCACTTCGCCGACACGCGGCGCCGCGAGAGCGAGCTGCGGGAGCGCGGCATCCACTTCGTCGGCGCGGGCATCTCGGGCGGTGAGGAGGGTGCGCTGCACGGGCCGAGCATCATGCCGGGCGGGTCGGCCGAGTCGTACGAGTCCCTCGGCCCGCTGCTGGAGCGGATCGCCGCCAAGGCGCCGGACGGCACACCGTGCGTGACCCACGTCGGGCCGGACGGGGCGGGCCACTTCGTGAAGATGGTGCACAACGGCATCGAGTACGCCGACATGCAGCTGATCGGCGAGGCGTACCACCTGCTGCGCGAGGTGGCGGGCTACTCCCCCGCGAGGATCGCCGAGACCTTCCGTGCCTGGAACGCCGGGCGCCTGGACTCGTACCTGATCGGGATCACGGCGGAGGTGCTGGCGCACACGGACGCGGCGGCCGGGAAGCCGTTCGTCGACGTCGTGGCCGACCGGGCGGAGCAGAAGGGCACCGGGCGGTGGACGGTGCAGGTCGCGCTGGATCTGGGCGTTCCGGTGCCGGGGATCGCGGAGGCGGTGTTCGCGCGGTCGCTGTCGGGGCACGCGGAGCTGCGCGAGGTGTCACAGGGCCTGCCGGGGCCCTCGGTGGAGCCGCTGGACGAGGCCGGGGCGGCGCGCTTCGCCGGTCAGGTGGAGCGGGCGCTGTACGCGTCGAAGATCGTCTCGTACACGCAGGGCTTCCACCAGATCCGGGCGGGCGGCGAGGCGTACGGGTGGAAGGTGGACCTGGGCGCGGTGGCGGCGTTGTGGCGGGCGGGCTGCATCATCCGGGCGGCGTTCCTGGACCGGGTCCGGGGCGCGTACGCCGCGCGGCCGGGGCTGGTGAGCCTGCTGGCCGACCAGGGGTTCGCGGAGGAGGTCGGGGCCGCCCAGGACGACTGGCGCGCGGTGGTGGCGGCCGCGGCGCGGCGGGGCGTGCCGGCGCCGGGGTTCTCGGCGGCGCTCGCGTACTACGACGCGCTGCGGGCGCCCCGGCTGCCCGCTGCCCTCACGCAGGGGCAGCGGGACTTCTTCGGGGCGCACACCTACCGGCGGACCGACCGGGAGGGTTCGTTCCACACGCTCTGGGGCGGTGACCGCTCGGAGGTGGACGCCTGACGTCGGCTCGCGCTCAGCTCGCCGGGCCGGGCTCCGGTTCGGGTCCGGGGACCGGGTCGGGTCCGGGCGGCTTGGGCACCGGGTCCGGGGCCGGGCCGGGCGGTGGCCCGGGTGGCGGCGGCCCCGGGTGCGGTGGCGGCGTCGGAGTCGGTACGGGGCCGGGGGCGGGACCCGGTTCGGGGCCCGGCGGACCCGGCTGCGGCACGGGCGTCGGCGGCACCGGGTCCGGCGGGCCGGGCGTCGGCGTCGGCGCGGGCGGTACGGGGTCGGGGGGAAACGGGTTCGGGCTGGTCATGGCGCGCTCCCTGGGCGGTTCGGCCGTGCACGTACCAGGTTCTCCCGCTGCGCGTTCCCCCGCGCGGCGGGATCACTCCTGGGCGTACGGCCGACGCGTCAGCCCCGGGCGGCCGGAACGGCGTGCGGGCTGCGCGCGGTGTCGCTGCCGGGAACCGGCGCGGAGGCATCAAAGCCGAGCTCCACGATCCTGTTGTCCGCGTCGACATGCACGACGCGCGGCACCAGCGAGCGGGCCTCGGCGTCGTCGACCTGGGCGTAGCTGATCAGGATCACCAGATCCCCGGGGTGCACCAGGTGGGCGGCCGCGCCATTGATACCGATCACCCCGGAACCGCGCTCGCCCTCGATGACGTACGTCTCCAGACGGGCACCGTTGTCGATGTCGACGATGTGCACGAGCTCGCCCGGGAGCAGATCCGCCGCCTCCATCAGATCGGCGTCCACGGTGACGGACCCGACGTAGTGGAGGTCCGCCTGGGTCACGGTGGCTCGGTGGATCTTGGACTTGAACATGGTACGAAGCATCGAGGTACTCCTGGAAGACGGCTCCCTGCCTGCTTTGTACAGGTCAAGGGCGGTCTCGAGTGTACACCGGCCCGTGTCGGTAGAGGATTGTGGGGAACATCGCTCCGCTCAGCCTAGAAGGCTTCACGCCTGGAATTCCGCCCCGCACCAGCGCCTATTGGGTCGACCGTCTCGGAATGCCAGGGACTGATGCTGACCAGATGCCAACTTTTCTGACCTGCCATCAGGCTCGCGGAACCAGCACCTTCAGCGGCTGGCCAGTCGACGCACGACCGCGCGGGGCCGGCTCACCGCCGGAAGCGAGGGCGGCATGGCGATCGAGATCAAGGGGCGGCGACTCTCCCGAGGAGGCTGATCGCGGTGAACAGCTCCAGGCTCTCCGCCAGCTGCGCCGCCCAGGCGTCCTGAGGTCTGGGCGCGCAGGGCGGCGGTGTCGCCCAGTACGGGCCGCTGGTCGCGTTAGTCGTCTTGGCCCTGACGGTGGCGCGCGGGATGTTCCACGAGTAGCGGCGGATGTCCGGGCTGTTGAGGGCCTCGTCGAAGGACAGCCACAGGATGGCGAAGGTGGCGGCCGCGCTCCTCGCCGCCCTCTGGTAACCCCTTCCGCTCCATCCGGGCCCCCGGGCTACCCTTTGTCGGGGGCTGCCCGGGGGCTTTTTGTGTTGCGGGATGGCTGCCGCGAATTCTGCGCCGCCGAGCGCGAGGTGCGCGCCTTCCTGGCAGCTCAGGTGAGCTTCAATGGAGGGGCCGCGGGCGCTGTTCAACCGGGCGGTGGTGTGGCTGGTGGACAATGGGTGCTGGTCCCTGGGATCACGACGTTGACCCGGCTGGTTGCCGAGAATCGGGCCCGGAGATGGCCGAGCCATGACGTGACGGCTCAATAGTCCGCCCAGCGCATCTCGTAGATCAGCCTCTCGGCTTCCTCGGCTACCGCGGCGGGAGTGCGTTCGTAGTGGCAGACAAGGCGTTCGCCCACGCCGACGCCCATGCCGTGTTCGTCCCCGTGGTCGGAGTTGAAGGCGTCGTAGCCGCATACCGGGCAGTCCTGCAGCTCGAGGCCGTCCGGGTTGCGCTTCGAGTGATACCGCGGGTGCAAGGCGGCGGCTTGTTCCGCTCGGCGGGCGCCTTCCTCTTCGCCGGTGCGCAGCAGAAGCGCGGCTGAGCGAGCACACGAGTGCCGATCCGCGTCCCTGGTGCTTCCCCATACGCGGTCGGCGTGTTCGTTCCCGAGGCTCCGCAGGCCCTCGTGGTCATCGAGAGCGAGCAAGGCGTCGACGTGTTCGCGCTGCAGACCGCCCTTGCCGCTGGCGTGCCGTACCGGCTCGGTGCCCTTGATGCCGTCGCGCGTGGCACATGCGCGACGGGGGCGCCTGGGCGAAGGCGATGCCGTGAGCACCGGGAGATGACCACGGCATCGCGCTCCAGCCTCGCCGGCTGCCCTTGGAGGCAGCCGGCGGCAGAGTCCGGCTCGCGGACCACGCTTCCACTCGTCCGGGACGGTGCCGGCCGGCACCCTCGGGGCCGAGCAACCGACAGGGCCCTGACTACCTCCTTACTCCCAGAGGGCCAGCGCGGTCCGGCTGCTCATCGGCCACAACACCGTGGACGCCCGCGGTGGCCGTGGGCCGTCAATCGGGTGGTGCCTTTGGTACTGACTCACGCGTTGGGGGCCAGGTCGGTTCCGGCGCCCCGGCGGCGCACGGCGACCAGGTCGGTGCGGGCCTGGTCGGTACGGGCCTGGTCGGCCGTCGCGGCGGGGGCGGGCTCCTCCGAGGAGCACACCGACCCGGAGCCGCAGCCGCCGCCGGTTCCGCAGGAGGCGGCGTCCGCCCGGTGCTCGGGCAGCGTGGTGGTGTCCGTGCCCTCCACCTCGAAGCCGGCGTCCGCGATCATCTCCAGGTCCGCCTTGCCGGCCTGGCCCTCGCTGGTGAGGTAGTCGCCCAGGAAGATCGAGTTGGCCAGGTGCAGGGCGAGCGGCTGGAGCGTCCGCAGGTGCACCTCGCGCCCGCCCGCCAGCCGGACCTCCACGTCCGGGCAGACGAACCGGACCATCGCCAGGATGCGCAGCGCCCGCTGCGGGGTCAGGTTCCACTCCTTGGCCAGCGGAGTGCCCTCGAACGGGATCAGGAAGTTCACCGGCACCGAGTCCGGGTCCAGCTCGCGCAGCGCGAAGACGACGTCGACCAGGTCCTCGTCGCTCTCACCCATGCCCGCGATCAGCCCGGAGCAGGCCGACAGGCCCGCCGCGTGCGCCTTCTGCACGGTGTCCACACGGTCCGCGTACGTGTGCGTGGTCGTAATGTCCCCGTACGTCCCCTCGGACGTATTGAGGTTGTGGTTGTACGCGTCGGCCCCCGCCGTCCGCAGCCGCTCCGCCTGGCCGTCCGAGAGCAGCCCGAGGCACGCGCACACCTCGACGCCCTCGTTCTCCTCCTTGATGGCCTCGATGGTCTTCGAGACGCGGTCGACGTCCCGGTCCGTGGGGCCCCGGCCGCTGGCGACCAGGCAGACCCGCTTCGCGCCGCCCGCGACGCCCGCGGCGGCCGCCTTCGAGGCCTCCTCCGGCTTCAGCCAGGTGTACTTGAGGATCTGCGCCTTTGAGCCGAGCCGCTGCGAGCAGTACGAGCAGTCCTCCGGGCACAGACCGGACTTGAGGTTGACCAGGTAGTTCAGCTTCACCCGCCGCCCGAACCACTGACGGCGTACCTTCCCGGCCGCGGCCACCACATCCAGCAGCTCGTCGTCCGAGGTCGCCAGCACGGCGAGCGCTTCTTCGCGGGTCGGCAGCTCGCGCCGAAGCCCCTTGTCCACCAGCGTGTTCAGCAGGTCCATGACGCTGATCCTCGCTCATCAGGCCCTGCTCGACCAAGGGTAACCAATCGAATCGCGGTGACGGGAGCGTGACACTCACAACAGCCCGAATCGCTTTACCAGCAACGGGAGTTGTGATGGGACGATCACTACCCCACCAGAACTCGGGCGGAGCGGTTCCCTCACACCCGCGCGCACGCGGGGCGGCCGCCCCGGCGCCCCGGTTCTCACGCTCCCGCCCGCCGGCAGACGACGGCCACCGTGCATACTGACGTCGCAAGGCGCGCTGTGGGCGAACACCGCGCGTGATCGTCCATCGAGAACGGCCCGGGTGCGGTGCGGCCGCGCGTCGCCGCCCTCGGCGGAGGAAATCATGGCAGGCGGGACCATCCCGGTGACCGACGGCGATGTCCTCGGTGACCTCGACCTCTTCGGCGACGGTTTCGTCGCGGATCCCTTCCCGGTGTTCGCCGGGCTGCAGGAGTCCGCACCGGTGCACTTCGACGCCGCGACCGGTCTGTGGCTGATCAGCCGGTACGAAGACGTCGAGCGGATCCTCCTGGACCCGGCCGGTTTCCTGCCTGACAACGCCCAGCACGCCGTGACACGGCTCCCGATCCCGGCCCTGCGGGTCCTGGCCCGGGCCGGCTTCAGCCTGCCTCCCGCCCTCGCCAACAACGGCGGCCGGTCCCACACCGGTCTGCGCCGTCTCGTCACGCGCTTCTTCAGCGCCGCACGGGTGTCCGCCGCGGTCCCGCTGATCGAGGAGACCGCTCGTGAACTGCTGACCGGCGCCGACCGCGAGCTGGACGCCCAGGGCCGTTACGACCTCGCCGCCGACTACGCCAGGCTGCTCCCGTGCCGGGTGATGATGCGGATGCTGGGCATCGAAGAGGTCGCGCCGGACACCCTGGTGGAGTGGAGCGACGCCGCGCTGGAACTCTTCTACGGCAGGCCGGATCCCGAACGCCAGGTCGCGCTGGCCGGGCTGGTCGGCGAGTTCCACCAGTGGCTCACCGGGCAGGTCACCGACGGCGCGGCGCGGCAAGGCCTGATCGGCGCGCTGCGAGAGCACCGGCTGCCGGACGGCACACCGCTCGACGTACCGACGGCGGTGGCGGCCTGCTTCTTCGTCTTCATCGCGGGACAGTCGACCACCGGGCAGCTGATCGCCACCGTGCTCCGCACCGGCTGCGCCGACCCGTCGGCATGGGCCCGGGCGACCGACGACGTGTTCGCGCGGAACTGGGTGGACGAGGTGCTGCGCCGCGAGCCACCGGTGACCACGTGGCGCCGGGTGACGGCACGGGACACCGAGCTGTCGGGTGTCCGGATCCCGGCCGGAGCCGAGCTGCTCCTGCTGTTGATGGGTACGGGGTCCGATCCGTCCGTGTTCCCCCAGCCGGAGCGGTTGTGTCCGCAGCGGGAGAACGTGCGCCGCCATCTGTCCTTCGGTGCCGGACGGCACCGCTGCCCAGGAGCCCTCCTGGCCCGTACGGAGGCCGCGACCGCTCTCCGTACGGCGGCCACGGCCCTGCCCGGCATCAGGCTCCTGGACGACGACCCCGACATGCTCGGGCTGCTGTCCTTCCGGGCACCACGGCGGGTACGGGTGGTCCGGCGGCAGCCCGGATGCTGATCGACACGGTTCTGACCGGGCTCACCGCCCACACGATGGATCCGACTCGTCCGACGGCACGGAGGATCGGGGTTCACCACGGCCGGATCGTCGCGCTCGACGAGGAGTTGGAGGGGGTCCGGGCGAGGCGGACGGTGGATCTGCTCGGAGCTTGTGTGGTTCCCGGGTTCAACGACGCGCACAACCACATGGCCCTGTACGGGCTAACGCGCCGGGAGCTGGACCTGTCCGACGCCCGGATCAAGACGTTGGACGACCTGTACGACGCCGTGGCGGAACGCGCCCGGTCCACGCCCGAGGACCACTGGCTCATGGGGTTCGGCTACGACCAGAACCGCCTCGGCGGGCATCCGCACCGGAGTGTCCTGGACCGGATCGCGCCACGGCACCGGGTGTGGCTGCGCCACGCCTCGGGTCATCTCGCCGTGGTCAACTCCCGTGTTCTGGACGGCATGGGGCCGTCGGCCGTCGAGCGTGCCGCCGCCGCACGGGGGCGTATCGTCACCGACGGCGACGGAAGGCCCACCGGGCTCGTCGAGGAGGGCGCCATCGACCTCGTACGCTCCCTCACCTACCCGCATTCGACGGCGGAGCTCACCGAGGCGGTCGTCCGGGCGGCCCGCGACTACCTGCGGGAGGGGGTGACCTCCTGTACGGAGGCGGGGGTCGGCAGCGGCTGGGTGGGACACTCCCCCGTCGAGGCGGCGGCGTATCAGCGAGCACGTGCCATGGGGGCGCTCGACGTGCGCGTCCAGCTCATGGTGGCGCACGAGGCGTTGCGCGAGTTCGACACCCACGTGGCCGACCCCGCCGGTGCGTGGCTGGACCTGGGGCTGCACAGCGGGTTCGGCGACGACTGGCTGCGGCTGGGCGCTGTGAAGATCTTCGCCGACGGGTCGCTGTCCGGCCGTACGGCCGCATTGAGCCGGAGCTACGCCGGAGCTCCCGGTCGGCGGGGGGAGCTGCGCCATGAGGCCGAGGAGCTGACGCGGCACGTCGTCCGGGCCCATGCCACGGGGTGGCAGGTTGCCGTTCACGCCCTGGGGGACCGGGCGGTCGACGCCGTACTGGACGCCTTCGAGGCCGCGCAGCGCGCATACCCGCGGGCCGACGCGCGCCCCCGTATCGAACACTGCGGACTCGCGCGGCCCGATCAGCTGAACAGGCTGAGGAGCCTCGGTGTGGTGCCGGTTCCGCAGCCCGTGTTCGTCGAGCGGTCGGGCAGCGCCCTGGTGGCGGCTCTGGGTACGGAGCGGGCCGACTGGGCCCACCGCCAGCGGAGCTTCCTCGACGCCGGTCTGACGGTCCCGGGGAGTTCGGATCGCCCGATCGCACCGGGAGCCCCGTTGCGCGGGATCCATGCCATGGTGAACCGTACGACCGACACGGGTGGCGTGCTGGGGCCGGACGAGGCCGTCTCACCGTGGGAGGCCCTGTACGCCTACACCATGGGTTCCGCGCGTGCCGGGTTCGACGAGGGAGTCAAGGGCAGCATCGAGCCGGGCAAACTCGCCGACCTGGCGGTCCTGGAGCGCGACCCGACGGTGGTTCCGCGGGACACGATCAAGGACATCGGGGTTCTCGCGACGATGGTCGACGGGCGGTTCGTCTACGACTCGGTGGGTTTCGTCGTCGACGGTGACGCCGAGGACCGGGCCGCGTCACCGAGGTGAACGGCGAGGGCGGCGGGAGTCACCCGGTGCAGCAGCGTGCCCAGGGAGACGCGGTGCCCGGTGAGTTCCTCGATGCGCTCGCTGAGCAGGACGGCGAGCAGTGAGTTGCCCCCCGCCTCGAAGAAGTCGGTGGAGGAGTCGGCGGTGTCGTCGTCGAGTACGGCTCGCCAGGCGCGCGTGAGGAGGTCGGTGAGTGTGTCCGTCCCGCCCTCGTGGGGGGTTTCGCGCTGGTCCGGGCGGCTGGTGTCGGCAGCGGGCCGGAGCTCGCGCAGCAGGGCGTGCAGGGCGTCGTGGGCCACCTTGCCGGTGTCGGTACGGGGCAGGGCCGTTACGGGGACGATGCGGGACGGGACGGCGGGCGCGGGAAGGTACCGGCGGGCGTAGTCCCGTAGAGCTGCCGGATCGGCGGCTGTGGCGGCCTCCACGAAGGCGACGAGTGACGGGGACTCCGTGTCCCGGGTGACGATCACGCCGCAGCGCAGCACGGACGGGTGATGCTCCAGGACGGCTTCGACCTCGGCCGGTTCGATGCGGACGCCGAGCAGTTTGACCTGGCGGTCGGCGCGACCCAGCACTTCCAGCGTGCCGTCGGCGAGCAAGCGTCCCGTGTCGCCCGTGCGATGGGTGCGGTGGCCCGTGCCGTCGGTGGTGCCGCACTCCGGGGCGTGGGTGTAGCCGGCGGCGACCGAAGGTCCGCTGACGCGGATGACGCCGCGCAGGCCGGGAGGCAGTGGCTCACCGGTGTCGTCCACGACGTCGACGCGGTTGCCGCCGGTGGGACGGCCGACGGGGAGAAGCCCACCCGTGAGGCCATCGGGAGCGACCTCGCCCATCACGGGCCATCCGGCGGTCTCGGTCGTGCCGTAGGCGTTGACGACACGGCCGCCTGTGGCCAGCAGGACGCGCGCGGTGGCTTCGTTGAGGGGTTCGCCGCCGGTGATGAGGTCGATGCCCCTGCATCGCCCCCGCAGCCCCGGGGCGAGGACGCGCCACACGGTCGGTGTCGCCTGGATCAGGCCGACGCGGTGGTGGGCGAGCAGGTCGGCCAGGCGCGCGGGGTCGTGGCGTGCCGCGTCGGGGGCGGCGACGACACGGCCGCCGAGCAGGAGCGGGGTGAAGGCCTCCAGGGAGGACGGCTCGAAGGTGAGCGTGGTCAGCCACAGGACGGCCTTCTCGGCGTCGAGCCCCTGGTGCGCGGCAAGGCTGGTGACGGCATGGTGCACGTTGCCGTGGGTAAGGCGAACGCCTTTGGGCCGGCCGGTCGACCCCGAGGTGTGGATGACGAAGGCGGGTGTGCCGGGTGCGACGGTGTCCGTTCCGGCCAGATCGCGCCAGGGACCCTCGGGGCGCGGCGTGGGGAGGGCGATCGTCGGGACGCCGGGGGCGGCGTCCGTGTGCAGCGGCGGGCCGAGAACTGCCTTGATGCGTGCTTCGGCGAGGCGACGGGCGGTGAGCGGGGTCGGGTGGGCGCGGTCGACCGGCAGGTAGGCGGCGCCCAGGGACCAGAGCGCAAGTGCGCCGGCGAGGGTGGGCGCGGTGCGGGCCGAGTCGAGCGCGACGGTGTCACCCGGCCCGATGCCGGCGTCGCGCAGGGTCTCGCGCAGACGGGCTGCCGCGTCGACGAGTGCGGCGTAGCCAGTGGTGGCGCCGGTGTCGGCGTCGACGACGGCGATCGATGCGGGGGCCTTGCGGGCGTGGGCGACGATCGCCGCGGGTATGCCGCCGTGCCAGGGCCCGGAGCGGGGTGCGACGGAGGATGTGCGGGCCCGGCGGTCGCGTGCGGTGTGCCAGGCCAGGGTCGCCAGTGGGGAGTCCGGGTCGCGCAGCGCGGAGCGCAGCAGGGTGTCGTAGCGCTCGGTCATGGCGTGGACGTCGGCGCGGTCGAGGACGTCGGTGTTGTGGAGCATGACGAGTTCGGTGCGGTGCGGCCGTGTGCGTACAACGATTTCCAGGTCGGCGACGCTGTGCCGGGGGGCGACTTCGACGACTTCGACCTCGGGGCCGCCGGGCGTCCAAGTGGCCTCCTCCACGGACGTGTGGAAGTCGAAGTAGTTGAACATGTGATGGAAATACGGGTTCTCGGCGGTACCGCCGTGGCGCCCGTAATGGTCGAGTACGTCGTCGATGGACGCGTCGGCGTGCCGGAGGGCGGTGAGGAAGGCGTCACGGGTGAGTGCGACCAGCGCCTTGAAGGTGGCGGCGTTCTCGAGGTTCAGGCGCAGGACGATCGTGTGGGTGTGGTAGCCGATGGCGCCGCGCCCGCGGGCCCCGCGCATGTCGACGGGCACGCCCACCGTGAGGTCCGGGCCGGCGCCGTGGCGGGCGAGCACGAGGAGGTAGGCCGCGAGGAGGATCAGGTTGCGTGTGGCTTGGAGCGCGGATTCCGATGTCCCGAGGAGGCGGTGGGCTTCGTCGGAGAGCGGATGGATGTGCTGTTCGCCGCGGAAGGTGGGTTCGGCCGGTCGTGGCCGTTCGCAGCGCAGCTCCATGGAGCGGACGTCCACGCCGGCCAGGTGGTCGCGCCAGTGGGCGAGGCTTTCGGCGCCGGGGGGCGGCGGAGTGAACTCGGCCGCGGGGGCGTGCGGTTCGGGTGGCGTCACCCCCTCGGTGGAGAGTGCCGAGTACACGTGGACGAGTTCCCTGGTCAGCACCAGGGCGGAGGTGCCGTCGAAGACCGTGTGGTGGCAGACTACGCAGAGAGTCTGAGCGGTCGGGGTCACTACGAGCGCGGCGCGGATGAGCGGTCCGGCGGAGGCGTCGTGGTGCGTGCTCGGGGTCCGCTGGTCGGTGGGCATGGTGAAGGGACGCTCGGCGAAACGGCGAAGGGTCTCGTCGGCCTCCTCCGGTGGCACGGTGACGACCTCGATGGGCGAATCGCCGGCCGGGGCGACGACGTGGCGGGTCAGCATGCCGTCGATCACCACGAACCTGCTCCGCAGGGCATGGTGACGGTCGATCACCATGCCGAGGGCGCGACGCAGGTGGGCGACGTTCAGCGGCGTCGCACTGCGAATCGCGAGGGTGATGTTACTCACCGGGCGGTCGGGAGCGACGCGGTCCAGCAGCCAGAGGGCCCGTTCAGCGGCACGTGCGGGGCGTTCGGCGCTGCGGGCGACGCCGTGTGCCTGCGGTTCGATGGGCGGGGGATCCTGCATCGCCACTCCGTCCTGTGCTGCCTTGGCGGCGCCCGCGCCGGGGGGCACGCGGACGTGGGCGGCGCACGGATACGGCCAGGCCGTTCATCGCGTCACCCTAGCAGCGCCCCGCAAAGTTGACCATGAAAGCCGGAGGCGGCACCGCATGGGCGTCACATCGGTTTCCCCAGGCGGTACGGACCGTTGGACCCGCATCGCATAGGCTCCCGGCATGACCTCGAAGACCGCGCTGATCACGGGTATCACCGGCCAGGACGGCTCCTACCTCGCGGAGTTGCTGCTCTCCAAGGGGTACACGGTGCATGGGGTGGTCCGGCGTTCTTCCGGATCCGGTCTGGACCGCATCGCGCACCTGGTCGGGGAGGGCCGCGCCACCGAACGCCGCCTGCGGCTGCATCATGGGGACCTCTCCGATGGGGCTCGGCTGATCGCGCTGCTCGGGCAGGTGGAACCGGCCGAGATCTACCACTTGGCGGCGCAGTCGGACGTCCATGTGTCCTTCGAGCAGCCCGAGTACACGGGTGCCGTCACGGGACTGGGCACGACGAGGTTGCTGGAGGCCCTGCGCGTCACCGGGCTGCCTGCCCGGTTCTACCAGGCGTCGAGTTCGGAAATGTTCGGGGCGACACCTCCCCCGCAGGACGAGGAGTCGCCCCTGCGGCCGCGTTCACCGTACGCGGCGGCGAAAGTGTACGGCTACTGGATCACTCGTAACTACCGTGAGTCCTATGGCGTGCATGCCGTGAACGGGATCATGTTCAACCACGAGTCACCCAGGCGCGGCGAAGGGTTCGTCACTCGGAAGATAGCCCGGGCCGCGGCGCGCATCGCACGAGGTGAGCAAAGGTACCTGTACCTCGGCAACCTCGATGCCCGGCGGGACTGGGGGTACGCCCCGGAGTATGTCGAGGCGATGTGGCGGATGCTTCAGCGGGACAGCCCCGACGACTATGTGGTGGCCACGGGAACCAGTTACAGCGTGCGGGACTTCGTGGCGTTCTGCTTCCAGCATGTCGGGCTGGAGTGGGAGCGCCATGTGCGCGTCGACGAGCGCTATCTGCGGCCGTCGGACGTGTCCGAGCTGGTCGGTGACGCCTCGAAGGCGGAGCGGGAACTGGGTTGGAAGCCGGTGGTGTTCGCCCCGGACCTCGCGCGCATCATGGCGGACGCGGAGATGGCAGCCGGGCGGGCCCGCACGGCGGGGGCGGGCGACTGCGGACCGGACGGGGAGGGTGCTCGCCTGCGCACCACCGACCACGCTCCCGCCACAACACGGATCGGGTGACGGCCGCGGCGCGGCCAACCGCGATGACGGGCGTCCGGTGGCCGGCGCCGGGACGCGGCCGTCCTCCCCGGCCTCGCGGCGTCCCGTAGGGGTCAGAACAGAACGGTGCGGCAGCGCAGTTCCTGGACGGCGGATCCGCTGTAGCAGTAGGCGGCTCGCGGGACGGTCAGGACGTCACGGCCCAACTCCTGGGCCAGCACGACGGAATGGCAGCTGGACAACACTTCGGGGCCTTCTATGCGCACGGCCGAACTGGAGGCGTACAGCCGTCCGGCCGCGACGGAGGCCTCGACGGACATGTCGGCGACCTCCACTCCGGGGCCGGTGCACAGGCGACGCACCAGCGTGGCACTGTCCGGCCGGTGCCGCTCGGGGCAGTACTCGTCCCAGCAGGTGCGCATGGCGCTGGCCGTGGCGACGGCAAGGGTGGAAACGGTGAGGGTGAGCCGGCCGCGCTGCAGGGCGGCGTACAACTGCCGGGCCGCGTCGCTGTGCTCGGTCGCCAGAGCGTAGAGGGCGAACGAATCCGCCACCATCGCCGTGCCGTCGAGCGGTCCGGCATCGAGTTCGGTCATGTCCTTCCCTCCCACAAATACTTTAGTCCGATGTCGATCAGCGAGGAAAGAGTTCGTCCCGGACTTCCGTGTGACCGCAGGGTCTGTCGTCAGGCTGTCGCGCACTCCCGGCCCTTCAGCCACTTTCGAAGCCCCTCGCGTCCAACGCCTCCGACACCGCGTCGGCCATGGTCAGGGTGTTGAGCAGCAAGGGCAGGAGCAGGGCCAGCGGGCGGTGTTCGACACCTCTGGCGCGCTGGGCGGCCCGGACCTCGTCGGCCCTCTCCTTGATCAGCGGGATGAATCTGAGGGTGAGTCCGATGAGGAACGCGAGACGGCCCGGCCGCAGCCCGACGACGGCGAGGGGACGTGCCGCGGTCTCCAGCGCGTCCACGATGTCCGAGGTACGGCTCGTCATCGTCACGAGGCTCGCCAGCAGCAGCAGCGTCAGCAGCCGCAGAACGGTCATGGCGGCCTCGTACCAGCCGTTGGCCCACAGTTGGAACAGGGCCAGCAGTACGGCCACGATCCACAACCCGCGCAACTGACGGCCCAGTTCGCGGTACGGCACACGGGCCAGCCGCCACAACAATAGGACGACGGCGCCGCACAGGGCCGTGAACCACAACTCGTCCACGACGAACACGGCGAGGCAGGTGCCGAGCAGGACGGCGAGTTTGGGTCCGACACGCGCGCGATGGAGGACGCTGTCCCCGGGGCGGTAGAGGCTCAGCACGCGTCCATCAGCTCCAGGTAGGCGGCGATGGACGTGGCCGGACTCCCGTCGGCGACGAGACGTCCTTCGTCGAAGACCAGTACGCGGTCGAAGTCCGCCAGCAGGTCCATGTCGTGCGACACGACCACCACCGGTTGTTCCAACGCGGCGATAATCCCGGTGACCTGGCGCTTGCTCCGCAGGTCGAGCATGGTGGTCGGCTCGTCGAAGACGACGTACTGGGGCGCGAGGGCGAGCACCGAGGCGATGGCCAGCCGCTGCTTCTGACCGCCGCTGAGCAGGTGGGCGGGGTGGTCGCGGAAGTCCCGGAGACCGTAGGTGTCCAGAGCCCGGTCGACCCGTTCGGCGATCTCCGCCTTGCTCAGACCACGGTGCTTGAGACCGAAGGCGAGGTCCTCGCCGACGGTGGGCATAACAATCTGGAGGTCGGGGTCCTGGAAGACGAACCCCACCCTGGCCCTGACCTTCCTGCCCTCCTTGCGGGTGTCCAGACCGTCGACCGTCACGGTGCCGGAGGTGGGCACCACCAGTCCGTTCAGCAGCCGGGCGAAGGTGCTCTTGCCGGAGCCGTTCGCGCCGATCACGGCCACCCGGTGCTCCGAGAGTTCGACGGAGACGTCCCGCAGTACGGTGCGCTCGCCGTAGCGGTGCTCCACGTCCTTGATCCGGAACACGGCGGTTTACCGGGTGCCGGTGCGAGGGGAGCCGGACGCCGCCACGGGAGCGAGCAGGGGATGCGTGCGGCGCACGGCCACACCGGCCAGGGCGGCCAGGACGCACTTGGCGATGTCACCCGGCACGAACGCCCACATGATCGTGAACGCCTGCTCGAGGCTGATGCCCGCCACGGCGGCCATGAACGGCAGTCCGATGGCGTACACGACCAGCACACCGCCGACGAAGTTGGGGACGAGGGCGACGGCGAGGTTGTAACGGTTCCAGAGCCGCTCGGTGAGGTAGCCGACGACGACGGCTGCGACGGGCCAGCTCAGCACGAAGCCGCCACTCGGCAGGAAGAAGATGCCCAGACCGCCGCGGCCGCCCGGCAGCACGGGCAGGCCGATCGCGACGAGCAGGACGAACACGAGCAGCGCGAGTCCACCGCGCCGCCAGCCGAGGATGCTGCCCGCGAGCATCACACCGAGGGACTGCGCGGTGATGGGCACTCTGCTGAAGGGCAGTTCCACGGCGGGGAACAGCCCCAGTGCGACCACGATGGCCGCGAACAGGGCGATGTGGACGAGGTCCTTGGTCTTCACTGTGGGGGTTCCTCTTCTGGGATCGCCACAAGGGCGTGGGTACGGGCAACCGGCGCGGACAACCGGGTCACAACGGTGCCGTGAGGTCGGTCACCGCACGGGCGAGGGCAACGGCACCGGCCTCCGAAAGGACGTCACGGTGTCCGCCCGGCACGGTGCGGGTGCGATAGCCGCCTGGGAACACCGCCGACCAGTCCCCCCGGCCACCGCCCGTCTCGGCGGAGTCCTCGGCGATGATCACGTCGGCCGGACCCGACCAGGGGCGGGCCGTGTGACCGGCCCACGCGGCGCAGTTGGCCTCGATGGTCGCGTACACCGTACGTGCCGCCCGCAGGTCGAACCCCGGGGAGCGGGTCGCGCACCAGCGCGCCACCTCGGCCTCGCGACGCTCCGGACCGAGAGCGGCGAACTCGGCCAGCGTGAGGTCGAGACCGGCGCCCTGGCCGATGTACCAGAACATGGTGACGGGTGAAGGGGCCTTCTGGGGGCCGGGCGTGACCGGTGTGTCCAGCAGGAGCAGCGCAGGGGCGGACAGGCCCCGGGCCACTGCCTGATGGGCCATTTCGAGGGCCACGAGCGCGCCGTAGGAATAGCCGATGAGCCGGTCGGGCGCCCGGCCGGTCTTGCGGACCACGGCGTCCAGTGCCAGCCGCGCCTGCGGTTCGACGTCATGTGCGTCCGGGTGGTCGGTGCCGGTGAGCATCACCCCGTGCACCGCGAGCCGGTCGCGCACGAGCTCGGCGAAGGCACAGGCGGGGCGAAGGCCTCCGTCGACGCCGGGGAGGAAGTGCGCCGTCGTGGGCGCGGTGCTGTCGCTGAGCGGCACCACGACCGCACGGGCGCTCACCCCTCCTCCCCGCGACGCGGCAGGACTTCGACGAGGGGGTGGCCGGCGGACCCCGGCCGCGCGAGCCAGTCGTCCACCTCGGCGCGGGCCACCTTGCCGCTGGTGGTGCGTGGCAGAGCGGGGACCGCGTAGATGCGGGTGGGCACCTTGTGGGACGGCAGGAAAGTCCGGCAGACACGCACCACCTCGGCGTACGTGGGGAGCCGGTCGGGGTCGGAACAGCCGAGCACGCCGATCAGGGCGGTCCCCAGGAAGGCATCGGGCGCTCCCCCGACGACGGCGTCGTCGACACCGGGGACGGTACGCAACACGCCTTCGACCTCGTCGGGGTAGACGTTCCAGCCACCCGTGATGATCATGCGGCCCTTGCGGCCGCGGAGGTGGAGGTTGCCCTCGGCGTCGCGGTGGCCCTGGTCGCCGACGGAGACCCAGCCGTCCGGACGGAAGAGCCGGGTGTCGTCGGCCGCCCACAGGTAGCCACGGCTGAGGTACGGACTGCGGACGTGGATCTCGCCGACGGCTCCGGGAGCGCACGTCCGGCCGTGCGGGTCGCGTACTTCGACCTCGACGCCGGGGAAGGGACGACCGACGCCTTCGGCCCGGCCCCCACGAGGGTGCTCCAGGACGCTGACGAAACCGGTTTCCGAGGCGCCGTAGTAGTCGACGAAGCGGGCTTCGGGCAGCAACCGGGCGGCGTTGTCGACGAGCGTGGCGTCCAGACGGGCACCACTGCTGATGCAGATGGTGACGGTGTCCAGGGGTGGGTCGTCGGGGCTGGCTGCCCGGCACAGGGCGTGCAGCATGCTGGGCACCAGGGAGAGCCGGTGCGCCCGATGGGTACGGATGGCGCGGATCAGTTCCTGGGCGTCGAAGCGGCGTGCGCCGACGAAGGTGTGGCCGGCGTGGAGGGCCTCGGCCAGGGCGTAGAGCGTGACGCCGTGCTGCAGGGGGCCGGGGGCCACCGAGACGGAGGCGGAGGTGGTGTCGAAGAGGCCGGTGCCCAGCGCGAGGCTGGTGCGCCAGCATCCGCGTGCCATGGCGAAGGCCTTGGGGGTGGAGGTGGTGCCCGAGGTGAAGCCGACGAGGAAGACCGAGCCGTCCTCACCGGGCGTCAGTTCCCGCTCGGGGTCGGCATCGGGGTGCGGGGCGAGCCACCGGGTGTACGAGGTCGCGTCCGTGGGATCCGTGTCGAGGAGCACGGTGGGGATTCCGAGGGCGGCCGCGGCGTCGGCCGCGGCGCCGTGGGCCCGCTGGGTGACGAGCAGGTCGGGAGAGAGGCGGTGCAGCACCTCGGTGACCTGGTCGGCGGACCACTTGGGGTCGAACAGCGCGCAGGCGCCGTCTCCGGCCGTGCTGCCCACCAGGAGTTCGGGCAGCTGGGCCGCGTTGTCGGTGAGCACGGCGACGAGACACGGCAGGTCGATGTCCCCGAAGGGGGCTCGCGGGCGGCGGGGCAGGGCGCGCACGGCGCGGGCGACACGGGCTGCGCGTGCGGCCAGTTCGCGGTAGGTGGTGCTCCTGCCGTCGAGGACGACCGCGACGGTGTCCGGGGCGGTGCGGTGGGCCCGTAGTACGGATGCGGCGAAGGGCATGGGTCAGCCGGTCC
The DNA here is from genome assembly GCF_002099185.1 of Streptomyces sp. CB03238. Lineage (NCBI taxonomy): Bacteria > Bacillati > Actinomycetota > Actinomycetes > Kitasatosporales > Streptomycetaceae > Streptomyces > Streptomyces sp. CB03238. The sequence continues at coordinate 101,753 of NZ_NBCN01000020.1, read as the reverse complement.
CCTCGGTGGTGCCGCCCGGCGGTAGGGCGTCGTCGATCCGCGCCGCGAGGGCACGGGCGGTGCGGTGGGCGAACAGGAGGGAGGGCGCCAGGTCCAGGCCGGTGAGGGCCGAGATGGCGGTGGAGGCGTGGACGGCGGTGAAGGAGTCGCCTCCGGCGGTGAAGAAGTCGTCGGTCGCCGTCATGCCCCCGTTGCCGGAGTAGGTCCGGAACTGTTCCAGGACCAGGTCCTCGGTGTTCTGCGCGGTCTCGCTCACGCGTGGTCTCCTTCGGTGGGCTTCGGGCGGTGCGAACCGCGGTCCGCCTCGTGCGTGGTGGTGAGGGCACCGGCGTACGCGGACGGCGTGCGGTGCTGGAAGAGCAGGTCGAAGGGGACGTCACGGCCGATCCGCCCGCTCACGGCGTCCGTGGCCAGGACGGCCGTGACGGAATTGCCGCCCAGGGCGAAGAAGTCGTCGTGGGCGGTGATGCCGGTGTGTTCCAGCACTTCCTCCCAGGCGCGGATGACCGCCCGCAGGACGGCCGGCGTGGCGTCGTCGCGGGTGATGGCCTGCGCGGGCGCCGAGGGTGCGTCCTCCGGTGCGGGGGACGTTGGTGCGGGGAGTGCCGGTGCGGGGGGTGTTTCCGGGGGTGTGAGCAGGCGGGCCAGGTGGACGGCCGTCGCCGGGTCGCCGGGTCCCGCGTCGTCGAGCGCGACCGGGCGAAGGGGGAACCGGGTACGGATCTGGATGCGGGCACGGGTGCCGGGGTCCAGGTCCGGGGTGGTCCACACGGCCTTGTGGGAGAAGCCCGCGCGCAGCAGGTGGAAGGCGGCCATGCCGCTCAGCGTGAGGGCGTCGAACAGCATCGTGCCCGGCAATCGGACGTGTGTGGTGTGGTGCAGCGTCATGTCGCCGAGTGCGGCCGTGACGACGTCGTCGTCGGGTATGTCGGGCACGGCGAGGCGGGCGCCGGCCAGCAGGGTGAGCAGAATCTCGATGACGCCGAAGGCCTCGTGCGGCGGAGTGCGGTGCAGGACAGTGTCGCCGGGCGCAAGCCCCAGTGCGTCGCGTTCCGCGAGCAGGGCGCACAACAGGTCGGCCTCACCGGGCAGGAAGGCAGCCGTACGGCCGGGGCCGGTCATCGCACACACCGGGCGGGCCGGGTCCGCCGTCGGTGGCGTGGGCCGGGGGCCGCGTGGTGGGGTGGTGACGGCCCGGACGAGGCCGGTGCGGTCGAGCACGATGTCGCCGTGGGACGGGCCGGCGGGGTCCGACACGGTGAAGGCGGCACCCGCTCCGAGCACCCCCAGGATGGCGACCGCGAGGTCCGGACCCGCGGGCATGCGCAGACCGACCAGTGCGCCTTCCGGCAGTGCGCGGTGGCGCAGCGACCGGGTCAGCCGATCGGCTCGTCGGCACAGTTCGCGATAGGTCAGGGAAGCCTCGGCGCGGGTGACGGCCACGGCGTCGGGGACGCGACGGGCCCGGTCCCGCAGAAGTGCGTGCAGGGATGGCGTCATCGGCCCTCCCCTTCCCTTCGGACAGGACGCAGCGAGGCCGCGACGTGGGCGAGGGACCGGGGCGCGAGGAGCGCGTCGGCGGTGAGCCCGGTCCAGCCCGCGCGTTCCAGGGAGGCCTTGATACCGGGGTAGGCGGCGGCCCGACCGCCTTGTTCCAGGAAACCGGCGCCGGTGTCGGCGGTCGTCCGTCCGAGGGCCTCGGTGACGGTGCGGCCCAGTGCGGCCAGGGCGTCCGGCCGCGGGGGCGTCGGGTGGGCGGGGGTGCCCGTGGCGCACCGGAGGCAGTCGGGGGTCGCGCAGGGGCGCACGTCGATGGTCCGGGGAACGGTTTGGCCCGGCCGGTGCAGGGCGTGCAGGGCGTGGCGCCGCACGCCCTCACCCGTCAGCGTGGCGGCGCGGGCGTGGACGACGGCGCGGAGTTCCGGAGGGGGGCCGGGGGTGAGGGTGAGGTCGACGCCGCAGACTCCGGGGTGGGAGGCGAGGAGGTCGCGCGAGGCGGTGAGGTCGGCCCAGGTCGTCCCGTCGACGAGGGTCCAGTCGGGGCGGCGGGGCCAGTTGGCCGGGCGGACGGCTTCGAGGGGTGGCGTGGTGCTTCCGTCGGCCGCGGCGACGAGCAGGGATTCCACGCCTCGTAGGACGGCCGTCATGGCGTCCTTGTCGAGCAGGTCGGTGTCACAGGCCAGGTCGAGGGTCGTGACCCGGCCGTCGGAGCCGGCCGATACGGCGACCACGGGCTGGGCGGTGTACTGGAGCGACCAGCGGGTGCGCGAGCGCGGGAGCAGGTCGGCCGTCGTCCGGGGCGGCGGTCCGGCGTCGCGATGGACCGGCCTGGTCACGAGCCGGCTGTTGAACGTCGCCTCCCACGCGATCAGCGCGCCGCGGTCGGCGGCACGGGCGGCGCGGGACTCCAGGAAGCGGGCGTAGTCGTAGTCGCGGTGGCGGGTGGCCTCCAGGAGGCGGGTCAGCGTGTCCTGGGCGGTGTCCAGCACCGACGGCCCGCCGCCGGTGCTGGACCGCACCGCGGGAAGCGGCACGTGCACGGATTCGAGGGTGCATTCGACGAGAGTGGCGCCGCGTTCGGGTGCGGGTTTGCCCATGAGGAGGGACCAGACGAGGGGGCCGCCGGTGTAGGCGGAGAGCATCGTGTGGAAGGCGGCCAGAACGAGCGCGGTGGGGGTGGGGGCGGCTTCGGCGGACAGGCGGGCGAGGGCGTGGTCGACGGCCGGGGAGGCGAGGGACAGGACGCGTGCGGTACGCGGGGACCGGTCGTCGCGGTGGTAGGGGAAGGCGACATTGGCGGCGTCGCGCAGCAGCCGCGACCAGTGGGCCTGGGCCTCGTCGTCGGCGCGTCGTCCTTCCGGTGAGCGTTCCAGGGCGGTGCGGGCGGCCAGTGGCAGGGCCGGGCGCAGGCCTGCATCCGGGTCGGCGCCGGTAACGACGTTCATCAGGAGCTGGCCGAACTCGTCCTGGAGCCGGCGCAGTGCCTCCAGGTCCACGATGTAGTGGTGGAGGGCCACCAGCACGTACACGGGCGTGCCGGCGTCGGTGATCACGACGGAGCGCAGAGGGGTGGTGCCGCGCAGCTCCTGGACTTCCTCGGCGAGGGCGACGGACAGGCCGATCACGCCGTCGGGGCCGAGGGCGCCGAGTTCCGCGGTTCGTAAGGCCTGCCGGGCCGGCGGGTGGACGCGCTGGGCCCACTCGCCTCCCGCGGTGCGCACGACGGTGGAGCGCAGGGCCTCGTGCCGGGCGACGAGGAGCTCCAGCGCTCTGGCCGGCGCCTCGATGCCGAGGCCCTCCGGCAGCGGCGCGAACAGCGTGACGGCCAGGGTGTGGCGTTCTTCCGCCGGGAGGTCCACCGCGCGGCACAGGGCGTGGAAGTGTCCGCGTGTCAGGGGAACGGTCGTGCTGGACGGGTCAGTCGGCACGGCCCGGTCCCTTCGGCGTCTCCTGGAGGGTGTGCTCGTGGCGGATGTCGACGACCCGGGTGCCGGCCTGTCGCATGTGGCGGCGGATGAGGGTCTCCACACGTTCGTCCGGGTGGAGCAGGATCGTGTCGCCGGTGTCCTCGGCGCGGACGAGGCCCTGGGCCCGCATGAAGTCGCGGACGCGGGTGGCCAGGGAGCCCCGGTCCTCGGCGATCAGTCGTTGCACGGCCGGGTCGAGGCGGGGATGCCAGACGTCCATGAGCAGCACGACGCGGGGAGCGTCACCGGTGTGCCACACCTCGTGCTCGAAGGAGTCGTCGAAGACCAGGCACGAGCCCTGGTTCCAGCGCAGGGTGCGGTCGCCCACCCGCATGCGTGGACCTTCGGGGACGTGGAGGCCCAGGTGGACGCGGAGCTTGGCGTTGGACGCGCCACAGTGCGGCACGATGCGGGATCCGGGCTGGAGACGTGAGAGCGTCACGACACCGGGTCCGGCCAGGGTCGCCTCCGGGATGGCCTCGATGATGCCGGCAGTGACGGGAAAGCGTTCGCAGGCCTCGTCGAAGCGCTGTCCGCCTTCGTAGAAGGTGACCTGCTTCCAGTCGCCGGTGGCGAGGAGGGGCTCCTCGACGGGGAGGAATCCGTTGTCGGCCGTGCCGAGTACCTGCTCCAACTCGGCGCGTATCAGGGGGTAGTTCTCCTCGAGGTACGGCACGAACCAGAAGTCGGCCGGGTCGTGCACGGGTACCGGGTCGAGGGAGGGCAGGTAGTGCACGGGGCGCTGCAGGGGATCTCGCCACACTCCTTGCCCCACGGCGAGCCGAGCGCACTCGTCGGCGGCCACGGGATCCTCCTGGGCCAGGAAGGCGTCGATCAGATCCGCGTACCGTCGGCGCACGGTCTCTCCGCGCTGAGGGCGGGGCGTCCCAACCATGCCAGGTCTCCTGTCCGTTGTGCAGGGGCGGGGGCCATGAAAGGGGTGACGCGCACGTGAAGCCCTTGGCCGCCCGGCGGTCCGTGCGTGGACCGTGTGGCGAGCGGCCGTCCGCTCCGCCTTCCCCCGTTCGGCCCGGCACCAACGTGCCGCACACTAGCAAAGGGTGGTGACGACAGCCACCGTTGTCGATCTTCGAAATGGGGCGCGAAACGATCTTGCGAGGGGTGAGTTCGCCCTGGCAGGCTCGGGTGAAACGGCCCCGTGACCTAGGAGCGTTCATGTCCCCGGCCTTCGACGGCATCCACGAGGCGGTCGGGCACTGGGCCCGTGTGACGCCTGACGCCGTGGCGGTGAGCCGGCGCGGCAGCCACCTGTCCTACCGGGGCCTGGAGCGCCGGGCCGAACGGCTGGCACAGCTGTTGTGGGAGGCGGGAGTACGTCCGGGCCGGGCCGTCGGCATCCTGATGGACCCGTCACCGGACCGTGTCGTCGCGCTCCTCGCGGTGCTGAAGTGCGGTGCCTGCTACCTGGCGTTGGACACACGGATGCCGCCCGCACGCCGACGGAACCTGCTCGACCTGGCGGGGGCCGGGGTGCTCGTCACGGATGGCGAGGAGGACCTGGGCCGGCGGGTGGTCCGTCCTGCGCCGCCGCTCCTGGCGGGGGCGCAGGCGCAACAGGAACACCGAAGAGGAGCCGTGACGCACCCGGAAGCGGCTGCGTACATCTGCTTCACTTCTGGCACCGGCGGCGTCCCCAAGGGCGTCGTGGTGCCGCACCGTGCGGTGCTGCACCTGGTGGCCGATCCGGACGGGGCCGGTGCCGGACGTGACGACGTCGTGGTGCACGCGTCGTCCCTCGCCTTCGACGCGTCGACCTTCGAGGTGTGGGCCCCGCTCGTCAACGGCGGCCGGCTGGTACTGCCGGACGACACGGACCGCGCCCCTGCGGCCCTGGGACGGGTCGCCGGGGAGGGGGCGACCGTCCTGTGGCTGACCGCCGGGTTGTTCCACCGTTTTTCGGCGGGCGAGTTGGCAGCTCTTCGGGGACTGCGCCGACTACTGGCGGGCGGCGACGTGGTGGCACCCGAGCAGGTGAACCGGGCCGTCTCGGTGCTGCCCGGCACCCGTGTGATCAACGGTTACGGGCCGACGGAGAACACCACGTTCACCTGCCTGCATCCGGTGACCGCGCCCGTGACCGGCCCAGGCGTGCCCATCGGAACCGCCCTGCCGGGCGCCGCGACGCGGGTCGTCGACGCGGACCTGCGTGCCGTGCCGGACGGGCAAACGGGCGAACTCCTGGCCTGGGGACCGGGAGTGGCGCGTGGATACCTCGGTGACGCCCGGCTGACGGCAGAGCGTTTCGTCCCGGCGCCCGGCGCCCCCGGGAGCCGGGCCTATCGGACGGGCGACGCGGTGCGCGATCGCGGGGACGGGGTGCTGGAGTTCGAGGGACGCATGGACCGCCAGGTGAAGATCCGTGGGTTCCGGGTGGAGCCGGCCGAGGTCGAGGCCGTTCTCGCACGGGTACCGGGTGTGGGAGAGGCCGCTGTGGTGGCGCCGCGCCGAAGCGACGGCGAGCGCGTGCTGACGGCGTTCGTGGTGTACGACGACCCCTTCGTCGAGGGCTCGTTGACACTGCGCCGGGAGCTCGCACACCACCTGCCCGGCTACGCGCTGCCCGCCGCGGTGCACGTGGTGGACGCGCTGCCGCTGACCGTGGGGGGCAAGGTGGACCGCGCCGCACTGGAGGCGTGGCCGCCCTCGTCGCGACGGGAGGTCGGCGCTGCGTACACCGCGCCCGTGACCGAGGTGGAGAAGCTGCTCGCGGGGCTGTGGGCCGATCTGTTCGGACTGGCGGAGGTCGGGACGGACGACGACTTCTTCGAGTTGGGCGGCGACTCCTTGTTGGGCATGCGCCTGGCGGGCGAGGTCCATGACGCGTTCGGCGTCGACGTTCCCGCCCGGCGGTTCTACGCGGCGCCCACGGTGGCCGCGCTGGCGCGGCTCGTGGAGGAGGGCGCGGGCCCGGCCGGTGCTCCGGGGTGAGACCGGCCGGGCCCGCGATCAGCGTCCCGGCAGCCGGGACAACGGAACCTGGTCGTCCTCGACAACCCGGGCGAGTACGGCGGCGAATCGCCGCGCCCAGTCGGCCGGAGCCGTGCTCGCGTACAGTTCCTTCGCCGTCAGGACTTCCATGGCGATGGGGCCGGCGCCGAAGTCGAAGGTGTCGAAGAACAGATGGGCCCGCCAGTAGGTGGTGGCGAGGCCGGCCGATCCGTCGTGTCCGTCGTAGTCGATGGCCTCGGCCCGCACGCCGTCCGACAGCGGAAACGCGATGGCCGGGGTGTTGTGCATGTTGAACCCCACGCGTTCGAGCGGGTGCGGACGGGTGCCGTCGTCGGTGGCGCGCAGCAGCCACTCGTTGGGCAGCCGCTGTGTGTCCTGGCCGTCCAGGATCCGGTCCATGGTGCGGGCCAGCACTTGGGTGAACGGGGGATCACCTGTCAGATCGGCGAAGATCCGCATGTAGTCCGCGTAAAGGCCCACGGCGTCCTCCATGGCGCGGCTGTGCCGGCGGGCCGTCAGGCTGTAGGTGACCAGCCGGTCGACGTCGCAGGCGCGGGCGAGCATGCAATGGAAGGCAGCCAGCAGGGCGACGAAGACGGTGACGCCGTGGCGTCGGCTCAACGCCCGCACGCCGTCGCTCAGAGCGGTGTCGAGACGGGTGCTCAGGAGCCAGCACTCGGGCAGCCGGCTCGGCGCGGGCGGGTGGTCGGCCGGCAGGTCGAGGGCCGGCAGGCGGGCGAGCCCGTCCCGCCACGGCGCGAGGGCGGCGTGGAGTCGTTCAGGGGTCCAGCGCTCCCGCTCCGCGTGCGCCCACTGGGTGGGTTGCAGCGGTCCAGGGCCTGCGGGGGGAGGCTCACCCGCGGCGGCGTGGCCGTAGTGGGCGGCGATGTCGGCGGCGAGCACCGACATGGACCACAGGTCGACGGCCACGTGGTGGGGCGAGACGAGCAGGGCGTGGTGGTCGTGCGCGAGCCGCGCAAGGGCCCAGCGGACCGTCGTGCCGCCCGCCATGTCGAAGGGGGTGGCGGCGTCGTCGCGGCCGATGCGCAGCAGTGCCTCTTCCTGCTCGTCCGCGGGCAGACGGCTGAGGTCGACCAGGGGCAGGGGCCGGGACTCGGGCGCGTCGACCACCTGCATCCGGCGCCCGTCGACGAGCGGGTAGCGGGTGCGCAGGCTGTGGTGGCGGCGTACGGCCGCGGCGACGGCGTCGCGCAGGGCCAGGGGCCGTAGTGGCCCCTTCAGGCGCAACAGGACGGGACGGTGATAGGGAGCCGAGCCGATGCTGTGGTCGAAGTCCCATTCCCATTCCTGATTGGCCGTCAGGGGATGGGCGTCCGGATGGCGGGCGTTCACCGGTCCGCTCCCCCGTCATCGGCCGCGGCGGCGAACGCGGCCGTGAAGTCGGCGAGTTCGCTGCGCATGATGGGATCGACGTTTCCGTACCCGCCGTCGATGACGAGTGTCTCGCCGTTGACGAACGCAGCTTCGGGGGTGAGCAGGAAGGCCACCGCCGAGGCGACGTCACGGGGGGTGCCGTTGCGGGCCAGCGGGGTCTGCTCGGCGGCGGCCAGTGAGGCTGTGGTGGCCATGTCGGAGTCGACGCAGCCCGGGGCGACGGCGTTCACTCGGACGCCGGTGGGGCCCATCAGGTTACCGAGGCTCTTGGTCACGTTGATGAGGGCCGCCTTGGCGGCCGAGTAGGCGATGCTGGCGAAGGACCCGGTGAGTCCGTCGGTGCTGGAGACGTTGACGACGGCGGAACCCGGCACCAGCGCGCCGCGCAGGGCATGCACGAGTACGACGGGCGCGTCGACGTTGACGGCGAAGACCCGGCGCCACGTTTCGGGCCGGAAGTCCTCCCAGAGTTGCGGGGAGAGGGTGGCCGCGTGATTGACGAGCCCGTCGACGGCTCCGCCCGCGGCGACGTCCCGCGCGAGCGCCTCGATCTCTTCGGTGCGTGTCAGATCGACACGGTGCAGGGTGAGACGCCTGTGACGGGCACACAGCTCCTCCGCCTCGCCGACGGCACCGTAGTGGGTGCCGATGACCTCCGCACCCCGTTCCAGCAACAGCTCGGCGATGCCGGCGCCGATGCCGCGAGCGGCTCCGGTGACGACGATCCGCTTGCCCTCGAAGGTGGTGCTCACTGCGGCCCTCCGGTGCACAGGTCGAGTTCGTCCGGGACGGCGAAGCCCAGTTCGATGCGGCAGAATTCCTTCCAGCCGGGTACGCCACCGGGGAAGACGGGCCGGTCGCCCGGGATCACCGAAGCGGTGACCGTCAGGTCGTCGTGCAGGTACACGACGGATCGGTCGTCCTCGCCGGTGGTGTCGTGCCAGGCGGCGAAGCGCCGCAGCTCCCCCAGCGGGTAGGCCCGGCAGTACGGATGCCATCCGCCGGTGCCGTCCCGGAAGCGGGCCAGGGCCCTGGACACGGCGGGACGGCCGGCCGCCAGGGCCACGTCGTAGGGTGTGCGTCCGTCGGCCTCGGCACGTGGATCGGCGCCGCCGGCGAGCAGGAGGTCCACCAGCTCCGTTTCACCGCGTCCGGCCGCCCAGTGCAGCGGGGTCCAGGCGTGTGTGTCCCGCGCCGTGGGCGAAGCCCCCTCGGCCAGGGCGGCTCGGGCCCCAGCGGCGTCGGCCGCCTGGACGGCGGCGAACAGGCGCGCGTCGGGTTCCGGCAGGTGTTCCAAGGTCGGTCGCTCCTCGTCGCTGATGGGTCGCCCGCGGTGGGCGTCCGAGGGCCGTGGCACGGCGCTCAGGCGCGTTCGGGGGTGAGCCCTGAGTACATCGTGTAGGCGAGATGGGTGATGTAGGCGCGGTGGATGGTGTCCGTCTCCATGCGCAGCGCGGTCGGTGTCTCCACGAGCCGGGCGCCGCAGTCGGTGAGCACGGTCAGCCAGCGCGAGAAGTACGGGGTGTCGCGGACGTCGTGGAAGGACAGGCCGGTCAGCCGGCGGAACCTTTCGAAGACCACGCCCTCCCGGGTCATCAGGGCCCCGCCGACGGGAGCCGTCAGCCGGGAGGGGTCGTCGAGGGAGAACCGGTGGGCGAAGGTGAACCGGTCGGGGTTCTCGAGGTAGTCCTCGTACTTGCGGTTCTCGTTCCACAGCAGGTGGTGGCCGATGATCGACTCGGCACCGCTCCCGAATCCGATCTTGTCCCCGGTCAGGTCGTACTTGTAGTTGCCGTCCTGGTCCTCGTGCGCGGCGTCACGGACCCAGTAGCCGTGGCAGTACTCGTGGTAGCCGGCCGAGCGCAGCCGGTCCATCGCGAACTCGTATGCCCGGGTCATCGCGGTCCGGTTGTGCGCCTCCATCTGACGGCGCGTCAGCTGCATGGCCATCACGGTCTTGGGGGTGGCCCGGTACGGGTAGACCGACACGTGCGGTGGGTCGAGCGGAAGCAGCCGGTCGAACGTCTCCCCCAGCGATGCGAGCGTCTCTCCCGGGAAGCCGGAGATCAGGTCCACGTTGAAGTTGTCGATGCCGCCCGCGCGCAGCAGTTCCACGGCCCGCGTCACGTCGTCGGGGCCATGGACGCGGCCCGACACCCGCAACTGGTAGTCGCTCAGCGACTGCACGCCGACGCTCATGCGGTCGACCCCGGCCTCGCGCAGCGCCGCCACCCTGTCCTCGGTCAGGTCGTTCGGAGTGGTCTCCACGGACCACTGGCGCAGCGTGGACAGGTCGAAGGAGTCCCGGACCGCTTCCGCGAGGCGCGTCAGCTCCCGTGGCGTGAGCCGGGTGGGGGTGCCGCCGCCCCAGTACATGACGTCGGGGCGGTAGCCCAGGCCGGTGAGTAGCGGCCCGTACAGCCGGATCTGCTTGCTCAGCGCGTCGAGGTAGGCACGGCGTTCCTCCTCCTCGAACCGCAGCCGGCGCACCGGGATGTCCACGACCCAGTCGCAGAAGTGGCACTTGGACCGGCAGAAGGGCACGTGGAGGTAGATCGCGAGCGGCCGGTGGGTGTCGTCCTTGACCACGCCGGCCGCCGCGGACAGCAGCTGGGCCGGTCCCATCGGGGTCATCGCGGGCTCCCTTCGTCGGAAGTGGGGCCACCGGGTCCGGACAGCGCCCGGATGCGGTGGATCAGCCGGGTGGTGGAGCGGTCGGCCACGTTCTCGAGAAGGTGCACCCGGCCGCCCAGCCGGGTGACCAGCGACCACTCGGGCAGCGTCTCCGGGGTGTAGTCACTGCCCTTGACGTACACGTCGGGGCGCAGCGCCTCCAAGAGGTCCACGGGGCTGTCCCCGTCGAAGGGAACCACGGCGTCGACGCAGCTCAGCGCGGCGAGGACGCGCAGCCGCTCGTCCAAGGGGGTCAGCGGGCGCTCGGGGCCCTTGAGCCTGCGGACACTGGCGTCGGAGTTGACGCCGACGACGAGCAGGTCGCCGAGTTCCTTGGCACGGCTGAGGTTGGAGACGTGCCCGGCGTGCAGGAGGTCGTAGCAGCCGTTGGTGAAGACCAGGCGGCGTTCGGCCCGGTCGTGGGCGTGCTGCCAGGCGGCGAGTGCGCCCGGGGTGACGACCTTGCTGGTGGCGCCCAGCCTGGCGGCCAGGTCGTCCGCGGTGCACACCGCCGTGTCGGGACGAGCGACGACGGCGGCCGCGGCGGCGGAACCCAGCTCCAGGGCGGGTGCGGTGTCCGCGCCGGTGGCGAGGGCCAGCGTGAGTGCGGCCGCGAACGTGTCGCCGGCGCCCACGGTGCTGCTGACCTGGTTCGAGCGGCTGTAGGTCCGCACGGGCGGCCGGTCGTGCTCGACGGCCACGGCCCCGTCAGCACCCAGCGTGAGGACGGCGATGCGCGCGCCGGAGGCCCGGAGGGCGCGTTCGGCCAGCCGGCGCGGGGCGTCCTGTTCACCGGCCGGCTCCTCGCCCCGCACGGGCGGCAGCCGTGCCGCTTCCTCGCGGTTGGGAGTGACGGCCGTGGGTCGCAGGTCGCGCAGGGCGGCGATGTCCCGGGCGTCGGCGACGAGCGTCTCGGGGCCGACCCGGCGCAGCGCGGCGAGAGCGGCCACCAGGGGGCGGGTGACCATCCCACCGCCGTACTCGGAGATCGCGACGGCGTCGGCGGACATGATCCGCTCGGCCAGGACGGACGTCCACCGGCCGGCGTCGAAGGGGAGGTCCACCGGACCGTCGCCGCTGTCGACGCGCATGAGGAGCTGGCCACGGACGGTATGACGGCGTTTGACGGGCGTGCTGTAGTCGGGCAGCCGCAGCACGCCGTCGACACCCACCCCCGCGTCGCGCAGAAGGGCCACCAGGCGGTCACCCGCGTCGTCGGTGCCGCAGGCTGTCACGATCTCCACCTCGGCGCCGAGGGTGGCGGCGTTGGCGGCCAGGTTCGCGGCGCCGCCGCACCGGTGCACGGTCTTCTCCGCCCGCAGCACCGGCACCGGCGCCTCGCGGGCCAGTCCGTGCGCGGCACAGCGCACGTAGGTGTCCAGGACGGCGTCGCCGATTACCAGCAGGCGCCGGCCGGCGAGGGCCCGGACGAGTTCCAGGAGGTCCACGGTCATGGGCGTTCCGTGTGGAGGACGCGGGCGAGATGGCGGGCCATGCGGACGACGGTGCGGGTCTCCAGGACGCTGCGCACCGACAGCTCCGTGGCGTACTCCTCCTCGACGCGGTGGACGATGCGGATGGCGTGAAGGGAACCGCCGCCGAGGTCGAGGAAGTCGTCGTCGGGTTCGACGTCCCGCCCGAGCACCTCGGCCCAGATGGCGCGCAGTGGTTCGATCAGCCGGTCCTCGTCCGGCGTGGCCGGGCTTCCGGTCACTTCGGGGCCTCCTTGGCGATGACGTAACCGGGGAAGACCAGGTGGGTCAGTCCGGAGTCCAGCAGGGCGTCGAGCGCGTCCTCGGGGGTCTCGACGATGGGGCGGCCCCGGGTGTTCAGGCTGGTGTTGACGACCATCGGCACGCCGGTGCGGTCGGCGAAGCACTGGACGAGCCGGTGGAAGGCGGGATTGTCGGCGCGCTCCACGGTCTGGATGCGGGCGGTGCCGTCGATGTGGACGGCGGCGGGGATGCCGTCGCGGCGGGCGGTGGCGGCGCGCAGCATGAAGGGACTGTCCTTGAGGCCGAACCAGTCGGCGGCGTGCTCGTTCAGCACCGACGGGGCGAACGGACGGAAGCGCTCGCGGTGTTTCACCCGGGTGTTGAGCCGGTCGCGCATCGTCGGATCGCGGGGGTCGGCGACGATGCTCCGGTGCCCCAGGGCCCGTGGGCCGATCTCCGCGGCTCCCTCGAACCAGCCCACCACGGCGCCCCGTTCGACCAGCTCGGCGGCGCGTGCCGCGTGGTCACCGGTGGTCTCGACGTGCAGGGCTCCGGCGCGGGCGCGCAAGGCGTGCTCGACCGCGGTGCGGCCGTAGTCCCGTCGCCCGTACATCAGCTGGGCGTTGGCGTGCTCGCGTCGGGGGTGGCCGAGGACCTCGTGCCAGTACCACAGGGCCCCGCCCAGAGCGGTGCCGTCGTCACCGCAGGCGGGGTGGAGGTGCAGGCCGGTGAACCCGGAGCGGGTGAAGGCCTTCTCGGTGGCGGGGGCGTTCAGGGCGGTGCCGCCGCTGAGGCAGATGGTGGACGCGTAGCCGTTGCGCCGGCACAGCGGTTCGAGCTCCGTGAACAGCCGGTCCACCTGAGCCTCCAGGCCCCGCTGGATGTAGTACGCCAGGCGTGCGTTGAGCGCGCGGCCGTCCGCCTCGACGGTGACCGGGTCGGCGTCGGCCAGCTCGACGAGTTCGGCGAAGGAGGAGACCTCCGTCAGCGGGGCGTCCGCGCCGTCCGGTGGGGCACCGTAGGGGGCCAGGCCCATGACCTTGCCCGCACCGACGATCGCCGAGCCGAAGAGGTGGTGGGCGACATGCGCGTAGCCGTAGTTGGCGTTGAACCAGCGGTCGAAGTCGCGGCGCAGCGGGAACAGCCGGTTGTCGCGGCCGAGGAAGGCCCGGCAGCCGGTGGGGTCGATGGCGACGCTGACACCGGAGGGGAACGGTGAGGTGTAGTACGCCGCGGAGGCGTGCAGCAGGTGGTGGTCGGGGTTGACCGTGCAGGGAATGCGTCGGCCGCGCAGCAGTACGGTGTCGTTGCGCTGATTGACCCAGAACTCCAGCCAGGTGTCCTTCAGATCGCTTCCGTGCAGCGTGGCGACGTCGGGCGAGTCCATGAGGTGGAGGTTGCACAGCAGCACATGGTCGATGTCGTCGATGCGCGCGCCCGCCTGGTCGAGGAGTTCGTCGAGATCCTCCTCGCGCAACCCCGGGTGCTTCTTGAGGCCGGAAAGGCGTTCGGTGGTGACGAACGCCCGTATCTGTCCGTCGGTCAGCAACACGGCGGCGCCGTCGTGGTTGAAGTTGACCGACAGCAGGGTCCGCACGGAACCGTGCGGGAGTGGTCCGGTCATGGCGTTGCTTGCCTCTCGTGTCCGGTGCCGAGCCGGGTGGCCACGGCGGACCACACCGTGGCGACGTCCAGGTCGGCCAGGCAGTGGGGGTATCCGGCGTCCGGTGCGTACGCGGTCGCGCAGCCGCGGTCGCACCGGGTGGCGGCAGGGGCGTGGGCGGAACGGCGCAGGGTGCGGCAGGCGTATTGCAGGGACACGCCGTGGTGCCGGGGATAGATGCGCGACCAGAGGTACTCGGTGTCGGTCGGGCCGTAGAGGACGACCGTGGGCACACGCAGCGCGGCGGCGATGTGCGCCGGCGCCGAGTCGTTGCCGACCAGGAGATGTGCCGAGGCCAGGGTGGTGGCCAGTGCGTCGAGGCCGGCGGGGACGAGGACCTGGAGGCGCTCGCCGGCGGGCGGGCAGGCGTCGCGCAGCTCCACCAGTTCGGCGCGCTCGTCGGCCGAGCCGATCAGCATCACCTGTGCGCCCGCCGCCAGCAGCCTGCCGCACAGGCGGGCGTACCGTTCGGCGGGCCAGCGCCGGTTCCAGTGCGGGGCGCCGCCGGGGTGGACGGCGACCCGGGGTCCGTCTCCGGGCGGGTAGGGGTCGGTGCCCGGGGTGTACGGGAAGGGCGGGACGACGGACGCGGCGCGCAGGGGGGTGGGCAGGCCGAGGGCGGCGGCCAGGCCGGTGGCGTACTCGTACAGGTCGGTACGGCCCAACAACGGCCGTGGCAGGTGGACGGGACGGGTGATGCGGGCGTCGCCCGGTCCGCCGTCGGGCAGGGCGACCCGGTGCGGTATCCCGGCGGCATGGGCGTGGGAGGCGTCCAGGCCGGTGCTGTCGGGATCGACGAGGCACAGGTCGAACTCCCGCTCGCGCAGCAGGCACAGGAAGTGTTCGGGCAGGGCCGGGTCGGCGGGGGGACGGGCCGGGTCGGGGCACGTCAGGATGTCGTCCGCGTAGCCGTGGCGCTCGAGCAGAGTGCGGTGGGCGCGAGCGGTGGACTCGCCCACGACCATGGTGACCGTGGCGTCCGGGTGGGCGTCGCGCAGCAGCTTCAGGAAGATGTTGCGCTGGACGAGGTCCCCCATGCCGGGCGCGTCGAGCCGTGCGAAGACGCACACACGGCGGACCCGCCCGGCCCGCGCCGACCTGGTGTGGCTCATGTGAGGGGCTGTCCCGCGGCAGCCATCCGCTCCAGGCGTCCGCGGCCCTGGAGGGTGGCCAGGTCGATGTCGGCGTGGCAGCGGGCGGACTCGAAGTCGAGGATGAGGTCACCCACGAGGTGGAGGGTCCCCGCGCCCGCGTCGAAGTCGGCGGCGGACGCGTCCGTGGCCTCGGGGTCGACGGTGACGCCGATCTCACTGCCGCCGCGGGTGTCGGTGAACCGCACGAGGACGTAGCCGCGTTCGAGGCTCTCGCGCAGGGCGAGAGCGGTGCGCTCGGGGCGCAGTCCCGGCTCGACCGGGTGGTCGCCGGAGGAGAGCCGGTCCAGGAGGGACGGTTCTTCGGGCTCCTCCTGATCCTCGGCCAGCGGCTCTTCGTCGGTCGGGCGACGGGCCTGCTCCTCCATGAACAGCCGCAGGCTGAGCGGCCGCAGGTCGGTCCACACGGTCTCGATGTGGTCGAGGCAGGAGTCCTTGCAGCCGGTCGTGCCCTCGGCGCGCCATCCGGTGGGGAGTTCCTGGTCAGCGGGCCAGATCGAGTACTGCTCCTCGTGGTTGACCACGACGGCGTACACGCGGTTGTCGTCGTCCTCTTCGCGGGGTGTCATCGGATGTGTCCCTTCGCTGTATGTGGAAGCGCGGGGCGTGCCGCTGCCCCCTGGCGATCCGGTCCGGTGTGATCGTGTGCTCCACGTGACCGCCACAGGTGGGCAAGCGGTTCGTTGGGAGTCTCACCAACTTGGATGATCATGTCCGAGATGGCGCGCAGCATCAAGCCGATCGTGTGCTCGTCCAGTGCCGTCTCGTTGTAGTGCAGGGTCAACGCCACGTCGTCGCGGCCGTGTTCGGTGAGGAAGAGGTCGGCGTTGACCCCGTCCCAGGCGCCACCAACCACCGGCGGTGCGACCGCGAGCAGCTCACTTTCGTCGAACAGCTCGACGGAAAGGCCGAGTTCCGCCAGCGTCCTCTCGTCACGGGTGAGCGAACTGCGTGGCGGGATGCGGCAGAAGTGCACGCGCAGGTCCCATGGAGGCGGTGCGCCGGGGTGGATCGTGCGGTGCAGCCGGCGCAGCTCGTCGTAGGGGACGTGACGGACCATGGTGTCGAGGAGCCCCGCATGGGTGCGGCGCAGGAGGTCGGTGAACGTCATGTCGGCGTGTCCCTCGAGGTCGACGCCGAAGGCGATCTGGTCGGAGAGCGGTCCGACGACTCCTTCGCCACCGTGGGTGTGGCGCAGGTCCGTCCAGGCGGCGAACACGGCGGTCCCGGTGTCCGGCGCCACTGTCACCCGCCAGGCGGCGAGCAGCGCGACGACGGCGAGTTCGGCGCCGCAGCCCGCGGCGGTGGCCCGTTCGGCCAGGCGGTGCCAGGCGGCTCCGGCGACGGGCTGGACCTGTACGGCGGTGCGCCGGCGGGCGGGAGCGGGGGCACCGACCGCGGAGGCCAGGGTGGCCTCGCGCTGCCACTCCGTGAGCCGTCGGGTCCACCAGGCTGTCCTCGCGGGGGTCACCGGACCGAGCGGTGGCGGTTGTGCGGGGCCGGCGTCCGGGCGGTGGCGGCCGAAGTAGGCGCGCAGGACGGCTCCAAGGGTCGCGTAGATCGATCCCAGGTCCGCGGCGAGGAAGTGCCCGGTCATGGCGAGGACCAGTTGGTCGGGCGCGATGCGGACGATGTCGAAGGTGACCGGTGGGTCGTGGCGTGGGTCGCGCGCCGTGGTGGCGGCCTCGCGCAGGGCTCGGGTGCAGTCCGCGCGGTGCGCTTCCCATACGGCGACGGGCACGGGCTCCTCGGCGGTGCTCAGCCGCAGGGTGCCGTCGTCGTCGGACAGGCGGGCTCGCAGCACGGCGTGCTGGTCGACGACGCGGTGCACGGCGTCGACGAGCCCGGGGACGTCGACGCGGCCGGTGAGGAGCAGGGCGCGGCAGCGCACCGGGGTACCGGACGCGGCTTCGTCCAGCAGGGGCCACCAGCGGCTCTGAAGGGGCCAGGGGGCTCCGTCGGGTGCGGGATGGCTCATGGTGTCTCCTCTCCTGACCGGTGGCCCGTGCCCACCGCCTGCCGGTCCAGGGAACCCGCCATGGCCACGGCGACCCGCCGATCGCCCCGGTACGGTTCACGGCCGTGGGCCACGAGCAGGTTGTCCACCAGCAGCACGTCGCCGGCCCGCCACGGGAAGACGGCGGCCTCGGCTGCGTACGCGGCGCGGATGTGGGCGAGGTCGGCGGCGGGGACGGGGCCACCGTCGCCGAAGGTGACGTGGTGGGGCAGCTCGTCCTCACGCGGGTAGCGGTCGAGCAACGCATCGCGCAGTGCGGGGTCCAGGCCGTCGGGGTGGAAGAACGCCGCGTGGTTGAACCAGACGTCCTCCCGCGTACGGGGATGACGAGCCAGGGCCGGCTGTACCTGACGGGTGTGCAGCCCGCCGTCCGGTCGCCAGTGCGCCTCGATGCCGTTGCGGGCGCAGTAGGCACTCACCTCTGCACGGTCGTCGGTGCCGAAGGCGTCCTGCCAGGACAGGCCGACCCCCGGGTGGTGGTTGCGCAGGTAGCACACGCCCCGGCGGGCGAAGCGTTCGACGACGGCCGGGTCGAGGCGCGCCAGCACGCGTCGGCAGTCGGCGAGGGGCGTGGCGCCCCCGGCCCGGGCCGGCAGGGCGCAGTGGAACGCCAGCAGCGCCGGGAAGAACGACTGGTAGGAGTTCTCGTTGTGCAGGGCGATGGCCTGGTCGGCGGGATGGTCGGTGGACGTGTAGACGCCGTCGCCGATCGGGGTGCGGGGGGTGGAGCGTTCCCGGTAGGGCAGCGGGTCCCCGGCCAGGGGGCGCAGCAGGCGGGGCAGGTCGGCCGGGGTCGCGGCGAAGCCCCGCAGGAGGACGGCTCCGTGCCGGTCCAGCAGGGCGCGCAGCCGGTCGGTCTCGTGAGCGGCCCAGGCGGCCGGGTCGACCGTGGCGTCCACGGCCTCCACGAGTACCGGGAGGCCGCGGTCGTCGGGGGCGGGGCCGAGGCGGGCCAGGGCGGTGGGCCGGTCCTCGACCGGACGCCGGGGCACCTGGCCGGGGCCGTTGCGCAGGCTCACGGCGCCTCACCGCCCCCGTCCGGGGCCGGGCCGCCGAGGAGGGTGTGCAGCACCACGTCCCCGGCCGCCAGGTCGAGCGGTCCGGCGAGTGCGTCCGAACGCACTCCCACGACCGGGCACAGACCGATGCCACGCTCACCCGCGACGGTCATCAGGAGCTGGCCGATGGCGCCCGCCTCGTACGCCGTGAACGTCTCGGCGTGTGCCCCGTACAGGGGGGCGATGGCCTCGGGACGCCCGACCAGGTGGAGGGCGAAACCGGCCCGTTCGGCGACCGCGCGATTGGTCTCGTGGTGGTCCTGGGGGTGCAGGGCGTGGACGGGCGTGAGCGGGACGAGACGGTTGCGCACGGGGTGGTGGTAGTAGCAGCCGCCGGGCAGCCCGTCGACGGCACTCGCTTTGATCACGGCGTACACCTGGACGGGATAGGCCCCTCCCGCCGACGGGTAGCCGCGGCGGGGGCCGGAGGAGGTGTCGGTTTCCCTCAGGGCGGCCAGGAGAGCCCCGAAGTCGGCGGCGGGCACGGGCCCCGGGCCGAAATGGCGGACCGTGCGCCGGAGGGCTATGCGGTCGGTGTGCTCGGCGGCCAGCTCGATGCCGTCGGCATCGTCGAGATCGTGCCGCAGGCCGGCCCGCCGGTCCTTGAAGGCCTGGCGGTCCTGCAACCGGCTGAGTACGTCACCATCCGCGGGAGGGCCGGCCGGCCGGGCGCCGGGCGCCGGCGTCCCTGGAGCGTCGCCGGTGTCGGCCGTGCCGTGTCCGCTCACCAGGACGGCGAGTGAGGGGAACTGGAGCAGTTCCGGTACGTCGACGAGGATGCCGAGTTCCTCCTCCACGACGGTGGCGAGGCGCACCAGGTCGACGCTGGTCGCTCCCAGGTCGACAAGGTTCATGTGAGGTTCGATGGGGCTGACGCCGAGGACGCGCGACGCCAGCGGCGCCACCCGTCCGAGGAGGTCGGTGGCCGGAGCCGGGGCAGGCGCGCCGGCCTGCCCGGTGGGCCCGGTCCCGGTGGTGGCCGGCCGGGGCGGCGTCGGGGCGGAACGGGCGAGGGCTGTCCGGTCCACGCGGCCGTCGGGGGTCATCGGGAAGTCGAGGACGAGCTCGACGCGCTCGGGCAGCAGATACGGGGAGACCTTGCGCCGCAGGTGTTCGCGCAGTTCCTCACCCGTGACGGCGGCGCCCTGCACCGGTTTGACGTGTGCCACCGTCCCGGTGCCGGTGGGGCTGACGACGGTCGCCGCGGCGACCGAGGGGTGCCGCCACAGGGGCAGTTCGACGTCGAGCAGGTTCAGCGGACGCTCGTTGAGCCATGCGCGGGCCGCCTGGTCGCCCACGAACTCGATGACACCGTTCGGCAGTGCGCGTCCCAGAAAGCCACTCGGCAACAGGCGTCCGCCCGAGGCGTCCGCGCTCGGGTCGTCGTGGTGCACACGGCCGGTCACCCATGCCGGGCAGGGGCTCAGGGAGTCGGAGAGGACGTGCGCGGAGCGGTGGGCAAGCGGTCCGCCCAAGGGCACCCATCCCCAGTCGTCGTCGAGGTCCGCGACCGGCATGCAGGTGGCCCAGATGCCGGGGTCCGCCCCCTCTCCCAAGTAGAGCACCCGGCCGTCCGGCCCGGCCAGGGCGCCCAGCCGCTCGGCCGTCGCCCGGGGCAGCGGTTCGCCGCTGACCGCGTAGAGGCGAGGCGGCTCGGGCAGGGCGTCACCGGCCGCCTCGGCGTAGTCGAGGAAGATACGGGTGAGAGTGGGCGTGGCGGACCAGGCCGTCACCGCGTGACGGGCGGCGAGCGCGATCCAGGCGGTCGGGTTGCGCAGGTCGATGTCGTCCGGCAGGACGATGGCACCGCCGGCCGTAAGCGGCCCCAGGATGTCGTACAGGGCGCGTTCGCTGTCCAGGGGGGTTACGGCGAGAAGCCGGTCCGCGGCAGTGAGGCCGAGACGCCGGTTGACGTCCTCGACGGTGCGGGCGACAGCTCGCGCCGACAGCTTCAGCGGTTCGGCGCCGCTTTCCGGCGAGCCGATCAGGGCGAGGGTGTCGCCCTGGGCGCACGGAGGCTCGGCGGGCCCGGTCGCGTCGGTGCCGTCCGCGCCGTCCACCGTCAGGACGGTGACGTCGGCCTGCCAGTCCAGTCGTTCACGCAGCCACGGCTGGGTGACGACGATGTCCGCTCCGGCGGCGGCGAGGCGCTGCCAGCGGGCGGCCCGGTTCAGCTCCGGGGGCACGGGTACGTAGGCCGCCCCTGTCCACATGACGGCGACAGCGCCCACGACGTGCTCCCAGCCCGGTTCCGCACACACGGCGACCCGGCTGCCCGGGCCGGCACCCGCGCTCCTGATGCGTCGTGCCATGCCGGTGACGCGGGAGGCCAGCTCCTGGTGCGTGAGGGTGGCGCGGGAGCTGATCAGGGCGGGCCGGCCCGCATGCCGGAGCGCCCCTGCGTGGACGAGGGCGGTGACCGGACGAGCCGGAGCGGCGGCGCCCGCCGCGGCCCGGCCCGCCGGGGGAATCTCGTCCTGGTTATGCGTCGTGCTGGACATCCGTGTCCGTTCCCCATTCGTCGTCGTCTGTCGCCAGCCGTCGCATCTGCTCGTCGAAGGCGTGGAACACGGCCGCGACGAGGCCGTCCGGAAAGACCTGGACCACGTAGTCCCAGGTGCAGGTGAGCGTTCCGGCGCGCTCACTGATCTGGTGGTCGAGGAGCACCTGGGGCGTCTGGCTGACCGCGTATACAGTCTCGCTGCGCCACGGGACGGGCTCCTCCTCGTCCGTCATCAGCTCCGGCATCAGCATGCTGGTGAAGACGACGGGCATCATGCTGTCGTGCCGGCGCAGGGGGTCGTCGCGCAGCATGCGCAGCACCTCCACGCCACTGACGGCGCGATGCTCCAGCCGTTCCCAGAGCCGTCGTTGCAGGTCCTGGGCGCGTGCCTGGAAGCGGGGCAGGGCGGGGCCGACCGCGAGCAGGGTCAGCGTGGTGAAATCGCCGATCACCTGGTCGATGTCCGGGTGCACCCGCTCCCGGTTGAAGGTGGTCAGGTTGACGGTGAAGCCGTCCTCCCGGCCGCTGAAGGTGCGTAGTACGTCGCAGAAGGCGGTGCACACCAGTGCCGAGGGGGTGATGCCCGCCGCGGCAGCCCGGCGGACGAGCAGTCCCCACACCTCCGGTGCGAAGGACGTGGTCAACCGCTCGAAACGGGGCCGGTCCACCGAGCGCGGGTGGACGCGCTGTGGCAGCTCGGGTGCCGGAGGCAGCCGGCGGACCTCGCCGCGCCAGTAGTCCAGTGCGCGGGCCCGCTCCGGCGAGGTGCGGGCCCGCTCGACGGCCAGGACGTAGTCGCGATAGGTCACGCCGAGTGCGGGTAGCTCCCGCCGCGGCTCCTGGTAGAGGGTGAGGAGTTCGGCGGTGAGGACGTGCACGCTGTGCGCGTCGGCGATGAGCAGGTCGAGACTGACGAACAGCCGGGTGCGGCGATCGTCGAGGCGGTGGGCGCGCAGGGCGAACAGCGGCCACTGGTCGGCGGGGGTGACGCGGTGCGACAGCTCTGCGCGGGTGCGGGCGTGCAGTTCCTCGACGTCCTCGGCACTGCGCCTGCGCAGGTCGAGATGGTCGACGGTGAAGTCGGGGACTGCTTCCAGGACCCGTTGCCGGCCGGAGGGCAGGATCACCGTCCGCAGCGACTCGTGCCGGGCCACCAGGCGGCGCACCGTGTGCTCGAGCCGGGCGACGTCGAGGTCCTCGACATCGAGTTCGGCGTACGTGTGGGTGGCGACGCTGCCGAGTTCGGCCGAGGCCAGGCGCCCCAGCCAGTAGGCCTGTTGGACGTCCGTGAGCGGGAACGGCTCGTGGCGGCCGGCCGGATCGGGGCGCAGGGGGAGGGCCGGGCGGGGCGGAACCGCGGTGGGTGGGGCGGCCCCGGCCGCGGACGCGAGCCGTTCGGCGATCGCCGCCACGGTGGGCGCCCGGTAGAGGTCGAGCAGGGTGAACCAGGTGCCGAACTCGGACTGGATCCGGTTCGTCAGACGCATGGCGCCCAGGGAGGTGCCGCCGAGGAGGAAGAAGTCGTCGCCCGGAGCGACGTCGTCCACGCGCAGCACGTCGGCCCAGATCGCGGTGACACGCTGCTCCCACTCCCCCGAGGGGCGCCCGGAGCGGCTGGGGGCCGGAGCGGCCGCCAGGTCGCGCAGCCGTCCCCGGTCGACCTTCCCGTTGGACGTGAGGGGGAACTGTTCGAGGGGGATCAGACGTGGCGGCACGGCGTAGCCGGGCAGTACCTCGGTGAGCCGGTCGCGCACCGCGTCGGGATCCGGGGCGGAGCCCTGGTCGTGGAGGTAGTAGCCGACCAGCCGGCGTTCCCGGTCGGCCGTGCCGGGAGCTACCACGACGGCGGCGCGGACGCCGGGGACCTGGGTGAGGGCCGCCTCGATCTCGCCGAGTTCGATCCGGTGCCCGGCTATCTTGACCTGGGAGTCCTCGCGGCCGAGGAACTCCAGCAGGCCCCCGGGCAGGAACCGCACGACGTCGCCCGTGCGGTAGCGGCGTTCGACGGTGCCGGACCCGGTGGGACGGGTGGGGAACTTCTCCGCCGTGCGCTCCGGGTCGCGCCAGTAACCGAGGGCGACGCCCCGGCCGCCTATGTGCAGTTCGCCGGGGACCCAGTCGGGGCGCGGCCTGCCCAGCTCGTCGACGACGTGCACCGTCTGGTTGTCCATGGGCAGGCCGTAGGGGACGCTGCGCCAGGACGGGTCGACGTGTTCCACCGGGTACCAGACGGACCAGATCGACGCCTCCGTCGCGCCGCCCATACCGATGAAGCGGCAGTCGGGGGCGACCGCGCGGAGGCGGTCGGGGAGGTCCAGCGGGATCCAGTCGCCGCTGAGCATCGCCAGGCGCAGGCCGGCCGGGGCGGTGCGCGCGGGACCGTCGGCGTACTCCGCGTACTCGACGAGGAGACCGGCGAGGGCCGGCACGGAGTTCCAGACGGTCACGTCGTGGCGCCGCATCAGGTCGGCCCAGTGAGCGGGGCTGGTGCGGCGGTCGTGTTCGGGCAGTACGACCGCGGCGCCCGCGGCCCAGGTTCCGAACAGGTCGTACACACCGAGGTCGAAGTGGAGGGAGGAGACGGCGAGAACGCGGTCGGCGGGACCGACGGAAAAGCGGCGGTTGACGGCGACGATCGTGTTGACGGCGCCGGCGTGGTCGATGACGACGCCCTTGGGGTCACCGGTGGAGCCCGAGGTGTAGATGACGTAGGCCAGATCGCCGGGGGCGCTGGGCGCGTCCGGCCTGACCCCGGTGTGCCCGGTGGAGGTCAGGCAGTCCTCCACGGTGATCAGGCGGGCCTGACCGGTGTCGGTGAACGCTGCTCGTCCCGCGCGTTCGACGAGGACGTGCCGAACACCGCTGCTGTCGATCAGACGCCGTACCCGCGTGGCGTGCTGGCCGGGATCGAGGGGCAGGAACGCAGCTCCGTTCTGGAGCACGCCAAGGGCGGCCACGGCCTGCTGCCAGCCCTTGCGGGCGGCCACCGCCACCAGGTCGCCGGGGCGCACGCCCCGCTGGTGGAGGGTCCGGGCCACGGCGAGGGAGGCGTCGACGAGTTCCCGGTAGGTCAGCCGCACCGTGTCGGTGATCACCGCCGGGTCGTCGGGGCGGACGCGGGCCGTTTCGTTCACCAGGTCGTGCAGGCAGACGTCGGGCACCGGCGCGCCGGTGCGGTTGACGGCGGCCCGGCAGGCGGTCTGCCCGGCCGGCATCCGCGGTTCCGGGGGAAAGTCCCAGTCGGCCTGGCCGGTGCCGGCCAGCAGGTGCAGGAGGTCCGTGTAGGCGGCGAACGCGTCATCCAGGAGTCCCGCTGGGAAGAGGGCGTCGACAGCGTCCCAGTTGTACTCCAGCGCACCTTCCACCTCGGCGACCTGATGGTCGAGGGCCACCTGTGGTGTCTGGCTGACCGCGTACACGACCGGTCCGAAGGGCGAGTCGGGGCCGGGCGCCGCCCGCTCGGGGCGGGGTCGGGAGTCCACCAGGTTGGAGGTGAAGACGACGGGGGTGACGGCCCTGGGCGCCTCGCCTCGTGCCCTGAGCCACTCGCGCATGACGGTGACCCCGCTGACCCGGGCGTGGTCGAGGTCCTCCCACAGGCGCCGCTGCACGCTGCGGGCGCGCTCGGCGAAGGTGCCCGGGCCCCGGTGATCGACCTCCAGGGGGATCAGGGAGGTGAAGTCACCCACGACCGCGTCCACGTCAGGGTGGTCGACGAGCCGGTCGAAGAGGGTGAGCATCAGGGTGTAGTGCGGCCGACGGCTCCAGAGGGTGACCGTTTCGGCGAAGGCCGCGAGGAGGACGCCCGAGGGGGTCAGTCCGTGCTGGAGGGCGCGCTGCTTCAGCCTGGCCCAGTGCGCGGGTTCCAGGCGTGCGGCGCGGCGCTTGAACTCGGGCCGGTCCAGGGTCTCGGGGGCACGGGCGAAGGGCATTTCCGGCCCGGGCGGCAGCTCGGCGAGCCGCTCGCGCCAGTAGTTCGTGGCCCGCTGGTGTTCCGTGCCGCTCTGTTCCGCGAGGCGGGCGAGAACGCAGTCGCGGAAGGTGAGTTCGAGCGGCGCGAGCGGGGTACGGGGGTCGCGGTAGGCGTCGGCCAGATCGGCGAGTACGAGGCCGAAACTGTGCGCGTCGCACACGAGGGAGTCGACGCCGATGTGGAGGAGGGTCGTCGCGCCGGGCAGCAGGGAGGCCCGTACGTCGAACAGGGGCCATCGGTCGGCGGACATCACCTGGTGGGACATGGCCGTCCGGGTGGTGCGCAACGCCTGCTCGACCTCGGCCTTGGTGCGGTCGCGCAGGTCCTGGGTGGCGACCGCGTAGGCCGGCACTTCAGGCAGGACCCGCTGGGTACCGTCGTCGTCGATCACGGCGCGGAGCATGGGGTGGCGGTCGATGACCCGGTGCAGCGCGCGGGTGAAGCGTGGCAGGTCCATGGCTTGCGTCTCGATCTCCACATAGCCGTGGGTGGAGACGTTGCCGAGTTCCATCCCGGCCGAGCGGCCGATGTAGTAGGCCTGTTGGACCTCGGTGAGCGGGAAGGGCGCGTGCCGCTCGGCGAGGTCCGTGGCCACTCGTGTGGCCTGCGAGCGCGCTGTTGGGGCCACTCTGGCTGCACCGTCGATGCGCTGGGCGAGAGCGCGCGGGGTGGGCCCCTCGATGACGTCGCGCAGCGCGATGCGTGCCCCGGTGCGCGCCCGCAGCCGGTGGACGGCGCGTACGGCGAGGACGGAGTGGCCACCCAGGTGGAAGAAGTCGTCGTCGGGCCCCACCGGGCCGTCGGCGTCGGGCAGCAGGGCGGCGAAGACCTCGCACACCAGCTGTACGGCGGGCGACGGTGGCACGGCCGTCTCGTGCGGGGGCGCCGCCTGCGACCGGGCGGGGCCTGCCGTGGCGGCGCTGTGCGGGCCGGGGCCGTCGGCGGTGAGCGCCGCGCGGTCGAGCTTGCCACTGGGGGTACGGGGCAGGGCGCGGGCGGCGCTCAGCCGGGACGGGATTTCGTGCGCGGGCAGCCGGCGCGCCAGTGCCCGGCGCACGGCGGCGGTGTCCAGGGGGGCGTCGGTGACCACCAGGGCGGCGAGGGTGACCGTCCCGTCGGTGTCCGGGGCGGGGTGAACGGCGGCGTCCCGGATGCCGGGCAGGGCGCACAGGGCCCGCTCCACGGCGGCTGGTTCGACCTGCATGCTGCGGATCTTCAGCCGGTCGTCGGAGCGGCCGAGGTGTTCCAGGGTCCCGTCGGGGCGGCGGCGGCCGAGGTCGCCGCTGCGGAAGGTCCGGGCGCCGGGCGGTCCGGCCGGGTCGGGCACGAAGCGTTCGGCGGTGGCGGCGGGCCGCCCGTGGTAGCCGCGTGCGAGCCCGGCTCCACCTACGAGCAGTTCGCCCTGAGCGAGGGTGTCGACCGGCCGCCCGGTGGCGGGATGCGCGACGGTCACCCGGACGCCGTCGAGCGGTGTACCGATCGGCACGATCGCGTAGGGGGTGCCGGGGGCGAGTTCCGCGGCGGTGGCGTCGGCGGCGACCTCCGCGCTGCCGTAGAGGTTGAACAACCGTGTGCCGCTCAGGGTTTCGGCGAAGCGGCGTGGCAGGCCGGGGCCGGGTGCCTCACCGCTGGTGACGCAGAGGCGCAGGGAGGCCAGCCGGGTCGCCAGGTCGGGCACGGTGGCCAGGAGGGGCTCCAGCAGCGAAGGCACGGTCAGTAGCCGGGTGACCCCACGGATGGCCACGTGGTCGGCGAGGGCGGTGGGGTCGGCTCCGTCGTACGGCCCGACGATGTCCAGGCGGGCACCGTTCAGGAGGGGCGCGAAGGTCTCGGCGACGGAATCCACGAAGCCCACGGGCGCCCGGACGGCGCAGGTGTCGTCGGTGGCGTACGGCGTGTTACGGGCCGCCCAGCGGCAGCGGTTGACCAGCGCGGAGTGCAGTCCGACGACGCCTTTCGGGTCACCGGTGGAGCCGGAGGTGTGGATCACGTACGCGGCGTGCGCGGGGTGGGCGGGCACCGGCAGGTCGTCGGCCCGGAGCCGGTCGAGCTCGCCCCGGTGGGCGTCGAGCAGCACCGTCGGCACGGGCGGGGTCGGCCCTTCCCAGCCGGCGGCGAGCGCCTCGGTGGTGATCAGGCACGACGGACGGACGTCTCGCACGAGTGCGGCGATGCGCCGTGGTGGGAAGCCGGGGTCCAGGGGGACGAACGCGGCCCCCGCCTTGAGGACGGCGAGCATGGCGACGATGTTCTCGGCGGAGCGGCCAAGCCGCAGCGCCACGCGGTCCTCGGCTCCGACGCGGTGCCGTACCAGCAACCGGGCCAGGCGGTTGGCCTCCGCGTTCAGCCCGCGGTACGTCAGGTGTCGGGTGCCGTCCACCACGGCCACGGCGTCCGGGGTCTCGGCGGCCCGTCGCTCGAAGACCCGGTGCACCACCGCGGTGAGGTCTTCCGCGGCAGGGTCTTGGGCCGCCCGGGTCGGGCGGTGCGTGGCCGCTTCCGGCGTGTCCGGGGCGTCGGCGAGGGCGTCCAGGGCGGTCAGGAGCTGATCGCCGAGGGCGCGGGCGGTGGCGCGGTCGAAGAGGTCGCGGTCGTACTGGAGGGCGACCTGCCAGAAGTCGCCGTGGTCACGGATCTCCACGGTCAGGTCGAACTCGGCACCGCCGAGGGGGATGTCGATCGGCTCGGCCCGCAGGCCCGGCAGGTCGAGGGTGCCGACGTGCTGCTGGCCGACGCACAGGACGTTCACCGGCCGGGTGAACGCGGTGCGCTCGCCGGCCCGGCGCAGTTCCTCCAGCAGCACCTCGAAGGGCAGGTCCTGGTGGGCGAGGACGTCCAGGGTCTCGTCGCGCACGGCGCGCAGCAGCCGGCGCGGGGTCGGGTGGTTCCCGGTGTCCAGTCGCAAGGGCAGGACGTTGGCGAAGTATCCGACGAGGCCGGTCAGCTCGGGTCTGGTGCGCCCGGCGACGAGGGTGCCCACGACGAGGTCGCGCTGTCCGGTGACGGCGGCCAGCGCTGTGAGCAACGCCGTGGTGGTGACCATGAAGGGGGTGGCGCTCTCCCGCGCGGCGACGGCCCGCAACGCGTGGAGGCGCGCCCCGGTGACCGTCCACACCTCGGTTGCGCCGCCGGCCTCCGGGGCCCCCGGCCGGGCGCGGTCCCAGGGAAGCCGGGGCACGGCGTGTCCGGCGATGCGAGGACGCCAGAAGTCCAGCAGCCGTTCCCGTTCGGCGCCGGTGTGCCGTGCGCGCTGCCAGATGGCGTAGTCGGCGTACTGGACGGGGGGTTCTGGCAGCGCGCAGGGCCGACCGGCCAGGGCCTCGCGGTAGTGCGCGGCGAACTCCTGGGTGAGCAGGCCCAGGGACCAGCCGTCGGTGACGGCGTGGTGCGCGGCGAGGAGCAGGACGTGCTCGTGCGGGGCGAGCCGGAACAGGACGGGCCGCAGGAGTGGTCCGGCGGCGAGGTCGTAGGGACGCAAGGAGGCCGTGCGCAGGGCGTCGGCGAGGAGTGTCTCCCGCAGTGCGGCGGGCTGGGTGGCGGCCAGGTCGACCAGGGGCAGGTCCTGGGGCGAGGCGGGCCACACCACCTGGCTTCCTTCGGTGTCGAAGACGGTGCGCAGCACCTCGTGGCGGCGCACGAGGTGATCGAAGGCGGTGCGCAGGGCCGCGTGGTTGAGCGCACCGCGCAACCGGACGGCGGCACCGTAGCGGTAGGCGTCCTGGCCGAGTTCGGAGAGCACCCACATCCGCTCCTGGCCGTAGGAGGGAGGGGCGGGCAGGGCGGGATCGGGGCGGCGCGCGATGCCGGTGTGACGCTCGCCCTCCCGTTGCCGCAACAGGTCCTCCAGCAGGGCTCGCCGTTCCGGGGAGAGCGCCGCGATGCGCGTGCGGAGGTCGTCGGCGGTCGTGCCGTCAGACACGGGCGCTCCTTCCGTGGGCGGCGAGCCCGGCCTGCCGGAAGACCTCCGTGAGGAGGATCGTCCCGGCGATCATCTGGAGGATCGGGTCGTGGGCCGCGCGCCGGGCGGCGGGCAGGGCACGGAGCCGGTCGAGCCACGCCAGGACGGCGCGGCGGTCGAAGAAGGGGCTGTCGTCGAGTGCGGGGCGGTCGAGTACGTCGCACAGAGCGGCGAACGCCACTTCGTCGGCTGCCGCGGGGGGTGCGAAGAAGCCCCGTTTGGAGCCGTCGCGGACCTCGGCGGGCAGCCGCCTGCCGACCGTGGCGCGCAGCAGGTGCTTGGGGCGGCCGTCGTGCGCGTACCACTGCGGCGGCGTGCGCCGGACCACGTCGAAGAAATCCTCGTCGAAGAAGGGCAGTCGGACCTCGATGCCCTGCGCCGCGTCGAGCCGCTCGGCGGTCAGGATGTAGTTGGCGAGCCGGCTGCGCGCGAACAGGTGCAGCGACTGGTGGAACGGTGTCCTGCCGGCGAGCCGCTCTCCAACGTCGGCCAGCAGAGCCGTGGCGCTGTCGCGTTCGCGGAACAGCCGGGTGAACTCCGGAGTGAGCAGGGGGGCGATCGGCCGCGCCACGGTGGCGTGCCGCTCGACGATCCAGGCGGGGACGAAGCCGAGGCCGGTCACGAGGGTGCGCAGGTGGTGGGGCACGTCGGCGGTGGCCGTCAGCTTCGCGTATGCGGAGCGGGTTCGCGCGAGCTGCGCCGGGTCCAGCGTCAGCGCCAGGTCCTTGGCGAACTGTGGGTACCCGGCCAGGACTTCGTCACCGCCCTCCCCCGCCAGCGCGACCCTGTGACCGGACGCGGCGATGGCACCGGCGTGGGCGAACCGCGCCACCCCGTGCGCGTTCTCCTGCACCATCTCGCCGGCGTGCAGCGTGTCCACCAGCGCGGTGATGTGGTCGTCGGCCGAGTGGTGGACGACATGGTGACGTACGCCCATGTGGTCGGCGGTGCGGCGGGCGAGGGCGCTCTCGTCGAGGGCCGAACCGTCGAACGCCACCGTGAAGGCCGTGACGTCCCGGCCGCGGGCCGCCAGCGCGAGGACCGAGGAGGAGTCCAGTCCCCCGCTGAGGTGGCAGGCCAGGGGCCCGTCGACGTCGGTGCGGCGGTGTACGGCCCGGGAGAGGGCGGCCTCCACCTCCTCCAGGTGCGCGGGGCGCTCCTCTTCCGGGACGCCCGGGAACTCGTCCGCGCGGGGGTAGTCGATGTCCCAGTACCGGTGCACGCGTACCCCGCCCGCGTCGGCACGCAGCAGACAGCCGGGGGGTATCTGGCGTACGGCTCGTACGGGAGTCGCGTCCGGGCCCATGGCCAGGTGCAGGTGGTCGGCGAAGGCCGCCGTGTCCCACTCGGGGGACACACCGAGAGCCAGGAGCGCCTTGATCTCGGAGGCGATCAGCAGCCTGCGGCCGAGGCGTGCGTGGTACAGCGGCTTGACCCCGAACCGGTCGCGTACGGCGGTCAGCCGGCCGCGCCGTTCGTCCCAGACGACGAAGGCGAACTCGCCGCGCAGTTCGTTCAGGGCGCGTTCACCGTGCGCGTGGAAGAGGTGCAGGGCGACCTCGGAATCGCTGCCGCTGCGCACCGGTACGCCCAGACGGCGCAAGCGGTCACGCAGCTCGCGGTGTCCGTAGAACTCGCCGTTGGCCACCAGCCACTGCTCGCCGTCGGGTGTGCCCATGGGCTGTGCCCCGCCGTCGGGGTCGTTGACCGCCAGGCGGGTGTGCCCCAGGACGGCACGGCCGGTCGGGGACGCCCAGACGCCTTCACCGTCCGGTCCCCTCGGGCGCAGCACCCGCAGTGCGGGAGCCACGGAGTCCGGGCCGAGGGAACCGTCCGGGTCGACCGCGACGACTATTCCGCACACGGTGTCATCCTTCGCTCGGACCGTCGGCGAGCGATCGCGCCGTGTTCAGGACGAGCAGCAGTACGCCGTCCGGACCGTCGTTCCGGCTTTCCCGCCGTACGGAACCGGGCACCGTGACACAGCCGTCCGCCGGCCAGGGGTGGGGGCGCCCGTCGAGCCGGAGGCCGAGGTCCGGGCCTCCGGACAGCCGGAGCAGGGTCGTCGACCGCTGCGGGGAGCCGACGGATCCGGGGGCGCCGCTCCCGGCAGGCCACCATTCGAGGACGGCGGTGCCGTCCTTCGTCGCTCCTATCTCGGGTATCGAGGCGAGCACGTCGAGGGTGGCCGGGAAGTGGTCGTCACGGCCCGGAGCGGGCCGTCCCTCGCTCCAGAGGGGCAGGGTGTGGGGGGTCTGGCCGGGTGTGAGGCGGTCCTTCCAGGCGGTCGCCTCCGACGCGACGCGCGCGCGGGACGCCGTGAGGTGCCCGGTGAACCAGGGCTCGGGCAGCTCGACCGTGCCCGGGGTCTCCAGGGGTGCGGCCGGGGTCACCGGCACCGTGGCGGCGGCGGGCAGAACGGTGTCCGGGGCCGCCGGGGCGGTGAAGGCCCGCCTGGGCCTGGACGTCATCACCCGGCGCAGCCGCTCGGCCTCGGCGGCGCGCTGCGGCTCGGTGCTCAGGAACAGGGCGTGGTCGGCGAGGGACTTCTCACGGGTCATCCGGTGGCGCTGGTAGGTCTCGTCGAAGGGCGCCTTGTAATCCTGGTAGTGGCGGTGTTCCACGAACACACCGGGCACCGGGTGGCAGCGGTCCAGGCGCAGGGCGATGTCGAAGACCCACCGTTCCACCTCCCACTGCTGGAAGAGGGTGGGAGTGAAGTAGCCGAGCACGTCGTGCCACGTGCGGGAGACGATCGGGAAGTCGCGGCCGCCGTCGGTGTACTGGCCGTCGTCGAAGTACAGGCACAGCACGTCGTCCCCGTGCAGCGCGCTCAACTGCGTGACCCGGTTGTCCAGGGTGGTGTCCCAGCCGTGGTCGACGTAGACCTGGTCGTCGTTGGCCATCATCAGCAGGTCGCCACATGCCTGGGCGGCGAGCGCGTTCCATGCCTGCGGCACGCCCTCGGGGGGACCCACGACCAGTCGGCACTCGCCGAGCCGGGGCCAGATCCTCGCGGCACGGGCGAACAGCCGGCGGTACGCGGGCAGGGCCGGGTCGTCGTCGTCCACGTACACCATCACCTCGACGCGGCCGGGCTTGACGGCGGTGCGGTGGAGGCTGCGGAGGAAGAAGCCGAGGTTGTCGACGCGGCCTCGACTGGGGCATAGCAGGGACAGCACGCGGTCGGGTCCGGCGTGGGGCACCGGGCGGTACGTCAGCCGCGACCAATGGCGGCGGGGCTCCAGCCGCAGCCAGTAGGCGAGGTCGCGTCGCACGGCCAGAGTGGCGTTGACCGTCGCGAGGACGGGGCTGCGCGCACCCTGCTCGCGCAGGACGGCGGTGGCGAGGTCCTGGAGGTTTCTGTCACGTCTGCCGGGCAGGTGCCCGAGCAGCAGCCGGGCCAGGGTCCGCTCCGCGCTCGGGGCGTCGTGGTCAGACATCGGCTCGGCTCCTCTCGGCGGCCATGTGAGCGGCGACCCAGCGGTAGGTGCCGCGGATCCCCTCGGCCAGCGGGACGCCGGGCGCCCAGCCGAGGAGTTCGCGGCACCGCGTGTTGTCGGAACTGCGGCCGAGGGGTCCCACCGGCCTGTCGGGGGCGAAGCCCATGGTGATGTCCTTGCCGGCGGCGTCCGCGATGAGCCGGACCGCCTCGGCGATGGTGACGCGTTCGTCGGAACCGATGTTGACGGGGGTGGTCACGTCCGAGGCGGCGAGCCGCACCAGCCCTTCGACGCAGTCGTCGACATGGCAGAACGATCGGGTCTGGCTGCCGTCGCCCCACACCTCGATGGTGCCGACGTCACCTTCCACGGCGGCGACCTTGGCACACAGCGCCATCAGTGCCTTCGCGCGCGGCCCGGCATAGGCGGCCCCGGGCCCGTACACGGTGTGCAGCCTGGCGACTTTGACGTCCATGCCGTAGGTGTCGCGGTAGGTCTCGCACAGCAGTTCGCCGGTGAGCTTCTCCCAACCGTACGACATGTCGGGGTCGGCGGGGAAGACCATGTCCTCCCGCAGGGCCGGGCTGTCGGGGTGGTTCTGCAGGTAGCGGGGGTAGACGCAGGCCGACGAGGCGTAGACCAGTGTGGACACGCCCGCGGCCCGGGCCGCCTCGACAGTGTGGGTGGAGATGAGGAGGTTGTCCCTGAGGATCTGCGCCGGAGCGTGGTGGGTCCATCCGATGCCGCCCATGTTGGCGGCGAGGGCGAACACCACGTCCGTTCCCTCGACCGCCCGGCGGCACTGCTCGGCGTCGCGCAGGTCGGCCTCGACGAACTCGTCCGCCGGCGTGGCACGGCGGCCCGCGGCCCGCACCAGGTGGCCGTCGCGTCGCAGCCTTTCGACGAGGTGGCCGGCGATGAAGCCGGAGGATCCGGTGACGAGGACGCGCGTCATCCCGTGCCCCCCGGTTCGTCGCCGCGCACCGGGCGTCGCCGTGCGGTGGCCAGGAGATCCCGTGCCTTGGCCCGCCGGGCGTGGGCGGCCCGGTCACGCGCGCCGGCGCGGTGGTCCACCACCGCGGTGCGCAGTCCCCCCGGGGTGCCTACGGCGCCGGTGACCATCTGCTCGACGCAGGCGCGCAGTTCCCCGAGGATGTCGTGCGCCGCCGTCGGGGGGACGGCCGAGGTGTCGTGGCGCAGCCGCACGGCCAGTCCGCCGTACGTGGCCACCTCGACGACCAGGGGGTAGCCCTCGTCCAGCACCACGTCGATGTCGTCGACGACCAGTCCGGCGACCCGGGTGCCCTGGGCGAGCCACATGGGGAAGTTCTCCACGACGAGGAGGGAGTCGAACAGCCGGTCGTGGCCCGACCAGCGGACGGCCCGGCTCAGTGGAGTGCCGGAGTGCCGCCGGGAATCGGTCAGTCGTCGTTGCAGTGTCCGCAGCCAGGCCTCCGTCGACGGGCCCTTCGCGGTCACGCGGGTGGCCATTGTGTTGACGAACATGCCGACACGTGCGGCGACGCCGGGCTCTTCCGGGTTACGGCCCGACACCGTCAGGCCGAACACGGCTTCCTCGGCGCCGGTGCGGGCTGCGGCGACCAGGCCCCAGCAACCGGTGAGGACGGTGGCGACGGTAACGCCGGTGTCAGCCGCGAACGCCTCCACGGCTGTGACGAGACCCGTCGGCCAGACGTCGGTGGCCACCGCGCGCACCGGGCTCTGGGGCTCCCCGGTGTCGTTCCGGTCCGGTGCGAGCAGGGTGGGACGCGCACCAGCGAGCAGGCCGCGCCAGTGGGCCTCCTCGTCCGGGGACGGTACGGCGTGTGGCTCGGCGGGCGTCGCGGGGCCCGGCTCGTTGGTGGCAGGTGGCTGCTGCGTGCTCCCGAGAGCGGCCCCGGCGAGGGCGGCGTAGTGGTCCAGCACGGCGCGCAGGACGATTTGCTGGGACCAGCCGTCCAGCAGCAGGTGGTGGTGCGTCCACACGATGCGGTGGCGGTCCCTGGCCTCCCGGAACACGGCGACGCGCGACAGGGGCGGATGTTCCAGGTCGAACCCCGCCGCCCGGTCACGGCGCAGGTATTCGGCGAGGGCGGCCCGCACGTCGCGGTCGTGCCAGTGCTCCTCGGTCCAGGGCAGGGTCGCGACCGGGGCGATCCACCGGCGCGGTCCCTCCGGCCCGCTCAGCCTGAACGCGGTACGCAGCGCGGGTTCCGCGGCGTGCACCGCCTCCCAGGCCCTGCGCAGGAGCGGCAGGTCCACCGGTCCGGTGACCAGGCAGTGCGCCTGGACGAGGTAGCCGTCCCGCTGCCGGCCGGACGTCAACGAGTGGAAGAGTATGCCTTCCTGGAGAGGGGTGAGCGGCAGGTCGACGTCGGCTGCGGCGTACGGCGCGGTGGCGGACGGACCGTCCGCGGCCGTGACCAGGAAGGGTGCGGTGCGGAGCCGGTCGTCGGTCAGGGAGAGCCCGGCGATGGTGCGCGCTTCGAAGAGATCGCGTACGGAGACGTCGAGGCCGGCCTCGGCGGCGCGCGCCACGACCACGATGGCGAGCACGGAATCACCACCCAGGGCGAAGTAGTCGTCGGCCACTCCGACGCACGGCACCTCCAGCGCCTCGGCCCAGATGTCCGCGAGGACGGCCTCGGCCCGGTTGCGCGGGGGGACATGGCGCTCGGGCCCCGGCCGCGCACCAGGAACCTCCTCGGCGAGCCAGAGTCCGAGGAGTTCCTCCTGGGCGGGGGTCAGGGCCGCGTCGTCGGAACTCATGTTCGGTCCCGCTCCCCCCGGTCGGCGGCGGCCCGCGCGGCGGCGAGCCGGCTGCGGAGCTCTTCCGGGCTCAAGCCGCGTACACGGTCGCGCAGTTCGGCGAAACGCCGTTCGGGCGACGGCAGCATGACGCGGTCCACCTTTCCGTTCGGCGTGAGGGGGAGTTCCGGCAGCGGGACGTACCGGTGCGGAATCATGTGTGCGGGCAGCCTAACCGACAACCAGCTCAAGATCACAGACGCTTTCGGGGGCCGCTGCGGCGTCATCGGGGCTATGTACGCGTGGAGTTGACGGCCGGACAGCACGACCGCCGCGGCACGGATGCCGGGGTGGGCGCGCAGCGCCGCTTCGATCTCGCCGGGCTCCACCCGGTGGCCGGCGACCTTGATCTGGTCGTCGTGGCGTCCGTGGAAGACATGCAGCCCGTCGTGGCGGCGGGACACGAGGTCGCCGGTGCGGTAAGCGCGGGCGCCTGAGCGTACGGCGCCGGGGTCGGGCACGAACGACGCGGCGGTGGCGGCGGGTCGGCCGAGATAGCCGCGGGTCACTCCCGGGCCGCCGACATGGAGCTCGCCCACGGCATGTGCGGCGGCCGGCAGATGGGCGCACACCACCGTCAGCGTCGCCCCCGCCGCACCGGTGCCGATGGGAACCCGGGCGTCGTCCCCGGGGCCGTCGGCACAGTGATGCACGGCACAGCCGACGACCGTCTCGGTGGGCCCGTATTCGTTGAACACGGCGACCGACGGGGCCATGCGGCGCCAGGCGTCGACGGTGCTCGTGGACAGTTGCTCACCACCGATCACGAGGGTCCGCAGGGCAGGAGCCCCGCCCAGCGGGGCGATCTGTTCGGCCAGGGCGTCGGCATGCGCCGGGGTGACCTTCAGCAGCGTGTGGCCACCGGCACGCAGCGCGCGGCCGGTGGCGGCCGGGTCGTCGTCGGGCAGGAGGTCGACCGTTCCGCCGGTGGTGAGCGGGGCTAGCAAGGTGGTGACGGTGAGGTCGAAGGCGAGCGGGGAGTGCACCAGAGACCGGGTGTCCGCGTCGATGCCGTACTCCTGGACGGCCCAGCGCACATAGCCCGCGAGGCCGCGGTGATGCACACCGACGCCCTTGGGGCGGCCGGTGGAACCGGAGGTGAACATCACGTCCGCGAGGGATTCGGGGTGCACGTCCGGTTCCGGGCCGCACCCGGCCGGCGGGGCGGTGTCGGTGCGCAGCACGGGCACGTCGGCGGGCAGGGGTCCGGTCCGTTCGCCGGGCGCGGCCAGGTACAGCCGTGCCCGCGCGTCGGCGAGGAGGAGCGCGACGCGCGCGGCGGGCCAGCGGGGGTCGATGGGCAGGTAGGCGGCTCCCGCGCGGAGCACGGCGAGGAGGGCGACGACGGTTTCGGGTCTCCGGGTGCCGTGCAGGGCCACGACGTCCTCCGGCCCCAGGCCCCGGGCGCGCAGGGCGGCGGCCAGACGGCCCGAGGCCGCCCACAGTCCCGCGTAGCTGAGCTGGTCGCGGCCGGCACTGACGGCCGTGCGGTCGGGGAGGCGGCGGGCGACGGCGCCCACGAGCCGGTGGACGGGGAGGAACGGCGGTTCGGCGACGGGCACTCGGGGCGTGGCCCGTATGTCGGCGTCCCAGCGGGCCCCTGGATCGCCGGACACGGCGGACAGGGCGTCGGCATAGGAGGCGGCGAGGGAGGCCGTCTGTTCCTCGGAGAACTCGCGAGGGTCGTGTTCCAGCAGGACCCTGAGTCGGCCCGTACCGGACTCCACGTTGAAGTGGGCCGTGAGCGGGACGTACGTCTGGTCCGGCGCCCGCACGCTCGTCGGGTCGAGTGACACCTCGGCGGGCACCTGGTCGTAGAGGTGGAAGTGGGTGTGCACGAACAGCGTGTCGAACAGGCGGGCGGCGCCCCGTTCGCGGTCGAGTCGGGCCAGTGGGTAGCGCCGGTGTGGCAGGAGGGCCCGTTCGGCCGTGTGCGCGGCACGCACCAGGTCCGCCCAAGTGCCGCTCCGCACGGGCAGGCGCAGGGGCACGATGTTGTTGAAGACGCCCACCACGCGGTCCCCGTCGGGGCCTTCCGGGCGGCCGTGGGTCTCCAGACCGGTCGTCACGTCCTCGGTGCCGGCGGTCACCCGGACCACGCGCAGGTGCGCGGCGAGCAGCACCGACTTGAGCGGCACCCGCAACTCGAGGGCCACCGCGCGCAGTCGTTCGGTGACCGGGTCGTCCACGGGCAGCACCACGCGGCGGACCCGGGCGGGGACGGGGCGGGGCACTGGTTCCCAGCGCGGAAGTTGGCACGGGGCGGCGCCGGCGAGCGTACGTTCCCAGAAGTCACGGTGTCGCGGCTCCCGCAGGGCACGGCGTTCGAGGGCGACGAAGTCCGCGTAGCCGAGGCGGGGCGGGGGTGCTCCGGGGCCGGTGGGCCGGACGGCGTCGGTGAGGACCTCGGTGAGCACGGTCGCCGTGCACCAGCCGTCGAGGCCGAAGCTGGCGAGCGTGAGGTGGTGGCTCGCGCCCAGGTCGTGTGCGGTGAAGCGGATCAGCGGGCCGCGGGCGGTGTCGAAGGGCCGCCCCCGTTCCTCCTCCAGCCAGTCGGCCATGTCCGCTTCGGCCGCCGCGGTGCCGAGGACGGTCAGGTCGCGGACCGTGAGGGGAACGTCCATGAACGGGTGGACGAGTTGGAGGGGTTCGGGCCGCGCCGCCAGATCGAAGGTGGAGCGCAGGTAGGCGTGCCGGAGCGTCAGCCGGCGGATCGCCGTGCGCAATGCTTCCGCGTCGAGGGGCCTCCCGACCGTGACGGTGGTCGTGTAGACCTCGTAGCCCGGGTGGTGCTCGCGCTGGAACAGCAGGGCGCGCTGAGTGGTCGACAGCGGGTAGGCGTCCTCCACGTGGGCGGGGTGGGGCTGCGGGCACAGGGCGAACGGCGGCGTGGCGGTCGCCGGCCCGAGGTCCGC
Organism: Streptomyces sp. CB03238; assembly: GCF_002099185.1. NCBI lineage: Bacteria > Bacillati > Actinomycetota > Actinomycetes > Kitasatosporales > Streptomycetaceae > Streptomyces > Streptomyces sp. CB03238. The sequence goes on along the minus strand of NZ_NBCN01000020.1, from coordinate 64,044 downwards.
CGCGGTGACGTGCCGGGCCAGTTCCGCAGCCGTCGGATGGTCGTAGAGGTCACCGACCGAGAAGGAGATGCCCTCGCGCTGTGCGGCGCCCACGACTCGGAGCGCCGTGATGGAGTCGCCTCCGAGGACGAAGAAGTCGTCGTCGGCGCGGATCCCCTCGGTCGACAGCGCCCGCTCCCACAGGGCGGTGAGCCGGCGCTCCAGACCGGTGGCCGGCGGCTGGTCCGCGTCACGGGTTCGTCCGGGCCGGGCGGCCGCCAGAGGCAGCCGGCTCCGGTCGAGTTTGCCCGCGCCGGTGAGCGGCAGTGAGGGCAGGGTGCGTACGGCGGCGGGGACGAGGTAGGACGGCAGGGTCGTACGGAGCGTCTCGCGGGCGGCCGTGGCCAGCCGCTGAGGATCTTCGTCCTCGGCCCCGCCTCCGGGAACGACGTAGCCGAGCAACTGCCCGTCGTGGGCCACCACGGCGGCGTCCCGGACGGCCGGCAGGGCGCGCAGCGCCTCGGCGACCTCGCCGAGGGCCACCCGGTTTCCGGCGATCTTCACCTGGTCGTCAGTACGGCCGTGGAACTCCAGGGCGCCGTCGTGGCGAAGCCGGGCGAGATCGCCGGAGGCGTAGAGCCGGGCACCGGATTCCTCGGCGTACGGGTCCGGGCGGAAGGCGAGGGCTGTGGCGGCCGGGGCGTCGAGGTACCCGCGGGCGGGGGCGGCGCCGCCGATCCACACCTGACCGCGCGCGGGCGGCGGAGCAAGCCGGCCATGGGCATCAAGCACCCTGATCACGGTGTTGGCGAGGGGGCGGCCGATGGGAACCGGCCCCCGCTCCCCCGGCTCCCGGTGCCAGGCGGTGACGTCGATCGACGCCTCGGTGGGCCCGTACAGGTTGTGCAGCTCCGCGGTGAGGCGCTCGTGGAAGCGGGAGGCGGCGCTCTCGGACAGTTCCTCGCCACTGCTCAACACCCTGCGCAGCGCTTCGGCGTTGCGCGGCCGACGGGTGGGGTCGTGTGCGTCGAGGAAGCCGACCAGCACCGAGGGGACGAAGTGGGCGGTGGTCACCTGCTGTCGGTCCATCAGGTCCCGCAGGCGCTCGGCGTGGCGGTGCGCTCCGGGCGGCGCGACGACCAGGGTGGCGCCGATGGTGAGCGGCCACATCAGTTCCCACAGCGAGACGTCGAAGGTGACCGGCGTCTTGTGCAGGACGCGCTCGTCGGCACCGGGCCGAAAGGCCTCGTCCATCCAGACGACGCGGTTGGCGAGGCCGCCGTGGGTGAGGACGACGCCTTTGGGGCGCCCAGTGGAGCCCGAGGTGTAGAGCACGCAGGCGGCGGCCTGTGGGTGGACGGGGCCCAGCGTCCCACGGCGCGTACGGGCGGGGGCGGCTGTCACGTCCGCCGGGTCGAGCGCGACGGGGGCCAGCGCGTGGCCGGCCGGCTCCTGGGTGAGCACGGCGCGGGCACCGCTGTCCTCGGCGATGAGGGCCCATCGGGCGGGCGGGTCGTCCGGGTTGACCGGGACCGGGACGGCACCGGCGCGCCAGGCGGCCAGGTAGGCGACGGGCAGCCATACGCCGCGAGGCAGAAGGACCAGGACCCGGTCCTCGGCGCCGACGCCGGCGGCCCGCAGGCGGGCGGCCAGCGCGGCGGTCGCGCGCTCCAGGGCGGCGTAGCTGAGGGTGTGCGCGGTGCCGTCCGGTTCCTCGGCGGTGACGGCGGCGGCGTCGGGCACGACTGCTGCCCGGCGCGCCACCCGCAGGTGCAGCGCGTCGGCGGGTGACCGGTCCCGGTGCGGCCCGTGCTGGGCCGCGCGCAGTCGGTGCGTCCTCGCGGGGTCGAGGACCGGCTGCCGCACCAGGGGCTGTTCCGGGTGGGCGGCACACGCGCGCAGCAGGGTGGTGAGGCGTGCGCCGAGGAGCTCCACGGTGGCGGGGTCGAACAGGTCGGTGTCGTACTCCCAGACGCCGACCAGCTGTCCGCCCACCTCGGCCACTGAGAGGGAGATGTCGAACTGGGCTCCGCCGGTCTCGACGGGCACGCTGTGCAGTGTGTGTTCACCCACGTGCAGGGTGCCGGGCACGTTCAGCGCGAGGGCTCGGAAGCCGTCATCGGCGTCACCCTGTTCCCGCTGCATGACGAAGAGGGTGCGGACCAGCGGCACGTGGGCCGTGGAACGGGCGGGCCGCAGTGCCGCGACCAGTTCGGGGAACGGCACGGCGTGGTCCAGGGCGTCCAGGACGGTGGCGCGTGTGCGTTCCAGGAAGGTGCTGAAGGTGTCACCGGGGGCACGTCGGGAGCGTATAGGGAGGGTGTCGACCAGGTGGCCGACGAGGTCGGCGGTGGCGGCGCGCCGGCGGTCGGCGGCGAGCATGCCGGCGACGAGGTCCTCCTGTCCGGTGCAGTCGTGCAGTACGGCCAGGTGGGCGGCGAACAGGGCCTGGAACAGGGTTGCTCCGTGTGCCCGGGCGACCGCGCGCACGGCGGTGAGGGCCGCGGCGGGCAGCCGGAAGGCGCTGCGGGCGCCCTTGAAGGAGCGATGGGCACGGCGCGGCCGGTCGACCGGGAGGGCGGCGGCGCGGTCAGCGGTGCCGAGGACGTCGCGCCAGTGGGCCCACAGCCGGTCGCCGTCCTCTTCCAGGCTCCTCCGCCGGGCCTCGGTGTGGGTGGCGAAGTCGGCGGCCCCCTGGTGCTCGGTCGCTGGAGTATCAGCGGCGGTGGGCTCCTCGGGGCCGAACAGTTCGCGCAGAATCGTCACGAGTGACCAGAAGTCGGCGACAAGGTGGTGCGCGTTGATCAGCAGGACGCCGTCGCCCGGGCCCCGGCGGAACCAGGTGAACCGGACCGGCGGGCCGTCCTCGAGGGCGAACGGCGCGGTGGCCGCGCGCTGGAGGGTCTGGGTGAGGGCGGTCTCGGTCATCCCGGACGCGTCCACACACACGAGTCGTGGTCCGGTCGGGAGCACCCGGTTGACCGGCTCGCCGTCCCGGTCGGGGAAGCAGGTGCGCAGCATCGCGTGGCGGGCGACCACCCGGTCCACGGCGGCGGCCAGCCGGGGCTCGTCGAGCGGCCCTTCGACGCGCAGTGCCCTGGCCAGGTGGTAGGCCGTGTTGCCGGGCACCGCGTGGTGCTCGAACCATACGGCTCGCTGGCCCGGCGAAAGCGGGAACTCCCGAACGGCCGCGCCGGGTGGCGTGCGCGGGGTGTCCGGGGCCTCGTGACGGGCCGTTACGCCCGTGGTGTCCTCGGGCTCCGCCGCCAGAGCGCTCAGGATGAGGGCGGCCACGTCCTTCGCCGACGCGTCGCCGAGGAGGGCGGTAAGCGGCAGCACCACGCCGTAGCGGTCCTCCAGGTCCTGGTGCGTACGCAATGCGGCCAGTGAGTCCAGGCCCGCGGCGACCAGGGTGGTGTCCGGGGCGGTGGCCCCGGCCCCGGCACCGTCCGGGGCGGCGACCGTACGCAGGAGCGCCCGGGACAGCAGGACCAGGGCCCGGTCGCGTGTCACCGAGCGTAGGGTCGCCGGGGTCGGCCAGCCAGGGTCGGCCGACGAGCCGGGCAGGGGTACCCGGGTGAAGACGGCCGACACGGGCAGCACGCCCTCGCTGTGGCGGTCCCGGCACCACTGGCGGCGCACCTTGCCGCTGGTTGTCTTGCGGACGGTGCCCCGGGGCACGAAGGCGACCTCGTCGATCTCCACGCCGTGTGCGGCGAGGACGGCGGCCCGCACCGCCGCGGCGGCCGTGGCGGCCTCGCCGGGGTCCGCGCCGTCACGGAATTCACAGACCAGTACCACCGCTTCACCGGCGTCGCCCCTTTCCAGGGAGAAGGCGGCACTGCAGGACGGCCGCAGCAGCGGATGCGCGCGCTCCGCCGTCCACTCCAGGTCCTGGGGGTGGTGGTTGCGTCCGCGTACGACGATCAGGTCCTTGTGCCGGCCGGTGACGTACAGTTCCCCGTCGACCAGGGCACCCAGGTCGCCGGTGCGCAGATGGCGCGGTCCGCCGGGCTCCAGCCGCGCGTTGAGCGCCTCCGACTCCTCGGGCCGGCGCCAGTAGGAACGGGCCACACTGGGACTGTCGACCCAGATCTCGCCGATCTCTCCCGGGGCGCAGGCGCGGCCGGTGGCGGTGGCGACGATGCGAATGTCGGTGTGGGGCACGGCACGGCCGCTGCTGACCAACGGCACGGCGTCGGCGCCCGGTTCGGCCGGGCGTACCTCGCCGGCGCGCAGCGCTGCGGCGTCGGCCGCCAGGACGCGGGCCGGGGAGTCCTTGGGTGTGCCGCTCACGATCAAGGTGGCCTCGGCGAGACCGAAACAGGGAAAGGCCGCCTCGGCGCTCAGCCCGTGTGGCGCGAAGCGCCGGTGAAAGCGTGCGAGGGTGTCCGCGCGTACGGGCTCGGCGCCGTTGTAGGCGACCCGCCAGCTGCTCAGGTCGAGGCCCTCGGTCTGCTCGGGGCGGATGCGTCCGGCGCACAGTTCGTACGCGAAGTTGGGGCCGCCACTGGTGTGGGCACGGTACCGGGAGATGGCGCGCAGCCAGCGGACGGGGTCGCGCAGGAACGCCTCCGGTGGCATGAGGACACCGCACGCGCCCAAGTAGAGCGGCTGGAGGACATTGGCGACCATGCCCATGTCGTGGAAGAGCGGCAGCCAGCCGACAAAGGTCGATTCGGCGTCGTGCCCGCACGCCTCAGCGATCATGCGTTCGTTGGCCATGAGGTTGGCGTGGGTGACGACGACGCCGCGCGGCTCCCGGGTGGAGCCGGAGGTGTACTGGAGGAAGGCCGGGTCGTCGCCGTCGGGCGTGCAGGCGGGGCGCGGCGCGCCGCCGGGCGCCACGGAGACGGAGACGTCCAGGCATGGATGGCCGTCCACGGGGCTGTCGGTCAGGACGACGGCCGGTTCGGCGTCGGCGACGATCGACGCGAACCGCTCCCGGCCGGGGCCACGGCTCGGCACGTCGCAGGGCACGGCCACGACGCCCGCGTACAGGCAGCCCAGGAAGGCCAGCACGTAGGCGGGTCCGGAAGGGTATGCGATCACCGCGCGCGATCCCGGGGGGCAGCGCTCCGCCAGGGTCCGGCCGACAGCCGCGACCCGGTCGCGCAGCGCAGCGAAAGTGAGCCGTTCGGTCTCCTTCTCCCCGTCCTCGAGGAAGACGTAGGCCGTGCGGTCGGGTGTGGCGTCGGCGTGCCGGAGGAGCGCCCCGATGATGTGGGTGGCCCGCCCGGAAGGGGGTCGGGTCAGCTCAGACGTTTCCGTAGCTCCTCCTCGGTCAGTTCCTCCACATCGCGTACGAGGGCGGCCAGCGTGGCATCGGCCGCCTCGTCCCGATCCTTCACGGCGTCGTCGATGGCGGAGGCGAGCGACGCGATGTCCAGCAGTGCGTGAATACGCCGGACCGGCAGATCGATGCCGAAGGCGTCCATCACCCAGGCCAGCAGCTGGGTGAGTTTGATGGAGTCTCCGCCGAGGTCGAAGAAGTTGGCGTGGACGTCCGGGGTGACGTCCTCGGGCAGCGCCAACAGGTCCCGCCACAACTCGGCCAGTCGCCGCTGGGTGGGCGTCATGGGCCCGGCAGGCGCGGTGGCGCCGGCGCTGTCGGAGTGCGACGGCTCGGTCCTCGCCGCCCCTGTGGCGTCGACGGCAACCGTGTGGCCCTGTACGGGGCGGGGGCCGGCGGGGCCTAGGATGTCCGCGACGGTCAGCCCCGGGTCGGCCGCGGCGCCGCTCAGCACCCTCACGAAGCCGTCGGCGACGGCACGCGCCGTCTCCTCCGTGACACGCGCCGGGTCGACGGAGAACGTGACGGCGTAGCCGCCGTCGGACGGTGTGGCGATGGCGGCCAGCGCGTGCTTGGGTGCCACCTGCGGGGCGGGCAGCAGCGTGACGCGCAGCCCGGGCAGCGGAACTTCCGTGGACGGCAGGTTCTGGAGGGAGAACGTCGCCTGGCACAACGGTTCGGCGTCGAACCTCCTGCCGGGTGCGATCTCGGCGACGAGCGCCCCGAAGGGCACGTCACGGGCTTCGAGCGCGTCCATCACCTCCGTGTGGACGCGCCGCAGCAGCGTGTCGAGGGAAGGGTCCCCGTCGAGACGGACGCGGATCGGCAGGAGATTGGCGAAGGTGCCGACGACGTCCTCGTACTCGGCCCGGGGACGCCCTGCCACCGGGCTGCCGATCAGTATGTCGTCCTGGTCGCAGCAATGACCCAGGACGGCCGCGTACGCGGTGAGCAGCACGGTGAACGGCGTCACCCGGGCGTGGTCGGCCAGGGCACGGACTCCGGCGGCCGGCCCGGCCTCCAGGCGCACGTCGACGGTCCGGGCGACGGGCGCCTCCCGCGTGCCGGGCGCGAGGTCCTCCGGGGCCGGCAGACGCAGCCCGACGGGGGCCCCGCGCAGGGCGCGGACGCGTTCGGCGCCCCGTGTCCCGAGCGGGTCGCGGCGTCGGACGGCGCGCTGCCACTCGGCGAAATCCGTGTAGCGCACGTCGTTCGGGGGTGGTGTCGGGGGTCGGCCGGACCGGGCAGCGCCGTAGGCGTCACCGAGGTCGCGCAGCAGCAGTCCCAGGGACCAGCCGTCGCCGGCGATGTGGTGACGCGTCAGCAGCAACCGGTACCGCTCGGCGTCCAGCGTGAGCAGGACGGCGCGCAGCACGGGCCCCGTGGTCAGGTCGAAGGGGCGACGCACCTCCCGTTCCACCCACTGTCGTGCCGCCTCTTCCCGTGCTTCCGGGGGCAGGTCCGTGAGGTCGGCGACGGTGAGCGGGCAGGGACCGGGCTCCAGGACGACCTGGTGCGGGCGGCCACGGTGGGTGGGGTAGACCGTGCGCAGGGCCTCGTGCCGGTGGTACACCGCGTCGAGCGCCCGGCGCAGCGCCGTCGGCTGCAACAGGCCTTCCAGCTCGACCAGCACGGGCTCGTGGTAGGCGCAGCCGGCTGGGTCGAGGCGGTGGGCCACCCAGAGCTGTTCCTGCGGGTAGGACAGCGGCACCCTGCGCTCGGCGAGGTGGGCGAGCAACTCGTCCTTGCGTGCCGACACTTCTTTCAGGAGGGCGTCGGTGAGCACGCCGGCCGGGGCGGCGCAGCGGAGCCGGCCGTCCTCGTCGGCGAGCCGTACACCGCGCGCCACGAGGTCGGCATAGTAGTCCTCGATGGTCACAGCAGTACTCGTTCCTCGCCTCCGGCGGCACCCGTGGGCCGCTTCAGCCGGTCGATCTCCGCCGCCAGTTCGGCAACGGTCGGATGCTCGAAGAACCACGGCAGGGACACCTCGGCACCCGCCGTTTCCTCGGCGATGGTCAGCATCCTCAGGGCGATGAGCGAGTCGCCCCCGAGGGCGAAGAAGTCGTCGTCGGGCCGCACGTCGTCCAGGCCGAGCAGGTGCGACCACCATCCGGCGACGGTCCGTTCGGTCGTCCCTCCGGCCCGGCCGGCGTCCCGGCCTCCGGTGCCGCCGGTGGACGGCCGGGGCGCCGGCCCGTCGTCGGCGCGCGCCCGCTGCAGGACGCCCACGGCCCGGCGGTGGTCGTCGACGCTGTAGTCCTCGTGCCGCGCCAGCAGCGTTTCCAGGTCCTGAGTCGAGACGAGCACATGGGGCTCGTCGGACCGCACCGCACGGCGGAACATCTCGACACCCTCCGCGTCGGTGAGGCCCAGGAGCAGGTCGTCGGCCGGGTGGACCCCACCGGGTGCGTCCACGCGGTAGCGGCGGTCCAGCTCGCGGCGGGCCGCGGTCCACATGCCGCCTTCCAGCCAGTCGGTCCAGCCGACGGCGACCACCGGCACGCCCAGGGCACGTCGGCTATGGGCGAAGGCGTTGAGGAACTCGTTGGCCGCCACGTAGCCGAGCTCGCCGTACTTGAGCTTGTACAGCGCGGTGCCTATGGAGGAGCACAGCAGCACGAAGTCGGGCGCGGTGCCGGCGAGGGCTCGTTCGAGTACCAGCGTCCCGGTGGTCTTGGAGGCCACGGCGGTGTCCGTCGCGGCGCGGCTGCGGCGTTGGACCACGCCGGCCGGGTCGGTGACTCCGGCGGCGTGCACCACGCCGTCGAGGCTGCCGAACTCGCGGAGTGCGGTGGCGACGGCCTCGCGCATCGCGGTGAGGTCGGTGAGGTCGGCACGGAGGACGACGGCGCGCCCCCCGGAGCGCTCGGCGGCCAGGAGCCGGCGGGCGATGCGCCCGTCCGAGGTGTCGGCGGGCAGGCCGGCCCACTTGGCCCGGGGCGGGAAGGGCGTACGGCGCGTGAGCAGCACCTGGCCGCCCTCGCGCAGCAGGTGTTCGGCGACGGCCAGTCCGATGCCACCGAGTCCACCGCACACCAGGTAACCACCGCCGGGCCGCACCGGGGGACGTGACGGGTCGGGGGCGGGCAGCGGGTGCGGTCGCACATGCGGCAGCCAGCGGCGCCGGCCCCGGTGGGCGACGAGCGGCGGGCAGTCGTGGGCCAGCAGTTCCGCGACGACCTGATCCGCCTGCCGATGCGGGTCGGTGGCGATCTCGGGCGGCAGGTCGACGACCGTGCAGCCGAGTTCGGGGTACTCGCGTGGCAGCACCTTCGCCGCCGCGGTGAGCAGTGCCTGTTCAGGGTGGCGCAGGTCGCCGCCGAGGACGTCCTGGCCGCCCGCGGTGGCGATCAGCAGACGGACCGAGGTGCCCCGGTCGGTACGCGCCAGCGCCCGGACGGTGTCCAGCACGCTGTGCAGACCGCGTGACAGGGCCTCGTCCACGGCTTCCAGGCCGGTGACCGGCCGGTCCGCGTTCCACAGGTGGGCGACGAGGTCGACGGTCACGGCCCGGTCGGTCAGGGTGTCCACCAGCCGCTGGTGAGCCTTGGGATCGGTCGGGTCCACGTGGTGCACGTCCACGGTGTCGCCGGCCGGGCGTCCGGCGGGGTGCACCCGCACCACCCGCAGGCCGCGGTCCGCCAGCGACCGGCACACCCGCTCGCCGAGGTCTCCGTCCACGAAGACCAGGCAGGTGCGGCCGGGCCGATCAGGGGCGGGGACGGGTAGGGAGGCGCTGTGCCAGCCGGTGCGGTAGGTCCACCGGGCGGGGTCCGTGACCCGCGCGAGCGCCGGCCGGTCGGAGGCCCCGTCGGCCCCGGGGGCGGTCGCGGACGCGCCCGCGGGCTGGTGTGCGAGCAGGAGCACGGCGTCCGCGCTCGGCTCGGCCACCCCTGGTACGGGCCGGTCGGCGATGAAGCCCGCGTCGCGCAGTGCGGCGGCCCACTCCTCGGTGGAGAGCAGTGGTCCGCCCCTCCGGCCGTCGCGTGCGCCCCACCAGCCTTCGGTGAGACCCCAGACCATGGGGATCCAGCGGTCCCGGGCAACCGTCTCGACCAGCGCGAGCGTGCCGCCGGGGGCGAGCAGTGCGCGCAGCCGACGCAGCGTGTGGCCGACGTCGGGCGTCGTGTGCACCACGTCGAGTCCGACGACGAGGTCGTGGGCGCCGAGGGCGATGCCCTGGCGGACGGGGTCGGCCGTGATGTCGAGGACCCTCGTCTCGACCGACCGGTGGCCGCGCGCCCCGCCCTGTTCGCGCAGCGCCGCCAGGAAGTGGGGGCTGATGTCGGTGATCGTGCAGCGGGCCGAGGTGCCCTCCAGCTCGGTGACGAGGTGCTGCGTGAGCCGTCCGCCGCCCGCGCCCACCTCCAAGACGCGCAGGGGCCGTTGCCGTGCGGTGGCCACCCGCCGCGCCGTGCGTGCCACGGTCAGGGCGAGGGGGTCGGCCCAGGAGTACGGTGCGGTCCGCTCGGTGAGGAGCCGGGCCACCAGGCCGCGGTCGCCCGGCGGGTGGAGCAGGGCGAGTCCCGCTCCGGGCCGGCGCAGCGCCTCGCGGTAGTCCTGCCCGCAGTGCAGCAGCAGTTCCGCGATCCCCGCGACATCGGGGTGGTGTTCACGGACCCGTGCGGCGGCCTGCCCGGGGTCGGCGGGGCGGGTGGTGAGGAGGGTGTGGCGGTCCCCGTCGCGCGCCACGAGACCGTCCTCGACGAGCAGATCGAGCTGGTACTCCAGGAAGGGCCGGTAGGCGGGCAGCGTGCCCAGGCGTGCGGCGATCTCGTCGACGGTCGTGCCGGACGGCGGGGTGACGCCGCGCAGGGCGCCGGCGAGGTGCGCCAGGGCGAGCTCCGTGCACAGTGTGTCCAGGGCGGCGCGCTCCGCGGGCCGGTCGGCGAAGGAGCGCGGAGGTGTCGCACCGGTTGCCGCGCGCAGTTCCTCGGTCGCGGCGGCGAGTGTGTCGGCGGGGACGGCGGGGGGACCGATCCAGTGGCGGGCGCGGGTGAAGACGTGCCCGGGCACCGGGGCGCGCCGGGCTCCCCGGTCGCGGTGGTACGCGTCGAGTTCGAGGTCGGCGCCCCCTTCCCACAGGGCGGCGAGCACGAGTGCCGGGCCTCCCCCACCAGGCCCGGGGGGCGACCAGATGTGTGCCGGGGAGCCGGTGGTGGGTCCGCCGGGGGCACCGAGGTGGACGTCGAGCAGCGGCGTGGTGGGGTCGGTGTCCGGGTGGGTGAGCGGTCCGGTCCCGTCTCCGCGCGCCGGGGCGGCGAACTCGGCTTCCCAGAGGTGCCGTTCGGTGACCGGGCCACCGGCGCGGGTGCCCAGGCAGGGCAGCGTTGATGCCGACGGTGCCGGGTCGGCGAGGACTGCGGCGCGCTCCGCGGGTGTGCCTGCCGCCAGCAGGCGCAGGGCCTGTGTCGCCGTGAGCATCCCGGCGGCCACGGCCGCGGTGAGTTCGCCGGTGCCGGACCCGCTGACGGCGGTGGGGCGCACTCCCCAGTCGGCCAGGGCCTCCACCATGGCGTACTGGACGGCGAAGGCGGTGCCCGGTGCGACGGTAGCCGTACGGGGGGCTCGCTCGGCGGCGGGGCGGGGCACGGTGATGCCGGCGCGAGCGGCCCGGAGGAGCAGGGCGTCGAGCGCCCGGGACACGGCAGGTTCCGCGGCGAGCGCGGCGAGGTCGGCCGGAGCCAGGGCCGTCAGGTCGGGCAGGGTGAACACCACACGGCGGGTGGCGGCGGGGGTGCGGTCCGGCTGCGCCGTGAGGGCGCGCGTGGCGGTGGCGGTGTCCGTCGCGAGCACGGCGCGCCGGTGCGGGAAGGCACGCTTGCCCGCGAGACTGCGCGCGACGTCGGCGACGGACGTCTCGGGCTTGTCGGTGAGGTGGCGCACCAGGCGGTCGGCGGCCTCCCGCACGGAGCGCGGGTCACGGCCTGACAGCAGCAGCAGGGAGTCGCCCGTGGGTTCCGGGCGGGGGACGGGTGCCGGGGGTTCTTGGAGGACGACGTGGGCGTTGGTGCCACCGACGCCGAAGGAGCTCACTCCGACTCGGCGCCGACCGGGCGGACCGGGCAGCAGCATCGTGTCGGTAGTGACGAAGAAGGGGCTGTCCGCGAAGTCGATCGCCGGGTTGGGGGCCCGGAAGTACGGGCTGGGCGGCACCGTGCGCTCGCGGGCGACCAGGACACCGGTGAGGAACCCGGCGATGCCGGCCGCCGCGTCCAGGTGGCCGATGGCCGCCTTGACGGAGCCGATGCCGCAGAACCCGCGCCGGTCGGTGGTGTGACGGAACGCCTTTGTGAGGGCCTGGATCTCCACCGGGTCGCCGAGCGCGGTGCCTGTGCCGTGCGCCTCGACGTAGCCCAGCGTGTCGGCGGTCACGCCGGAGACCGCGTGGGCCTCGGCGATCACCTCGCTCTGTCCGCGCACGCTGGGGGCGGTGAAGCCGATCTTGTCGCGGCCGTCGTTGTTGAGGGCCGAGCCGAGGATCACCGCGTGGATGTGGTCGCCGTCGCGAAGGGCGTCGGACAGGCGCTTGAGGAGCACCATTCCGGCGCCACTGCCGCCGACGGTGCCGTCGGCGGCGGCGTCGAAGGGCCGGCAGGCGCCGCTCGGGGAGTAGATGCCGTCACGGCTGTGCAGGTAGCCCTGCCGTTGGGGCACCTGGAGGGAGACCCCGCCCGCGAGCGCCATGTCGCACTCGTAGGACTGGAGGCTGCGCCCGGCGAGGTGGACGGCGGCGAGCGACGAGGAACAGGCCGAGCCGACGGCGATACTCGGTCCACGCAGTCCGAGGCGGTGCGAGACACCGGTGGCGAGGAAGTCCTTGTCGTTGTGGACGAGCAGGGACAGTCCGCCGAGCGTGCGCTGCGCCTCGGGGTCGGCCAGCAGGTTGCGCACCAGGTAGGAGCTGAAGCTCGCGGCGAGGAACACGCCGACCGGGCCTCCGGCGTCGGCGGGGTCGTAACCGGCTGATTCGAAGGCGTCCCAGGCGACTTCCAGTCCGATCCGGTGCTGCGGGTCCATGATCTGCGCCTCGCGGGGCGCGTAGCCGAAGAGGTCCGCGTCGAAGAGGTCCACCCCGTCGAGCAGGCCTTCCGCGCCGACGAAGTCGGGGTGGCCCGCGACGGAGGGGCGGCCGGGGACGTCGGCCGCCTCCTCGGCGGCGAAGCGGCGCACCGCCGACCGCCCGGCCCGTAGGTTGGTCCACAACTGCTCGGGGGTTTCGGCGCCGGGCAGCCGGCACGCCATGCCGACTACGGCGATGCTCTCGACGTCCTCGGCATCGTTGGCCTCTTCGTACGTGCTGGTGCTCACCGGCCGGCCTCCGGTGAGCGGCGGGCCGCGGCCACGGAACGCCGCCGTTTACGGCCGCGCTCGGCGGCGTCGGCTGTTTCCCCGACGCGCCCGCCGCCGTGGCCCGTGCCAGCGGCGAAGCGCTCAGCGACGGCTGCCACGGTCGGCCAGGCGAACAGGTCGACGAGCGTGAGGTCGGGGTGGACGGTGTCGCACAGGGCGCGGTGCAGTTTGAGCAGGAGCAGCGAATTGCCGCCCATCTCGAGGAAGTTGTCGTGGAGCCCGACGTGGGGCAAGTCGAGCACCTCGCACCAGATCGCCGCGACGGCCTTCTCCAGTTCGGTGCGCGGCGCAGCGAAGGGGGTGGCGAACTCGGTCTGGACGGGCTCCTGGGCCAACCGTCGGGTCAGTTCACCGCGATCGAGCTTGCCGTTCGCGTTGAGCGGCAGCTCGGCCCGGAGGCGGATGTCGGCGGGGATCATCGCCCTGGGCAGCCGGGCCCGCAGGTGGGCCAGGAGGTCGGGGGTGAGTGAGTCGGCGTACGCCAGGTCCTCCGGCCGCACCTTGACGAAGGCGACCAGGCGCTGGGGAATACCGTTGTGGCGTTCCACCACGACCGCGGCGTCGAGCACGGCCGGGTGGGCGCGGGTGACGGTCTCGATCTCCTCGGGTTCGATCCGCACCCCGCGCAGTTTGATCTGGGAGTCGCGGCGGCCGAGGAAGATCATGTCGCCGTTGCCGTCCACCCGGGCCTGGTCACCCGTGAGGTAGAGGCGTCCGCCGCCGGTGCCGCTGGCGGGGTCGGGCGCGAAGCGCTCGGCCGTCAGTCGGGGGCGGCCGACGTAGCCCCGTGCGAGGCCCACTCCGCCGATGACAATCTCGCCGACGACGCCGACGGGCACCGGGCGACTGCAACGGTCCGCCACCCACATCAGCACGGTGAGCAGGGGGCGTCCGATCGTGGGGGGCTCATCGGAGTCGAGGGGTACTCGAACGTTGGCGGAGTGCGTGGTGGTCTCGGAGGGGCCGTACAGGTTGTGCACCCGCACGCCGGGCACCCGCCGCGCCAGTCGGTCCACGACACCGCGTTGCAGGGTTTCGCCGCCGATGTTGACGGTGCGCACGGAGCGGGGGATCGCGTCGGCCTGGGCGAGGGCGTCCACGGCCGTGGGCACGGTGCTGAGCAGCGTCGCGGTGGCCGCGGCGGGCATGTGGGGCACGTGCAGGGCGTTGTCGCCGAGCAGGACCGTGCCGCCGTGGGTCAGGGGCGCGAAGAGTTCGAAGACGGAGACGTCGAAGGACGCCGAGGTGGTGGCGAGGACGGCCGTCAGCTCCTCGGCCGAGAAGGTACGGCCGGCCCAGCGCAAGAAGGTGTCGAGGTTGCCGTGCTGGAGGGAGATGCCCTTGGGCCGGCCGGTGGAGCCGGAGGTGAACAGCACGTAGGCCAGGCTGTTCGGGTGGACGTCCGTCGCCGGGCCGACGAGGTTGTGCCCGGGGTGCCCGGTCGCCGGGTCCGCGTCGTCGTCCATGAGGAGCACCTCGGCGGGATCCGTCATGCCGTCCAGGCCGGTGCGGTGCAGGAGTTCCCGTTCGGTGACGAGCAGGCTCATGCCCGCGTCCTCGATCATGCCGCCCAGCCGCTGGACGGGATAGGCCGGGTCGAGGGGGAGGTAGGCGGCACCCGCCTTGAGGATGGCGAGCAGGGTGACGGGCAGCAGCGGTGTGCGGCACAGGCACACACCGACGACGCGCTCCGGGCCCGCGCCGCGTGCCACGAGTTCCCGGGCGAGCCGGTTCGCCCGCCGGTTGAGCTCACGGTAGGTGAGGCTGTGTGCGCCGTGGACGACGGCCACGGCGTCGGGGCGGCGCCGGACCTGTTCCTCGAAGAGCCGGTGGGCCGGGGTCCACAGGTCGGGTGCGTTGGCGACCGTGTGGGCGGCGCGCTGGGTGGCCGGCCAGTACGGGCCGAGTGCTCGGCGTTCGGTGCCGTCCAGCAACGACAGGTCTGCGACGGCCCGTTCGGGGTCGTCGACCGCTGAGGCCAGAAGGGCGCGCAAGTGGCGGGCGGTGGCGTCCGCCTCGGCACGGTTCGCGCTACGGCTGTCGACGTCCAGGTCGAAGTCGACCTGCCGCTCGCCTTCGGTGGCGGTGACGGTCAGTTCGTACTTGGGCGCGGTGGGCGCGACCGGCATCAGTGTGGTCTCCACCTCGTGGAGGCGGGGCAGCGGCGGTGCCTCCTGGTAGGCGAAGAGCGCGGAGAAGAACGGGTGGACGGTGGGGGCCGCGTCGGTGTGGAATTCCTCGACGAGCCGCTCGAAGGGCACCCGGCGGTGCTCATGGGCGTCCAGCCAGGCCCGGCGGGTGCGCCGCAGCACCTCACGGAACGAGAGGGCTCCCGTGCTGATGCGGACCCGGATGGGCAGCAGGTTGACGTACATGCCTACGCGTGCATCCTCCTCGGCCTCCTCGCGCAGGGTGACCGGGGTGCCGAGGACGACGTCCTCCTGACCGCTGTAGCGGTGCAGCACGCAGATCAGAGCCGTCATCAGCACGAGCTGGGTGGTGCAGCCCTCCTCGGCGGCGAGGGTACGCAGCCGGCGGAGCGCGCTGCCCGACAGGGTGCACGCTCCGTTGGTGAGGGCGGTGTGCGCCGGTGTGCGGCCGGTGGTGTCGCGGCGTCCGGCGAGAACGGGCAGCACCAGGGGTTGCGCCGGCACGTCCGCCAGTGCGGCGCGCCAGTACTCCAGGCTCTCCTCCGGTACGTCCCCGTCGGCATCGGGCGCCGTGCCGCCGTGTGATCCCGGGCCCCCAGGACGTCCATGGACGCGTTCGAGGTAGGCGTGTTCCAGCTCCGCGCACACGACGGGCAGCGACCCGCCGTCGAAGACGATGTGGTGGGTGAGGAGGACCAGCACGTGGTCGTCGGCGGCGACACGCAGCAGGGTCCAGTGGGTGATGGGCCCCCGCATCAGGTCGACGGGGCGGGCGGAAGCGGCGTCCACGAACCGGCGTGCCTCGTCGTGGGCGCGGTCCCCGGACAGGCCGGTGAGGTCCACCAGCGCGAGCGGCGGCCCGTCGGAGGCAACACGGGCGATCGGACCGTGCCCGCCGGGTTCCTCGGGAACGGCCGTGCGCAGCGCCGCGTGGCGGCGGGTCACGTCGGCCAGGGCTGCCCGCAGGGCGGGGACACCGAGCGGGCCGCGCAGCCGCAGCGCGATCACGATGTTGTAAGCGGGGTTGTCCGGAGCCAGCCGGTGCAGGAACCACAGGCGCCGCTGCCCCGGGGTGAGCGAGTGGAGTAGGGCGCCGTCGTGCACGGGCGTCATCGGCCCGTCGCCTCGGCCGATGCGGCTGCGATACCGCGCGCCACCGGTCCCTCTCCTCGCCGGGCCGCGTCGACGGTGGCGGCGAACTCCGCGAGGGTGGCGGCGTCGAACAGGGCGCGTACGGTGATACGGGTGCCGAGGGCCTTGTTTACGGCCGTGGTGACTTGCATCGCGCGCAGTGATTCGCCGCCGAGGTCGAAGAAGGCGGCGCGTGCGCTGACCCGTTCCAGACCCAGGACCCGGCACCATACGGCGGCGACGATCCGTTCGCTCTCGGTGGCCGGCTCGACGTGCGGTGCGTCGGGCCGCTTCGCGGTAGTGGGAGCGGGCAGGGCGGCACGGTCGACCTTGCCGGTCGCGGTCAGCGGCACGGCGTCGAGGATCATGCAGTGTGCGGGGACCATGTAGCGGGGCAGCCGGTCGCGTACGAACTGCTGGACACGCACGGCGTCGAGCGATGCCCCGGGCTGGAGGACGACGTGCGCCATCAATTCCGTGCTGCCGGAGTCGCTCCGATGGGCGACCACCACGGATTTCTGGACGTCCGGGTGGGCGTCGAGAACGGCCTCGACCTCGCTCAGTTCCACGCGGAATCCGCGGATCTTGACCTGCTGGTCGTCGCGTCCGACGAATTCGAGGTCCCCGTCGCTCAGGCAGCGGGCCACATCGCCGGTGACGTAGACACGCTCGCCGGCCGCAACGGCGTACGGGTCGGGCCGGAAGGCGTCGGCAGTGGCCCTGGGGCGTCCGAGGTAACCGCGCACCACGCCGGTGCCGGCCACCAGGAGTGCGCCGGCGACGCCCACCGGTACGTCATGGCCGTAGGGGTTGACCACGCGGGCGCGGGTGCCGGCGATGGGCCGGCCGATCGGCATGTGGGGCCGACCGGTCCGCGAAGGGCCGGTCCATACGGTGCTCCACACGGTCGCCTCGGTGGGTCCGTACTCGTTGTGGACCGTGGCGCCGGGGATCCGGTCGAGGGCCACGTCGCCCAGGACGGAGGGGCAGGGTTCACCGGCGGCCGTCACCACGCGCAGCGCGTCGAGTTCGCCGTCGCCGGCCTCCTCCAGCACGGGCAGCAGGAGGGAGGGGATGGCGAGGGTGTGCGTGACCCGCTCGCGGGCGAGCTGATCGAGCACGTCGAGCGGTTCGAGCTGGGCTCCTTCCGGCGGCAGGATGAGGGTGCCGCCCTCAGTGAGCGTCCAGAAGATGCCGGCGACGGAGCTGTCGAAGGCGTACGACGACAGGAGCAGGAACCGGTCGACGGGGTCGGGGTAGGCCAGGGTACGTGCGCGCAGGGAGGCGACAACGTTGCGGTGTTCGACGACGACGCCCTTGGGCACGCCCGTCGAGCCGGAGGTGAACAGGACGTAGGCGGCGCTGCCGGGGGTGGGCCGGGGAGCGGGGCGCGTTCCGGTCGACTCCGGCACGGAGCCGACACGGCCCAGCGGGTCGAGGGTCAGCACGGCGGGGCCGGCGGGCACCATGTCGGCCCGGGCCTGCTGGGCGACGACGAGGTGGGTGCCCGACTCGGCCACGACGGACGCCATCCGGGCCTCGGGAAGGGCGGGGTCGAGCGGGACGTACGCACCGCCGGCTTTGAGGATGCCGAGCATCGCCACGATCTGTTCGGCGGAGCGCTCGGCGAGGATACCGACGGGCACCTCGGCACCGACCCCATGGGCACGCAGGGTGCGGGCCAGAGCGGTGGCGCGCCGGTCGAGTGCCGCGTAGGAGATCGAGCCGCCGAGCCACTGCACGGCGATGGCGTCGGGTCGCGAGCGGGCCCGCTCCTCGAACAGTTCGTGCAGGCAGCGCTCCTCGACGGCGGGCAGTTCCGGTCCCCGCAGGGCCTCCAGGGTGCTCCGGTCGGCCTCGGAGACGAAGTCCCGGGCGTCGTAGCGTCCGTCGGGATCACCGGCCATGGCAGTGAGAACCTCGACGTAGGCGTCGGCGACACCGTCCATGAGGTCGGCGGAGAACTGGAGGCTGTCGTACTCGATCCGCACCTCCAGGTCTCCGGTGTCGCGGCCCAGCCGGAAGATGCCGCAGAAGGGGAACGTCGACTCGCCGTACAACTCGTCGGCGACGTGCCGCACTCCACGCGCACGCCAGCGGTCGAGCACGCGGAAGATGTGGTAGTCCGTGAAGAAGAACAGCGTCTCGGCCAGAGGCTCGTTGCCCTGGTGGCGCTTCAGTTCCGCCATGGGAAGCCGGCGGTGCGGCATGGTGGACCGTTCCGAGGCCAGGCTCGCGGCGATGAGGTCGCGCCAGCTGCCTCCTGGCATCGCGACGCGATGGGCGAGGCTGTTGACGAACAGGCCGATGGCGGTACTGCCGTCGGTGTCCTCCGGACGCCCGTTGGTGACGGTGTAGCTCAGGGTGTCGGTGTGTCCGCCGTACGCCGACATCACCCGCATGTGGCCGGCCATCAGCACGGTCTTCAGCGGGACGCCTTCGTCGCGGGCGAGGGCCTTGAGAGCGTCGGAGAGCTCCGGAGCGATCGGCACGGTGAGCCGGACGATCTCCCGGGCGCCCTTGTCGGCGGTCTGGCCGCCGCCCATGCGGGGCAACCGCATCAGGGACGCGTCGGCAAGATAGGTGTCCCAGAAGTCGTACTTGCCCCGGTCCTCCAGTGCTTCCAGTTCGAGCGCAATGGCGTCACGCATCGAGGCGACGGGGGGCCGAAGCTCGATCGGCTCGTCGTACACCAGCGAGAAGTAGGGGTCGAAGATCTCCGTGATCATCAGGGCTTCGCTCCACCCGTCGACGATCTCGTGATGGAAGCCGTAGGTGAACTGGAACTCGTCGTCGCTGAGCCGCTGCACCATGAAGCGGATCAGGGGGTAATCGTGGAGTTCGAAGCCACGCTCGTGCTCACCCTCGACCCAGCGCCGGACGTGGGCCTGCTGCTCCTCGGCGTCGAGGCGCCGCAGGTCCTCGTGGAACAGCGGGGTGTCGAACGTCCGGTGGACCAGCTGCAGCGGGCGGCTGAAGGTGGACATGTCGAACGAGGTCCGCAGCATGGGGTGACGTTCGACGAGCCCGCGGATAACCGTGTCGAAGGCGGCCAGGTCGAAGGGCGCTTCGAGCCGCACGGAGGCGATGGCGTGGTACACGGCCGACTTCGCGGCGAAGTCCCGGTGGAAGATCATGCCTTCCTGGAGCAGGCTCAGCGGGAAGGCGTCCTCGACGTCCTCCGGCATCAGAGCCCGGTCCTCGGCGCTCACCAAAGAGAACGGCTCGCTCGGACGGGCGGCCGACGACGTCGTGCCGGGCTGCTCCGCGAGCGCGGCGGCCATGTGACGGACCGTGGCGTGTTCGTGGAGCTGGGCGACACCCACACCAACGCCCCGATGGGCGGCACGGGCCGCGATCATCACGCTGCGGATCGAGTCGCCCCCGAGCGCCGGGTAGTCGTCGTCGATACCAACGCGCTCCAGCCCCAGCACCTCGGCGATGACCGAGGTCAGGACCTCCTCCGTGGTGTCTCGCGGCGCCACGTAGGGACGCGCCGTGAGCAGGTCGCGGTCAGGGTCGGGCAGGGCGTCGGTGTCCAGTTTACCGTTGGCCGTCGTGGGCAGCTCGTCGACGAGGAGGACGACGGGCACCATCACGTCGGGCAGGAAGCGACGGGCGTGCTCCACCAGGCCGGCGGGGTGCACCGGGGCGGTGCCGGCGGCGGCCGCGGGCACGACGTAGGCGACGAGGCGTGCTTCCGCGGAGGATTCGCGGGCGGCGCGGGCGACGACGGCGACGCGGGCGACACCGGGGTGGTCGAGGAGGACGCTGCGCACCTCGTCCGGTTCGACACGTACGCCGCGGATCTTGAGCTGGTCGTCGAGGCGTCCCACGTACTCCAGTTCACCGTCGGGAAGCAGGCGTCCCAGGTCACCGGTGCGGTAGTGAGTCTGCCCGGAGCGGGGGCCGTGCGTGTCGGTCACGAAACGCTCGCGGGTGGCGGTCTCCTGGCCCAGGTATCCGTCGGCGAGCCCTGCGCCGCCGATGCAGATCTCGCCCGGCACACCGGCGGGAACCGGGCGGCCCCGGCGGTCGCGGACGGTGATCACCGTACCGGCAACGGGCCGACCGACGGGCACCCGGCCGCGGACGGGCGTCGTGGTGCCGACCCTGTGCGCGGTGGAGCCGACCACGGTTTCGGTAGGTCCGTACTCATTGAAGATCCGCAGGCCGGGTAGGGAGCGCAGCGCGCTCAGGCTTTCGGCGTGCAGCTGCTCGCCGCCGATGACCAGCGTGCGTACCCGGTGGGCCCACTCCGTGCCGCCGGTCAGCCGCTGGAGGGCGTCCAAGTGGGTCGGCGTCAGCTTGAGCAGGGTCAGGTCGGCGCAGGAGCGCAGGGCGGTGGCCAGCCCGAACGGCCCGGCGCCGGGGGGCAGGAGCAGGACGCGGCCGCCGGCCGTGAGCGGGGCCAGCAGGGCGGTGAGGCTGAAATCGAAGGCGAGGGAGGAGTGCACGAGGCTGCCCGTGCCCTCGGCCAGCCGGTAGGTCGCGGCGGCCCATGTCAGATAGTTGTTCAGGGCGCTCCGGGGGACGACCACGCCCTTGGGCCGTCCGGTGGTGCCCGAGGTGTAGAGGACGTACGCCGGGTCGCTGGGCGCCCTGCGCACATGGAGGTCCGTGTGCGGAAGACCGGCGACGCGCTCGTCGTCGGGTGCCAGGACGACGGGCCGCACGTCGGTACCGAGGCCGCGCCGGGTGATCACGGCCGCGGCGGCCGTGTCGTCGAGCACGTACCGGAGGCGTTCGTCGGGGTGCGTGGGGTCGTGGGGCACGAACACGGCACCGGCGCGAAGTACGCCGATCACGATGGCCGGGACGGCGGCGCCTCGTTCGAGGTCGAGGACCACGCGGTCGCCCGCGTTCACCCCGGCGTCGGTGAGGCGCCGCGCCCAGCGGTTGGCGAGAGTGTCCAGGGCCGTGTAGGTGAGGCGGTCGTCACCGCAGCGCACGGCCTCGGCGTCGGGTGCGCGGCCGGCGGTCAGCGCCACGGCCTCGGCGAGATCTCGGGCGGTGGTGTCGGCGGCGGGGCCGACGAGGACGCTGCCGGGGTCGCCGGAGTCGGTGAGAGGGCAGTCGGCGGGCGGCTCTCCGGGATCGGCCACCAGGGCGTCCAGGGCAGTGACGAAGGCGGGGAGCACCGCCTCGGCGGGCACCGCCGCCATGTCCCCACCGGAGTAGGTCAGTTGCCAGGTCGCCGCGTCGGCCGCCTCGGTGCACGTCAGGGTGCCGGCGAGGCAGGGGACACGCTCGTCGAGGGGGTGCCAGGCCGCCGTGCCGTGGTCGAGGACCGGCGAGGCGGGGACGGCGGTGAAGCCGGCCCACAGACCCTCGTCCATCAGCGCGTCGAACCGGCTCGGGTCCAAGTGGTCGACGAGGTCGGCGCCCTGAGTCCACTGGGCGGTGACCTCGTCGACGACCGCGTGGAAGGAGGGTGCGGCCAAGGCGTCGACGACGGCGGGCACGGGGCGCTCGAACGGCCCGGCCGCCTTCCGTACCGTGTCGAAGGCGCGCCCGTCGTGGGTCACTGCCAGGGGCACCGGGCCGCCGGCGAGACGGGCAGCGGCCACGGTCCAGGCCGCGCCCAGCACTGCCTGCGCGGAGGTCCCGCGGGCGGTGGCGAGGGCGGCGACCCGAGCGGTGCGGCCGGCGTCGAGACGCGCGGTGCAGCCGGGCGCAGCAGGGTCGGTCCCGGTCCCGGCGGGCAGGTGTGCGGTGGCCCAGCCCCTGGCCGGTTCGAGGAGCGCCGCCCAGTGGGCGCGGTCCTCGGCCGAATCCTCGTCGGTGAGCAGCTCGCGTCCCCATGCGGCCACTTCGGGGTACTGGAGGACTTCGCCCCCCGGCTCCTCCCCCGCGAGGGACAGGGCGATTTCTTGGGCGACGAGCCGCAGGGTCAGCCGGTCCGCCGACAGAACGTCGGCGTTCAGCACGAACTGGGCGGAGTCGGTGGAGCGCACGAGCAGCAGCGCGCGCAGGGGGGCGGGGTGCGATCCGGGGACGGCGGCGGACCAGGCGGCGCGAGCGGTGCGCAGGGCCCCGTCCGCGTCACCCGCCTCGCACCGGTCGGACAGGTCGATAACGTCCAGGAGGTCCGCCGGCACCTCGGCGACACTCTGCACGGGCTCGGTGCGTGCGGCCGAGGCACGCACGACGGTGCGCAGCGCCTCGTGCCGTTCCACGACCGACGCCAACACCTCACGCAGACGCTCGGCGTCCCACGTGCCCCGCAGCGTCCATGACGACTCGCACCGTGGAGAAGGGGCATCGGGGTGGGATCGGGTGATCCTGGCCCACAGTGCGGACTGGATCGGGGAGGCTGAGAACCCAGGAACCACTGCCGGCAATGTGTGACACTCCCCCAGAGAGTTTGCGACAGCCTGACGGGCTGTCCGCGCTGCACTGCGGCCCGTTGACATCGGTCAAATGTCCAAGCGCAAGTGGGCCCATTAGTTCATGATCACAAGGGCTCGTCAAGAGGCTTCCGAGGCAACGGATTTGAGCCGTCCGGTACCACTTGACCCCGCTGCGGCGACCGGGGCAGACTCCGAGCACATGATCCACGGACGGCGATGGAGCGCGACGCGAGGACGTCCCGTATGCGCATGACCGTCTCCACGACGTCCGCGCCACAGGGGCCGGACGAGGTCGACCTGCACGATCCGGTGCTCCACGGGGAGGGCGAACCGCACTCGGTGTGGCGCCATCTGCGCCGGCACGCACCGGTGCACCGGCATGTCACGGCGGACGGCAGGCCTTTCTGGTCCGTGACGCGCCACCAGGACGCGATGCGAGTCCTGCGCGACCACCGGGCGTTCACGTCCGCCCGCGGAAATCTGCTCACCACCCTGGGCTCCGACGACGTGGCGAGCGGGCGCATGGTGACGGTCACGGACCCGCCGCGCCACGCCGAGCTGCGTGAGCCGCAGATCCGCGCCCTCACGGAGGGTGTGCACGCGACGGCGGGTCCGCGGATGCGCCAGGCGGTGCGCTCCCTGATCGCTCCGGCACTGGACGGCGCCCCCGTGGACCTGGCGCGGACAGCCGCCCGGCTCCCTCTGATGGCGCTCGGCCCGGTCATGGGTCTGCCGGCGCAGGACTGGCCGCGGCTCGGCCGGCTCGCGTCGGCCGCGGTGGCCCCGGACGATCCCGCGTACGCCGCGGACGCCCCGGACGGCACCCGCACCACGCTCGCGGCGGTCCACCACGAGATCTTCGCCTACTTCCGCACCACCCTCAGGGCGCGGTTCCGCGCGCCGGCGGACGACCTACTGACCCGGCTGCTGCCCGGGCCCGGCGAGGACGCCCGGGCCCGGGCGGAGCTGGCCGTCCACCACTGCTACAGCCTTCTGCTCGGGGCGGCCACCACCCTGCCGCACACCGTGTCGGCGACGGTCCTGGCGATGAGTGAGGACGCCCGTGTCGCCGAGGCGATGCGGCAGGGGCCCGAGGCCCTCACGACGGGGATCGAGGAAGCCCTGCGCTGGTCCTCCCCCGCGAGTCATGTCATGCGGCACACGACACGGCCGGTGGAGCTGGCCGGCGCGCGCCTGCCGGCGGGTGAGGCCGTGGTGGTCTGGCTCGGCTCGGCCAACCGGGACGAGGCCGTCTTCGCCGACCCCTACCGCTTCGACCCCGGACGGACCCCCAACCGTCACCTGGCGTTCGGCTACGGGCCCCACTACTGCCTGGGCGCCGCCCTCGCCCGCGCCTCCCTGACCGCCGTCTTCGCCGAACTGCTCGACGTGGTGGGCGGCGTGGAGGTGTGCGGACGGGTCGAGCACCTGAACTCGCACTTCATCGCGGGGATCAGCCGGCTCCCCGTGCGTCTGGCGTCCCGTCGCCGGATGCCGCGTTGACCGGATCCGCGGTGGCTCCGTCCTTGGCCGCATCACAGAGTTCCGCACGCAGCAGCGCCATCAGCGCCTCGGGTGCCTCGAAGATCGTCTGATGACCTCCGGGCAGCACGACCCGGCGCACCTCGTCGGCGCACGCATCCCATCCGGTCATGCGGGACGGCTCGATCTCGACGTCGTCCTCCCACCCGAGAGCGACGACCCGCGTGCCGACGAGCCGTTCGGGGCGGGGCCGCCGGTACCGGCGGTTCGCCTCCACGTCCGCGCGCAGGATCTCCACGCTGAGGTCGACCATCCCGGGGTGCGGACGGACTCCCCGGCGCACCGTCGACTCCACCACCTCGGCGCGCAGGCCCTCGTCGTCCATGGCGAGATAGCGGCCGTACGGGCCGTCCTGGGGTCCGACTTGAGAGGACACGACGAGCACGGTGGGTCCGGGCAGGCCGGCCCGCCGCAAAGCGGCCGTCGTCTCATAGGCGGCGAGCGCCCCGCTGCAGTGACCGAGGATCGCGAAGGGGCGGTCGGCGACCGTACGCAGAGCCTCGGTCAGCCCGTCGGCGAAACGCTCATAGGTGCCGTAGTGCGGCTCGGCGAGCCGTGTCTCCCTCCCGGGCGCCTGGACTCGCAGCACTTCTACCCTGCCCATGCGCGTCGGCCATGCGGCGAACGACGACGCGCCCACCCCGGAGTAGGGGATGCACAGCAGCCGCGCGCTGATGGACTCGTCGTCCGCCGGAACGGGTGTCAGCCACCGTCCTCCTGCCACCGGCTCAGCTGCCTTCCGCCTTCACCCGTCCGTCCGTTCCGGCTCGGTCTCGCTCAGCTCACTGAAGTGCACCAGGTTGCCCGCCGGATCGCGTACGCCGAACTCCCTGCCCCAGGGCAGCTCCTGAATTTCCGTCATGGCCGGATGGGAAGGGTCCCCGTAGTTCAGCGAGACGCGGGCCGACCATTCGGCGTGGAACGCGTCGACGTCCCGCACGCGCACCCACGCCTGCGTGTTGTCGGGCACGGTCTGGTCCTCGACGGAACAGATGAACAGCTCCACGCCGTCGCGGCTCACACCCGCGAATCCATCACCCCGAAATTCTTCGGAAAAACCGAGGACTTCGGTCCAGAACTTCTGCGTGGCGGGGACATCGAGGGCCGTGAGAACCGGGATACCCGAAACCAGATCAGCCATTGTCGACCTTTCTCGGCAATTGAAAGAGCCTTCCGGATGCTAGCACACGACCAATACGACCCGAACCCGGCGGCTTGACCACCCAGCAGGGCTGACTTACGCTCGCACGAGGACTTTATGTTCGGTCAGCACCCGGAGGGGCCCGAGGCCGACGCAGCCTCAACCAGATCTCCGCAGCGAGGAGTTGGCCACCTCACATTTATCTAGGAGAGACGCCGTGGCACCTTTCGTTTGGCATGGATTCGATGTCCGGGGAATGCTGCCGGAGAAATGGCGGGAAGAACTTCTCACGATTGCCGACGCCTACGCCCAGGAGAAGATGCTGGTGCCCACCTCCCTCACTTCGAGGGAGGCGGAGGGGACCCCTCCCATCAAGTCGGTGACCGTTCCCGGAAACATACTCGCGGAACAGGCACCCTGGCTGCTCTCCACTTATCACGGCCCCTTCCGCGACCTCGGCCAGCGGGTCTCCCACGAACGGCTCTCCACCGCGCGCGACGACTTGTACGGGGCGGTGCTCAACATTCAGTACGGCACGGACATGCGGTACGAGTGCCATGTGGACAGCAACCCGCTGCAGGGCCTGCTGTACGTCACCGACCACCCGCAGGGTGACGGCGGCGAGCTGGTGGTGGGCCACGACCCGGCCGCGCACAGCGTTCCCGAGGTCGACGCCGATTGCTCTGTCATCCACCCGGTGGCCGGGCATCTGCTCTTCTTCGACGCTCGGCAACACCCGCACTACGTGCGGGCCCTCACCCGTCCGGATGCCCGGCGTGTCGTGGTGGCGATGAACTTCTACACGCCGACCAGTCCGGAGACCCAGCGTCCCACGGACCTCAACGACCACCTGTTCGCCACCTGACGCTGCACGCCACAGGGGCGGCCGTCCTGTCGACGGCCGCCCCCGTGTCCACCCATGTGCGAACGCGCACCCAGGTCAGCGTGCGACGCGTGCTGTCACGACCTCCGTGTCCAGGTGGGGGTCCGCCAGGATCTCCCGCTCGCTGAACGGGCGCTTCTTCAGCTCCAGCCGCGCGAAGGCCTCGGTCTGGTCGCCGAAGTGGGGGGAGCGGGGGTCGATGGACTGTCCCATGGTCAGCAGCCCCTTGCCCACCGGTCCCTGCGGGGTGAAGCTCACCGCCAGCATGAAGCTCGAGCCGGTGTTTACCGGATATCCCCGGTCCGTCAGGTCCCCGTACCGCACGGGCGTGCCGCCCGGCGTCACCGGCTCCAGCGAGCTGCCGGGCCGGGCCATGTGCTCGACGACATTCGTGGCGCCCAGGAACCCCGCTGTACCCGGAACGGGCAGCTTGACGTCGCCCTTCGTGACCTGTTGTACCTGCCCCAGTGGTACGTCCGCCGGCAGACCGGCCGCCTCCAGCGTCAGCGTCGCCTTGGCCAGGCCCTCCAGCACCGGTGCGGTGTCCGCTGCGGGTCCGGCGGGCGTGTCCACCGGGCGCGCCGGATCAAATGCCGTCCCGAACAGGGGTCCCGCGTTCGTCACCGCCCCGGGCCTGGCCCGCTCGACAGCGGCGATCGTCTCCCGCCACAGCACGGCTCCCCGGCTGTCGACGGCGAATCGGCCGTCCCAGTCGGCCAGGACGTCGCATGCCTTGCTGACGTCCACCTTCGTCCCGTCGACGACAACGGGTGCCCCTGCCTGGGCTCGACAGGCCTTCACCACCGGCGCGAGCAACCGGTCCGATGTGAACGCCCGGGTGGACATCAGGCCGTTCTCCGCCTCCGGAAGGCTGATACGCCCGTCGGCACCGGAGACCGCCCCCGGCCCGCCCTCGCGGAGCATGAACGCGTTCTGCCGGGTACGTGCGCTCTGCGGCACCTTTTCGAACCCGAACAACGGCGAGTACCCGGTCAGCGGGCTCGCGGGATTGGCCAGCCAGTGACTGTCGTTGGCATTGAACACGTAGTCCCGGCGTCCGAGTTGCGGCTGCTGGCCGAAGGGCACGAGCCCCGGCTCCCGGGCACCCGGTTCCTTCTGCCACGCGTTGCGTGAGTCACTGCCGTCGAGCACGCCGTAAGGATGCGACATCCACGCGGAGATGCCCTCGGCCGACAGATTGGGGGTGGCGGAGGAGTCGGCGTACCAGGTCGCACCCGACTTGTCCGCAGCGATGGTGTTCATCCACGGAATGGCCTGGTGCCGGCGATGGGCCGCCCTCACCTCGCCGACGGAACGCGCCACGGCCATGTCCGCGTACTGCTCCAGCAAGGCGTCGTTGCCGATATTGGCGTCCTGGAAGGTGACGGCCTGCCGCGAAGACCAGCCGAGCGACGGGTCAGCCGGTGACAGGTCGATCACCGGGCCGTACCTCGTCTGCCACAGCGTCCGCCGTACCGTCTGCAGGCTGCCGTCCGGGCTCTTCACCTGGACGGTGTGGGTGCGCGATGTCATGGCCTCGGGCTTGCCGTCGACCAGGTACCGCGTGGGATCCTGCTCCGTCAGCTTCACCGTGTACACCGTCGTGTGCCATCCGGCCGACACCGTGTGCGTCCAGGCGACGTCCCGGTTGTAGCCGATCTGGACACCCGGCAGGCCGCCGAGGCTCGCTCCGTACACCTGAAGGCGTCCGGGTACGGTGAGCTGGGACTCCCAGAAACGGTTCTCGCCCTCCCACGGGAAGTGCGGGTTGGCGACCAGCAGTCCCGCGCGGTTCGCGGTGCGTTCCGAGCCGACCGCCCAGCCGTTGCTGCCGAGGGACGCCGTACGCCGCTCCCCACGCAGCACCGGGCCCGCCTGCTCCGCGACCCGATCCCGACGGGGCGTCGCGTCATCCCCACCGGCACGGCTTCCGCTCCGCGGCGAGGCTCCACCCTCAGTTGCATCCGGGCCGGCGGGCGGCTGGGCCAAGGCGATCGCGCCCAGCAAGGTCGCGCCGCCCATGGTGATGGCCAGGTCCCTCTCCCGGGACAGCAGATCGACCTCGTCGATCTTCCCCACCCACGGGGCACCGGCGCACCATCCGGCCAGCCCGCCCCTGTTTTCGAGGTAGGCGTTGAAGCCGGCGACATACCCGGTGACCATGGAACGCACGTCGGATGACAGCGTCTTCAGTTCCCGCTCGGCCCTCGACCTGATGTCAAGAGCCCGGTAGCCGAGGTCGGACGCGAGGTTCTCGCTGCCGCTGCCCGGACCGAACCAACGCGACCGCGCACTACGAAGCTTGACCACTTGGTCGGCCAGATCGCACCCGCGGTCCTCCGCGTAGGCGTAGCCCTGACCGAAGCCGGCGCTCTTGATGTCGGCGGCGAGCACGTGCGGTACACCGTGCTCCGTCCGGCGTATGACCGCGCGGTAGCGCCCCTGCTGGGCCGTCACCACGCTCTCGTCGGTGTTGTGCCGTGCGTCCGCGGCCGTCGAGCCGGCGGTCGCCGTCCCGGTGGCAAGGAGCGTCGAGGTGACGATCACCATGGTCGGCACGGTCCGTCGCAGCCTCGTGGACAGAGAGCCCAATGGTTCCCCCTCTTGTGCATCGAGCGGTCTACGGACGGTCGGTGACGGTCCGTCTGTACAGAGGGCACGCTACAGTCCTTGGCGATCGCTCTCGTCGGCGGCTTCCGTCCGGGGCCACACCAGGAACACCACGGCGGCACGAGACCGGGACAAACGGCCGGAAGGGCGGCACGCCGGGACGGCGACCACGCCCACGCCCGTACCGCGGCACAGCGGCCGACGGCCGACGGGCAGGAGGGGCCGCGTAAGAGGCGGCACACGACATGGCACGCCGCCAGCGCCACCGCGCCCCCACCGGCGGCCAACCGACGGCGGCGCACAAGCCTCACAACGGCCAGCGGCGGGCGCCGGCACAGCACCAGACACCCCGAAGCTCTGGTCCGGCACAGCGGAACAGGGGCAGCCGACGGCAGCCCGGCGGAACCTGCCAGGGCGCAGCAGCCGCGCGGCGGAACGGCGCCGGCTCCAGGGGTGTGACCCCTGCGGCGCGCGGCTCGCTGGTGGTGGTGTTGGCCGACCGAGAGCTCCTCCTCAATGGCGGCCAGGGGTCCAGGTTCCGGGTCTCCGCCGGCGGCCAGGAGCATCCGCGCGACATGGCGATCGTTGCGCACGCGCGGGGACAGGCGCGTGGAGTCCTCCGCCTCCTGCACCCCGGCTTCAGGACGGCGATCTCGGCCACGTCGGCCGGGAAGGGCCACGGCAGGGACGCCGCCGTGCGCACGCCAATCCGGACCACGTTCGCCCCCACCGCCGACGGTAGACCAGCGGCGATCCCGCACGAGCGCGGCGGGGGGCCTCCCCGAACTCCCCTGCTTTGCGATGCTCAGTTTCGCCGGCCTGGCACCGTCGGCCTCCAGCTCGTCCAGTAAGCGCCCGACCACGATCGGCGTGACCGAGTTCAGCTTTCTCGATCCGAGACGGAGGGGTGATGTGCACGTCGATGGAGCTGTTCACGTGCCAGTCCGTGGAGTACTCCGTCATGCTCTGCGGGGGCCGCCACTGCTTCGCGTATTCCGCAACCGTCTGCTGACCGAGCTCGGCGGGCCTCGGCCACCGACGGCGCTGTCTTCTTTTTCTACCCGCGGATCTGCGTTACGCGCTCGATCGCGTCGTCCTGCGTGCCGTAGCCGGCCTCTTTTTTCAGGACTCATGCTGACCACTTGCCGACTTTCCTGACGCGTCATCAGGCGACTGGAGGAGGGTTTCGCCCGCTCTCCCGTCCCGCACCGCGACGACGGCACAAGCCTACGCAGCACCCTCTCAGGGGCATCCGTGATGACCGTCACTCGGGCGGACTGGACGGCAGTCAGGGGCGAAGGCGGTCGACCGGGAGCCGGACCGTGGCCGCCTTGGGTCAGCTGACCCAAGCGCCCCCATAACGCCCGTAAGTGGGAGCACCCAAGGTTCATCAGATCCTGAGTGTCGAAGGGGCGCGGCAACATAGCAGCGGATCGCCAGGTGGCCAAACCGGCGATTCTCATGACCATGGAAGCGGTTCCACGCCGGCGGGAAGAACCGGTGAACTCGTTGCGCTCGCCCAGCTCCTCCAAGTCGTCGGACGCGGGGGCCATCCGGAACTCGCCTCGCACTCAGCGCGGCATGCCCAACAACTGACCGGCATGCCCGTGCCACTGTAGGTTCCGCACATTCGCGATCATTTCCGCATGGCCATGAGCACCGATCGAGCATTCCCGCGTGATCGCGAGCAGTGGTTACGTTCAGTAGTTGCCGGCTGGCGGACGACTTTGATGCCGGAATGGGTGCCGAATCCGAGGGCGAAGCCGATCGCGGAGTGCATGTGGGCGTACATCTCCATCCCGCGGGCGGCGACCAGAGGGCCAAGGTCGAGGACGTCGTTCCAGCCGTAGGCGGTGAGCAGGTCAGTGACGGCCCGCTTGGCGTCGTGGTGGTCGCCGGCGATGAACATCGTGTGGTCGCCGTGGCCGATGGCCTTCGGGTCGACGACGGTGTCCTGCTCCTGGGTGACGAAAGCCTTGACGACCTTGGTGGTGGGGAGGGTGCGCTGGATCTGTTCGGCGAGGCTGTCGCTGTCGCATGGGTCGCGCGTCGGCATCACGCCCCAGGGGGTGGGCCAGGGGTGTTCGATGTCGGGGTTGTAGACGTAGGGCACGGCGTAATCGACGAGTGTCTTGTCCGACAGCTGCTGGGCCGCGCCGGACAGGGCGGCGACAGCGTTGCGGCCTTCGATACCGTTGATGACCACTTCGCCTTGCTCAGCGGCGTCGGCGAACGTGTGCAGTTCGATGCCGGGATGGTCGGCGAGCCAGGAGCCGAACGGCGCGGTGCCCATCATGTCGGGCTCGGTCCGGGCCAGCGTGGCCGCGGGTCACGGGTGCCGACATGGACCTCGTGCCCCAGCTCGGCCAGCCGAGCGATGTGGGCTCGGGCGCCGCCGCCGGTACCGAGAACAGTGATTTTCATAGGAACCTCCCGTTTTGCGTCTGTGCACTTCCACACCATGAAGGCCTTAGGACAGTGGGTGTCCCTAATCGCGCGGCCGAGCGGAGGCCATGGCCGCCATGCCCTGGTGCGGCGGCTGCCTTCCTGCATGCCTGGCAGGAAGACTTCCGGTGCTCACCTGTGCGGCACAGGATGAGGTTGTGCGGGCCTGGCGGAGGGTGCGGCTGTGCGCTGGTCGAGGGTGTCGATGGCGTGGATCTCGGCAGCACTGAGGGTGAGCCGGGCGGCGGTGAGGTTGTCCCGGATGTGGTCGGGGTGGGTGGAGGAAGGCAGGGTGGTCACGCGCCGGGCCAGGTGCCAGGCGAGAACCACCTGGGCCGGGGTCGCGCCGAGCCGGGCGGCTGGTGCGGTCAGGGCCGGGTGGGTCAGGACGGTGTGGCGCAATGGGCTGTAGCCCTGGATGACCACATGGCGTTCAGCGTGTTCCACCAGGGCCTGGGGGTCGAAGCGGGTGGGGCTGAAGGGGATCTGGTTGACGGCTGGGGTGCGGCCGGTTTCCCGTGTGAGGGCGTCGATCAGCGCGGTGGTGTAGTTGCTCACCCCTACCGCCCGGGCCGTGCCCTCGTCGGCCAGTTCGGCCATGGCCTGCCATACGGCGGGCAGCGGGTCCTGGCGGGGCGGGTAGTGCAGCAGCCACAGATCCACGTACGCCACACCAAGCTGGTCCACGGCCCGCTCCAGCGCCTGGCGCTCTCGCCCTGCGCTGTTCGGCAGCAGTTTGGTGGTCACGAAAACCTCGTGGCGCGGGATGCCGCTGTCCGCGAGAGCCCGGCCCACCTGGCGGTGGTTGCCGTAGCCGGCGGCTGTGTCGATGTGCCGGTAGCCGGCCTCCAGCGCGGTCAGAACCGCCCGGTAGGCGTCGTCACCGGACAGCCGCCAGGTGCCGAAGCCGATCATCGGCATGGCGGCGCCGCCGGCGACCGGCGCGGTGGCAACGGGGGTGCTGCTCATGGGTTCGGGTCTCCGGTCAGGACTGGTGGGCCGCGGGCGGGGTGGTGAGCCGGTGGTGGACATCGAGGGTCAGGCGCAGGGCCTCCAGCGCGCTGGCCGGTTCGATGCGGTTCTTCTCACGGCCGGCGAGGCAGGCCAGCACGTGGTCGATCATCAGGGCGTAGGCGTGGCCGTCGGGCAGGTCGATGACGTGCTCGCCGTCGGCGGAGCAGACGGTCAGGGTGCTGGTGCCCTGGCCGGTGAAGCCGGCGGTGGTGGTGTGTTCCAGGACGGCGCCGGTGAAGGTGGCGCGGTAGCCGCCGCGCATGGCGTACGGCTGGGGCATCAGGGAGGAGGCGCTGCACCGGGCGGTGGCGTGGGGGTAGCCGAGGAGGACGTCGGCGGCCGATCCGCGTCCGCCGGGGCCTTCGGTGCCGGTGACGTGCGCGGTGTCGGGAGTGCCAAGGAGGCTGGTGACCAGGTCGAAGTCGCCATGCATCACGTCCATCGCCATCGCGTCCAGGCCCAGGTCGTAGCCCGGCCACAGCAGGGCTGTGCGGTTTTCCGTCTCCAGCGACAGCAGCGCGCCGTACCGCTGGTCGTCGGCGGCCTCGCGCAGATAGGCGTTGGCGGGGCTGAAGCGGGAGAACATGTCCACGAACACCTGTCGGCCCGTAACGCGTTGGGTGTCGATGACCCGTTGGGCGTCGTCCATGGTGGTGGCCAGCGGCAGCTGGATCAGGACGTCCTTGCCCGCTTCCATCGCGCGCACCGCCACCTCGGCGTGCAGGTGAGTGGGTAGGCAGATGTCCACCAGGTCCACCGACGCATCCGTGATCAGGACGTCCAGGTCGGTGGTAATGGTGAAGCCGAAGTCGTCGGCGAACTTCTCCAGCTTCGCGGGAGTGCGGCCGAAGACGACGACGTCGGTGACGTCGGGGCGGTTGGCATAGACGGCGGCGTGGGCCTCGCCGAAGCCGGTACCGAGCAGTGCGATCTTCATCAGGATCTCCTTGGACGTCTTGGGGATGGCGGGCCGGGGCGGGCCGGCCGTAGGGCTGCTCCGCCCGCAGGGGGTCAGCCGCTATGGGCGGGCTGGGAGAACAGGCCGAAGTGGTTGCCGTGCGGGTCGAGCAGGCGGGCGAAGACCAGTCCGTCAGGGTTGGTCTCCGGGCCGTGCTCGACGCGTGCTCCCGCGTCCGTCGCTGCGGCAGCGGTGGCGGGTACGTCGGTGACCAGGATCGACGGCATCATGTAGTCGCCATCGCCCGTGCCTGAGCTGTGCTCCCACAGTCCGCCCCCGGGCCGGTCGCCGCCGGTGAAGATGTTGAAGTAGGGCTTGCCGCCCGCGGTTTCGTCCTTCTCAAAGCGCCAGCCGAACGCGCTGCTGTAGAAGTCAATGGTGGCCTGGGGGTCGGTGGTGCCGATCTCGAACCAGGCCATGGAGCCGGGCTGCGGCTGGAAGGCGGATGCCTCCATGTGTTCCTCGGTGGCCTGGGCCCGCTCGGCCAGGTCTTCGGAGCTGCCGCGGGAGAAGAGGGAGAAGGTGTTGCCGCGCGGGTCCTTCAGGCGGGCGAAGACCGTCACATCCCCGACCGCGGTGGCCGGGACGACGACCTCGGCCCCGAGCGCGGTGAGCTTGTCGACGTCGGCTCCGACGTCAGCGGACAGCATCGAGAGGTTGATGACCTCCCCGCCGGTCTCACCCTGCTGGATCGCGCCCATCGGCCATGGTGCGCCGGGGGCGATGATGCGGGTGTAGGTGCGGCCGTCGAAGGAGGAGTCCGGGTCGACCTCGAAGGTCCAGCCCAGGAGGGGGCCGTAGAAGTTCTGCACCGTCTGGAGGTCGGCGGTGCCGATCTCGAACCAGACGACGGAGCCGGGGGACATGAAACGCATGAACGAAGCCTTTCGCTGAGGTGGGCCGGTCCGGCTGGGGCAGCCGGCCGGAGAACGAGGGAGCCCTTGCAGGTCTCGATGGCATCGTGTCCAGGTCAGGGTCCGGGCGGGCCCTTGTGTGGTCCGTGCGGGTGTCAGGGGCGCGGCGGTCAGGAAATGGGCTGTGGTTGGGGCTCTGCCTTCTTCGCCGTACGCTCCGGGGAGGTGGTGGCAGCACGGCGGGGCAGCGTGAACAGCAGGGCGAACGAGGCCACGAAGGCTGCGGCGACGTACCAGAGGGATCCGGTGAAGGCGTCGGGCATGGCGTGGGCCTGTGTGGCCGGGTCGCCGGGGCCGAGGTGGCCGAAGAAGACCACCGAGGACAGGGCGACGCCGACGGCCTGGCCGAGCTGCATGGTGGTGTTGGTCAGCCCGGAGGCGGACCCGGCGTGCTCATGGGGCACCTCGGACAGGATCAGATCGGTCAGGGGCGCGATAATCAGTCCCATGCCGAGACCCATCGGGATCAGCGGCACCATGGTCTGCCACAGCGTGATGTCCTGCCCGTAGCGGGTGGCGAAGACGACGAATAGCAGCATTCCGGCCACCGCGAGCAACGCGCCGCCCTGGAGGGCACGCCGGCCGAAGCGCGGTACGAGGACCTGCATGGACAGGCCCGCACCGGCCATCATCGCCGCGGACAGCGGCATCCCCGACAGTCCCGCCTTCAGCGGTGAAAAGCCCAGGCCAAGCTGCAGGTACAGCGTCCAGGCCAGGAAGAACACTCCCGAGGCGAGCCCGAACAACAGCTGCACGCTCTGCCCACCGGTGAAGCTTCGGCGGGTGAACAGCGACAGCACCACCAACGGTGAACCGCCGCGCCGCGTCAGGCGCCGCTCCCAGGCCATGAACAGCGCCAGTACGGGCAGCGAACCGGCCATCGAGACGTACGTCCACACCGGCCAGCCCAGCTCGCGGCCCTGAGTGAGCGGCAACACCAGCATCAGCAGACCCACCGTGGCCAGCACGACACCGACGCCGTCCAGCCGCTGCGCCCGCTCACCCTTCGACTCACGGATCAGCAGCCAGCCCGCGAGCAGGCCCGCGACGCCGAGGGGGAGATTGACCAGGAAGATCGGCCGCCACGCCAGGTCGAAGAGGTTCCACTGCACCAGCAGCGCCCCAACCAGGGGGCCGGCCAGAGTGCCCAGCGCCATCACCGCGCCATAGACGCCGAAGACCTTGCCGCGCTCGTTCGTGGGGAAGGTGACGTGGATGATCGACAGGACCTGCGGCACCATCAGCGCGGCCATCGCGCCCTGGGCGATACGCCCCGCCAGCAGAACCTCTGGGCCGCCCGCGATGCCGCAGACCAAAGAGGTGAGCGTGAAGCCGGCCACGCCAAGCAGGAAGACCTTTTTGCGGCCGAACAAGTCGCCGAGGCGTCCGCCGGTAATCAGTCCGAGGGCGTAGGCCAAGGCGTACCCGCCGGTGATCCATTGGATCTGGGACATCGAGGCGGCGGTGTCGGCCTGGATGTCGGGGATCGCGATGTGCACGACGGTCACGTCGACCGCATCCATGAACGCGGCGATCAGAACGACGACCAGGGCCGCCCAGCGACGCGGATCGGCCGTCTTTGCAGAGGAAATGGGGGGTTTGTTCTCGGACATGTCTCCACGCTAGGACCCTTTTAGGACACCTCACGTCCTTGAAGTCCGGCACAGTGGATCCCATGACGACCGATATGCCCGCCCGGATGCTGCGCCTGCTGTCCCTCCTGCAGACCCGCCGGGAATGGTCCGGCCACGAACTCGCCGAACGGCTCGGCGTCACCGGCCGCACCGTCCGCCGCGACATCGACCGGCTGCGCGAACTCGGCTACCCCGTCGAAGCCACCACCGGCCACGCCGGCGGCTACCGCCTGGCCTCCGGCACGGCCATGCCCCCGCTGCTGCTCGACGACGACGAAGCCGTGGCCATCACGGTCGCCCTGCGCACCGCCGCAGGCGGACTCGGCGGCATCGAGGAAACCGCCCTGCGGGCGCTGGCCAAACTCGAACAAGTCCTGCCCACCCGGCTCCGCGGCCAGGTCACCGCCCTTCAAGAAGCCACCAGCACCATCACCTGGGAAAGCCGCGGCCCCCGCGCCGACGCCACCACCCTGACGCTCCTCGCCGCCGCCTGCCGCGACCACGAAATCGTCACCTTCGACTACACCACCCGCGACGGCACCTGGGCCTCCCGCCGCGTCGAGCCCCACAGCCTCGTCGCCTCCGGCGGCCTGTGGTACCTCGTCGCCTACGACACCGCCCGCGACGACTGGCGCATCTACCGCCTCGACCGCCTCACCGCACCCTCACCCACCGGTCGCCGCGTCCCGCCCCGTACGCTGCCCGACCCCGGCCCCGACCCCGCCGCCTACGTGGCGGCGAAGATCGCCACAGCACCGGTCCGCTACCGCGCCGTCGCCACCGTGCACGCCACCGCCGACAGCATCCGCGTCCGGACCTGGGCCCTGGCCTCCCGCATCCAGCCCA
Organism: Streptomyces sp. CB03238; assembly: GCF_002099185.1. Taxonomy (NCBI): domain Bacteria; kingdom Bacillati; phylum Actinomycetota; class Actinomycetes; order Kitasatosporales; family Streptomycetaceae; genus Streptomyces; species Streptomyces sp. CB03238. The sequence continues at coordinate 27,795 of NZ_NBCN01000020.1, read as the reverse complement.
TCAGCGAGAGCAACTGCACCGTCGACTGTTCCGACGACTCCCTGCCCCGTATCGCCCAGGCCCTCGCAACCCTAGACACCAGCTACACCCTCGACGCCGACCCTGCAGTCGTCGACTACCTGCGCCTCTCAGCCACACGCACCCTGGACGCCACGGGCCCAGCCTGACACCACACATCTGATGGTCCTGGACTGGATGGTGTGCAGCTGGGCGGGACGAACTGTCTCTGCGGCGGTCGAGGACTGCGTCGAGAACCACTCTCGTCCCGGCCGTGCACGGCCTGTGTGCACCTCGGGAAGCTCTCAGTCACAGGCAGCAAGCACCGCCAGGAAGGCCTGTCGAACCGCGATGCTGAGGTGGCGGGCGGCCGAGGCCACAAGCACTGGTGCCCTCATACACCCACCCTGCTGGGCGGAACATAGCCGCCAAGCACCTGCTGGCGAACCCGGGGATCCGTCGCGAGGATCAATGCACAACAACCCTGTCCTCTGCCCATCCGACGCAACGCACCGCCCACCACGACTTGTTGCCAATACCCGCACGGTGAAGACGGCAGCGCTGCGTCTAGCGACCGTCCAGGGACAACCCAACGGGGCGTTCTGCGCACGATCCGCGCCCACGAGCAGTGCTCATCACAGGCGGAATTCGCCGTTTCCACAGGAACCCATGCTCACGAAACTGCGGTCCCCAGAGGACCCGACCTGATGAACACCCAGTACGGCCGAAGACAGCCGCGCCCGCAGGCTCCGATCCGGAGACGGACGGAGCGCCGCCGCGCAGACAGCACTTCGACCTGAGCCGTACGGGCTGTCCACGACGGTCGGATACCAGCTGGACCTGATCCTCGGGACTGCAAGTCGGTCGTCAGCGCGCCGCACCTGACCGAGGCCGGGGCAGCGGCCCCGCTGTGCAGGCGAGACACCGCGAGTACGGGGTCGACGGCGACCGGCTGACCCCAGCACCCTGGGTTCAGGACTGCGTGCAACGAGCGAGAAACTCCAGCTCGGCTTCGGAGATACCCAGCGGCCGGCCGGTGTCGAGGTCGTACGCGGCCATCTTCGTCACGGCTTCCGCGTACGTACGCTGGCGTCCGGATGGCGTATCCAAGTTCGAGCCGAGCCCCACGACAGCTGACGACTCAGACCTCCACGTCGACCTGCTCCTCGCGGTACGTCAGCGGGGCGCGGTAGTCGTCGACAGACTGGCTGACCACGAAGGCGCGCTGGCGCCGTCCGGCTTCGTCCGTCGGCAGCATGTCGCGATCGCGGCGTGAGCGTGGACGAAGCCGCAGACCGGGATGTGAGCGCGGGAAGTCCCGCGCACCGGGACGTGGCGCAGCTTGGTGGCGCACTTGACCGGGGGTCAAGGGGTCGCAGGTTCAATCCCGTCGTCCCGACGGTGAAAAGCAGTTCAGAGGGGCCCTTCGGGCTCCTCTGATCATTTCCGGGGGCACGGCCTCCCTCTTTCGCCGAACGCTGACGATCAAGGCCAGTCGCGCAGGTCGACCGGCGCAGCGGTCACCTCGCTCGCAACCTCGGGACCGGCGGCGTAGAAGGGGCGGGCGGCGTCGACAGCGGCGAGCACGTCGATCCGCTGCTGGTCGTCGTGGAACCGGCCGTGCTTCTGCACGAAGCCCGCCAGCAGGTCGAGCCACCGACGGCAGAAGGCGAGGTCGGGCTCGCGCCGTACGCCGGCTCCGTCCACGTCCAGCCACGTGGCACCGGTGTGCGACCACGCCCGCTCGGCCAGCACGTCGGGGTGCGCTCCGCCCGTACAGCGCGCCGCCACCCAGGTCGGCTCCCGCACCTCCAGGTCGAGCGACACCGCGAGCGGCCCGTCGCCTTCGGCGGAGCTGAGCACACGCCCGCCTGCCGTGACCACTTCAAGCCGGCGTGCCTGGGGCCCGTACGCAGCTGCCGACAGGTGAACGCTCCGCCCGGCCGCGCCGTCGATCCGGCTGCCCTCGTCCTGTCCGTCCACCCGCAGCCGGACCCAAGGACCGTTCGTGACGACGACGGGGCCGCTGCGCAGAGCGCGGCTGAACGCCTCCGGGTCGTGGTCGCCCCCGGTCCACGCGTAGACCCGCCCGGAGCCCGGCGGGCCGGAGAAGGCACCGGCCCGGCTGAAGGACAGGAAGGCGTCGGTCCCGGCCGTCGGCGCGAGCCGCAGCCCGCAGCCCAGCAGGCGGTACCAGAGCTCGGCCGGGCCGGAGGGGTCGACCGAGAACAGCAGGTCGATGCTGTCGACCAGGCCAAGCGCGGCGTCCACCACCAGCTCCCGCGCCTCCACCGACCGGATCACCCAGTCGAAGAGATGATCCGGCGCCGACTCGGCATCCGGGGGGAACGGGCGGACCACGGGGTGGCAGTAGCCGATGGCCGCGCCTCCCGCCCGCAGCTCGGCCGCCGTCTCCGCGTTCGCGGGCCAGTCCCAAGGGTGCGAGCTGCCCTCGTGCCCCGTCGCCCAGCGAGCGGGTGAGGTGTGCCCGCCCGTGGCGTGGAAGTGGCCCAGCAGGTCGTTGCGGAACTCGACCCCGAAGGCTGTCGTGCCGTGCTCGTGCCGCAGCGGACGGCCCAGCCGGCTCTCCACGAGCGCCTGGTCGTAGATCTCGTCGCCGTGCCAGTTGCCGGCGACCAGTCCCATCAGATCCAGCCCCTCGCCCTGCTGCATGAGGACCGCGTCGTGCAGCGAGACCACCTGGTCACCCGAGTAGTTCGCGTGCACGTGCAGGTCCGCGCCGGTCCAGCCGCCGCCGTCGCCGTCCCACCAGCGCTCCGGCTCGAGGCGCAGCCGTGTCGTGCCGCCGGTGTGCAGCTCGGCCCGCTCCGAGACCGAGGTGTACTGCGCACCCCGCGCCGCCGTCACCCGCACCACACCGGCCGGCACCTCGAGCGTCGCTTCCTGCGCGTGGAAGAACGGCCGGTCGTGGACGTCGTACTTCAGCCGGCCTCCGGTGGGCGCCCACGGCTGCCCCGCCGCGTCGACGACGCTCCATCGGACGGGCGTGGTGGCCGAGAGCTCCAGCACGGCCGGAGGCACGCGGCGCACGGCGGCCGACAGGTCGACCGTCACCGTACCGGCGCGCAGCGACGCGAGCCCCGGCTCCGGCTCCAGCTCCATCCGGCCGACCGCACCGGCTGCCACCGTCCACGCACGGGCCGCGCCCCTGACATCGACCGCGTGGGGCATGTCGTTCACGACGACCACCAGCACACCTCCGGGGCACCAGGTCGCGGGGCCGCGAGAGCCGTCAAGCACGTGCAGCGGTTCGCCGTACCGCACGGTCCCGGTCAGGACGTCGACGACGACGACACCGGGAGGCAGCGGCGCGTCCGCGGTCACCAGCAGCCGGAGAGCGGCGGCGCGGTCGACGCGCCGGTCCTCCCCCATGGCGGCGAGGACCGGGCCGAGCGCCGGCACACCCCAGCGGCGGGCCAGATCAAGGACGTCCAGCATGACGTCGGGCGCTTCGGCCCCCCAGTCCAGCGGAGATTCGGCGAGCAGCGCGCGGTAGCGCGCCAGCGCCTCGCCGACCGCGGGGGGCAGCTCGTCGTCGCAGCACATGGCGGTCCCTCTCTTGCCGAGCGTGACCTGTGAGATCACGGCAACTCGATGATGTCCGCGCGAGGACCGGCCTGTTGAGCGGCGTCTGCGTCGGCGGATGACAGCCCGCGTACGAGGCGGAGGGCTTCCCGCGTCTCAGCCCTCCGGCCCCTGCACCTCCAGCACCGGCGCGGGCAACCGCGAAGGCGCGGGGAGCGACCCCGAGCAACAGCCGGACGGAGCGGCCAACCGACCGTGCATCCGGGGCTGTTGGTCAGCAGATTCTGCGGGCGCCCGGCTCGAGAAGCGATTCGTCCCACGGGATGTACGAGAGCCGATCCGGGTTCCAGTAGTACATCAAGTCCGCGTTCTCGCTTGACCATCCCTGGTAGATCTCGTCCCAGGAACGCTCCGCATGGTTCGTCAGTGAGCGGGCTTCGATCACGTCGTCGCCGCGCTGGTAGCGGACGTCCATGGAGATGCGGACCTCGTCGCGGACCACTGCGGGCAACGACTGATGGACCGTGAGGCTGGGAAAGGTCACCACGTCGCCCACGGCGAAGTCGCCGCCGACCCAGTTGGTCTCATGCGCGCACAACTGCGCACCCCAGTTGGTCCAGTAGCCGTCACTGTCCCCGGTTCCCACCGGCAGGCGGCCCTGCCGGTGGGAACCACGCAGGATGACGAGCGGACCGCTCGCAAGACCGCAGTCCCCCACGGGAAACCAGCAGGTCCACGTTTCGGTACTGCCCTGAACGAGCGGGAAGTCCTGATGGGGTGGGGTCGCGCCCGTCGACGGGTGCGCCGTCATGGCGCGCATGATGTGACGCGGATGGACGAACACGTCGTCGGTGCCGAAGAGCTTGCGATAGAGGTCCAGGAGCGCCGGCTGGTGCGGCAGCCGATGCAGCTCGGGCAGCCTCTGCATGGCGGCGTAGAGCTCCGCGGTGACGCCGATATCGACCCGCATCTGGTCGGCGGGCAGCTGGTTGAGCCGGGCGAGATCCAGTTTCCCGTCGAGCGGATCGGCATCCGGTGCCCGTAGACCATGCTCCGACAGTACGTCGAGGACTGTGGAGCGTAGCTGCAGAAGCGGCTCCGGATCGAGCAGTCCACGGAAGAACAGATACCCGTCGCGCTCGGCTCGGGCCCGCAGCTCGTCAGGGCGGTCGAGGAGTGCGGTGGATTCCTCGAACGGCGTCAGATCAGCGGCTTGGACCTTCACCGGAACCGAAGACATGGTTTCGCTCATGGCCCACAGGCTAGGAACTCGCCTCCTCGCCGCGCCATGTGGAAAACGCTCCGTTCATGGACGATCTGATCGGCGCTCTCGACTCTGGGCCGCGCCACAGCTCACCGGCCGCCCCGAGCGTGACGCACCGGTCGGCAGGCCGCGGCTCGGGAGGCCGCGGCTCGGCAGGCCGCAGGCGTCCTCAGCCTCGCTCCGCTGCAACACCTGCCGGCTCCGGCCGAGGAGGCTCCCGCCGAGAAGCCTCCGGTCGCGTCAACTCCATTGCCTGTGACGGCTTTCCGGACGCGCGGCCGCTCGAGGACTTCGGGGTTCGCCGGGTTGACGCGTCGCAGCGCCCCCTCCTAGCGTGCCTGAAACGATTCACCATCCGTGCTGTCGGCGATGTCGTCCGAGAGGGGCACTCCCGTGGGGGTTCTGCACGTCGTCAAGCCCACCATCGAGTACACCACATGCCCTCTCGGGCTCGATACGGAACGGCCGCGGCTGAGCTGGCAGCTGCTCTCCGACCGACCGGATCAGGCGCAGAGCGCTTACCGGATACACGTCGCGACCAGCGCCGAGCGGATCAACAACCGTGACATCTGGGACAGTTCACGGGTGACATCCGACCAGTCGGTGCTGGTTCCCTACGCCGGTCCCGCGCTTGCCCCCCGCACCCGATACCACTGGTCGGTGCGGGTCTGGGACGCGGACGGTGTGGCAAGCGAATGGAGCGAACCCTCCTGGTGGGAGACCGGACTCATGGACGGCTCGGACTGGACCGGCCGCTGGATCGGCGCCCCAGCGGCCCTCGTGGACGCGGCAGCAGCGGCCCCGCTGCCAGGGGTGCCGACCCTGGGAGGGGCCCAGTGGATACGCCTGGCGGGCAGCAGCGCGCGGGGCCTGGCAGAGACCGGAGCCTCAGCCGCGATCCGCTGGTTCCGCGTCGTCGTCGACGTACCGGCAGGTGTCCGCCGGGCCTGTCTGGTGCTCGCCGCCGACGGCGGCCTGACCGCCTACGTCGGCGGCACCCAGGTCCTGCACACGGTCGCCGATCCCACCGCGGAGAACTGGCGCCGTCCAGCCGTGGCCGAGGTCACCGCCCAGCTGCGGCCGGGACGCACCGCCGTAGCAGTCCGCGTCGACACGAGCAGCACCGGATCCGGGGAGGCCGGCCTCCTCGGAGTGCTGAAGTTCACCACCGCCGACGCAGTACGCCGCGTGCGGACAGGCCGTACGTGGAAGACCACCGGTAGCGAACCCGCGGGTGACTGGTCAGGCCCCGACTTCGACGACAGCGCCTGGGCGGCCGCCGACGAGTGGGCCCCCTGGGGTGTGGCCCCGCGAGGGGCGGTGGCCCCCGCCGCATCCCCCGCCTTCCAGCTGCGGCGCGAGTTCCGCCTCCCCCCGAAACAGATCGCCCGCGCCCGACTGTATGCCACCGCCCTCGGCCTGTACGAGGCGCACCTCAACGGCCGCCGCGTCGGCGCCGACGAGCTGGCCCCGGGCTGGACCGACTACCGCAGGCGGGTGCAGTACCAGACCTACGACGTCACCGACCTGCTGCGCGGCGGCGCGGCCAACACGCTCGGATTTCACCTGGCGGACGGCTGGTACGCGGGCACCATCGCCTCCTTCGGCCGGCACCACTACGGCGAACGCCCGTCGCTGCTGGCGCAGTTGGAGGTGACGTATACCGACGGCTCAACCGAGCGGATCGTGTCGGACCAGGAGTGGCGGGCGGCGGCGGGCCCGCTGGTCTCCGCGGACCTGATCGGGGGCGAGGACTACGACGCCCGGCGGGAGACGGACGGCTGGACACAGCCCGGCTTCGACGACTCCGGATGGCAGCCGGCGGAATCTGCGGCGGTCACCACACCACCCGCGATCGTGGCCCAGGCCGATGCCCCGGTCCGGGTGGCGGGCGAGCTCCCCGCCCGGCAGGTCACCGAAGTCGCCCCAGGGGTCTTCGTCTTCGATCTGGGCCAGAACATGGTCGGTTCGGTGCGGTTGAAGGTCTCCGGCGCGGCGGGCACGGTGGTGCGGCTGCGCCACGCGGAGGCACTCAACCCGGACGGCACGCTCCACACCGCCAACCTGCGGTCGGCCCGGGCCACCGACACCTACACCCTCAAAGGCGGCTCGGTGGAGGTCTACGAGCCGCGCTTCACGTTCCACGGCTTTCGCTACGCAGAGGTGACCGGCTACCCCGGGGTGCCGCCCCTGGACGCGGTGACCGGCCGGGTCATGCACACCTCGGCCCCGTTCACCATGGACTTCGAGACCGACGTCCCGATGCTCAACCAGCTGCACTCCAACATCACCTGGGGCCAGCGCGGAAACTTCCTGTCCGTCCCCACCGACACCCCGGCCCGCGACGAGCGGCTCGGCTGGTCCGGGGACATCAGCGTCTTCGCCCCCACCGCGGCCTACGTCATGGAGTCGGCGCGCTTCCTCACCAAGTGGCTGCGGGACCTGTACGACGCCCAGCGGGCGGACGGCGCGTTCCCCGATGTGGCGCCGCAGATCGGCATGCTGGGCGCGGGCACGGCGGGCTGGGGCGATGCCGGTGTCTCCGTGCCATGGGCGCTGTACCAGGCGTACGGGGACACCCGGGTCCTCCAGGAGGCATGGGAGCCGGCCAAGCGCTGGCTGGACTACCTGCACCGGCACAGCGACGGTTACCTGCGTCCCGCCACGGGCTACGGTGACTGGCTCAACATGCGCGACGAGACGCCCAAGGACGTCCTCGCCACCGCCTTCTTCGCCCACAGCGCCCACCTCGTCGCCCGCATGGCGCGGGCTCTCGGTGACGACCCGGCCCCCTACGAGAAGCTCTCCGCCGCCGTCCGCGGCGCCTTCTGCGCGGCCTACGTCTCGCAGGACGGCGCCCGTATCACGGGCGACACCCAGACCGCGTACGTACTCGCCCTGTCCATGGATCTGTTGCCGGATCCGGAGCGTGGCCGGGCCGCGGACCGCCTGGTGGAGCTGATCGAGGCGCGGGACGGGCACCTGTCGACGGGCTTCCTCGGCACGCCGCGGCTGCTCGGGGCCCTCACTGCCGCGGGGCGCACGGACGTGGCGTACCGGCTGCTGCTCCAGGAGTCGTTCCCCGGCTGGGGCTACCAGATCGCCCGCGGCGCCACCACCATGTGGGAGCACTGGGACTCCATAAGGGAGGACGGCGGCTTCCAGGACGCGGGGATGAACTCCTTCAACCACTACGCCTACGGCGCGGTCGGCGCGTGGATGTACGCCACCATCGCCGGCATCGCGCCCACCGCGCCCGGCTTCCGGCGCCTGGTCGTCCGCCCCCGCCCCGGCGGTACGGTGACGGCGGCGCGCGCCCGCTTCGACTCGCTCTACGGCCCGGTCACCACCCGCTGGGAGGCGGGCGGCGGCTCCTTCACTCTCCGTCTCGGCCTGCCGGTGGGTACCGCCGCCGAGGTGTGGGTCCCCGCCCGTGCCGCGGCGGATGTCAGTGCCGGCGACACGGAGTTCCTGCGGATGGACGACGGCTGCGCGGTCTTCGCCGCCGGTTCGGGCTGTCACCTGTTCAGTACCGGACAACTCGCTCGATGAGCGTCGCGACGGCCCCGGCACCGTAGCGGTGCAGCGCGCGTCTCATCCCGTCATCCCGCGTCATCTCCCGCCGCGCGGTAGGCGGTCGGGCTGAGGCCGTAGTGCGTCCGGAAACGGCGGGAGAAGTAGTTCGGGTCGGGCCAGCCGACCGCGGCGCCGACGCGCGCCACGGGCTGTGTGGTGCCCCGCAGCAGCGCCGCCGCGCTCTCCGCCCGCGCGCGGGCGAGGTAGGCCATCGGCGGGAGCCCGATGTGGCTGGTGAACATCCGGGTGAGATGGCCCGTGCTGACCGCGAGTTCGGCGGCGAGCCGGGCCGGGGTCCAGGCCTGTGCGAGATCGGACTCCAGCAGCCGTACGGCGCCGAGTACGAGCGGGTGGGCGGAGGGTGCGTCCGCATGGGCGGTCGGGGCGGGTGCCCGCGGTGCCGCCGCGGCGAGAGCGTCGAGGAAGACCGCGAGGCGGCCGAGGACACCGATTCTGTGGACCGGGCCGTCGTGCCCGGCCGCCGCGGCCAGTTCACCGAGGAGCGACAGGCACCGCGTGTGGTGTCCGGCATCGAGCCGGAAGCCGTAGACCCCGGCGTTGCCCGGCGCGCTCGGCCCGCCCCACAGCAGGTGGTTGACGGCCGGTTCGGTGCGGATCCAGGCGAGGTCGGCGCGGAGCAGCTCGGCCGCGAAGCAGCAGTTGACCACAGTGAGACCGGTGCAGTACACGTAGCTGTGCCAAGGCCCCGGCCGGAGCACGATGACGTCCCCGGCGGCGAGCGGCCGGCCCCCGGCCGCGGTCAGGTGCCGCCCCCGCCCGGAGACGACGAGGGCGATCTCCAAGAAGTCGTGGCTGTGTCCGGGCACGTTGCCGGTCAGCCGGTGCCGGCCAGTGTGCACCGGAACTTGGGCGGGGAACAGGCCGGTGCCCTGCAACCGGCCGTCGAACTGGGTGTCTTGGTACGGCACATCAGTATCGTGCTACCTCGTGCGAGTCGTTGGCTAGCCCCGCTGCCACCGGGGCGACCAGCATGAGGGGTATCGCTGAGACCCCCTGCAGGGGCCGATGACGTGAGGAGCACGATGGAGCTTTCCGAAGAGAGCGTGGAGCACTACCGGCGGCACGGTTTCGTGCGCGTGCCCGGAGTCCTCTCGGCGGCCGAGGCCGCCGGCTACGCCCGCGCCGCCGCCGAACTGCCCGGCGCATCGTCGACCGGCCCGGAGATGCGGCCCTTCAGGCAGTACGTCAACGTCTGGCGCACAAGCGCGGTGTTGCGCGCGCTCACCCTGCACCCGAAGCTCTCGGCGCCGGCGCATCAGCTGGCCGGTGTGCCCCTGCGTCTGTGGCACGACCAGGTGCTCGTCAAGCCGCCGCACCACGAGACCGCGACCGAGTTCCACCAGGACCACCCGTACTGGCCGCACCGGACCTGCCGGCACGCGCTGTCCGCCTGGGTCGCGCTGGTCGACGTACCGGCCGAGAGCGGCTGCATGACCTTCCTGCCCGGCTCCCACACCCACACGGGGCTGCGGCCCCAGGACCTGCACAAGGAGGGGGACTTGTTCGAGATCGACCCCGAACTGCGGTGGAGCGAGCGGGTCACCGTCCCGCTGCGCGCGGGGGACATCACCTTCCACAACAGCTACACCGGGCACATGGCCCTGCCCAACCGCACGGACGCGGCACGGCTCGCGCACGTCGTGATCTATATGGACGCGGACACGGTCTACGACGGCCGTCCGCACCCGGTCACGGACGGCGTCGGCCTCCTGCCCGGCGACCGCCTCGACGGCGACCTCTTCCCTCCGCTGACGTCGGCCGCCGCGGGGTCCCGGTCAGAATAACCTTGGGGCGCCGTCCTGTTGAGGTGCCCCCTTCCCGCGCGTTGCCCGCTGAAGCACCCGTGCCATCCCCGTCACCGGCCCTGCCGCCGGCCCACCGGACCAGCACGACCTCGGCCGGGCCTGCGCCGTCGCGCATTCCGACTCGGCTGCAGGCTCGGCCGTGGGTGGTGGAAGGCCCGGGAGTCCGGAGCCGGTCACAGGACGTGCTGGGCGCTTCGCCACTCCCGTGGTGACTGACCGACGTGCTGCCTGAACAGGCGGGAGAAGTAGTACGGGTCGGCCACGCCGCACCGCCGGGCGATCTGACCGACCGTGAGGCCGCTCGTGCGCAGCAGCTCCTGTGCCCGGGCGATGCGCCGTGCGGCGACCCAGCCCATCGGCGAGGTGTCGAGGTGCCGGCGGAACCGGCGCGTGAGCGTCGCGACGCCACAGCCCGCCACGCCGGCCAGCTCGCCGATCGTGAGCTGACGGTGCAGCTCCTGGTCGACGTACCGCAGCACGCGACGCAGATCGTCGGGGACGAGCGCCCCGTACAAGGGCCCGGCCGCTCCGAGCGTCTCCGACAGCTCATGGAGGACCAGCGTCCCGAGCGCCCGCATCAGCCCCTCGTCCGGCACGCCCCGCCGGAACACCTCGACCGCGTACAAGGAGACATCCACCAACCGCGGGCGTTCCTCGGCGGAGGAGACCACGACCGAGCCACCGGAAAGGATCGTGCCGTCGCGCCGCCACCCGCATCCCGTGAGCGGGTGGTCGCGGTCGTGCGGAACATCGGCCACCACCCGGTGCCCGGGGTCGTGCTCGGGTACGAGATGCGCGCCGACGAGCAGGAACGGGTCCGGCACGTCGGCGGCATACCGGATCGACCGCCCCCACGGCAGGACGAGAAGCACGCCGGCCCTCATCACATGTCGCTGTCCGTTGACCCAGACCTGGCCGCCTCCTCTCCGGCACAGGAGGACCATGCGTGACTCGACCCGCGCGTGCCGCAGCCGCCGGCCGGGCTGGAACTGGTACATGTTCGCCTGGCTCACGACCGGGAACGGCGCCCCACTGACCATGAGCGGATTGTCCGGCAACCGTGCGTCCGATGTCATCGCCCAGGCGCACGGCGCCGCGGACGTGTGAGACGGAGGGTCACATCGGCAGGACGAGGTTCAACTGCGCGCCGGGCTCCAGCGTGTGCACGAGACCGCCCTGGCGCAGCTCCACATGTCCGGTGGGACGAGCCGACCAGCGTATCGCCTTGTCGTCCCGCCGCCACGACACCTCCACCACTCCCCCGCCGGGAAGCGGCAGTTGACCGGAGGCCCCCGTCCGCTCGCCGGCGAGCAACTCAAGGCGCAGCCCGCCGTCGGGCTCCACCCAGAGTCCGAGCAGCATTCGCGACAGCAGCCACGTCGGGGTTCCGGACCACTGGTGGCACCGGCTCCACCGGGGGTCGAAGTTCTCCCACCATGTCGTGGCTCCCTGGCCGAGCAGCCAGCCGTAGAGCTCCTCGATCCGTTCGAGCACCTCATGTGCCCGGCCACGACGGGCCGGCTCGATGAGCGAGAAGTGCAGGAAGTACGGCGTCACGAAGCGCTCGCCCGTGGCGAGGTGGCTGGACAGCCGTGGTCCGGTGGCGTCGAGGGGGAAGCAGGAGTCGAGGTGGTCGAGCACCAGCTGCACGGCGGCCGGCTCGGCGCTCGACGGCAGGACTCCGGCGCGGAGCGCCAGGGACGCCGCGTGGTAGCCGAGCGGTTCGGCGGACGTGCGACGAGTCAGCGTCTCGCGCAGCGCCGCGGCGGCCTCGTCGACGGCCGCGGTGGCGCTGTGTCCCACCTCGCGCAGCCAGCGGGCTGAGGCGTCCAGTCCGTCGAGGGCCTGCAGCGAGATCGACAGGCCGTCGTCGGCGGCGCCCCAGTCCACGAACGGCCACGGCAGAGGCCCCTCGATCCCCCGGGGACCGAGGCGGGCGCAGAACGCCGCGGCGTTGCGTGCCGCGGCCGGTGCCAGCTCGCCGAGCAGCTTGCGGCTGCCGGAAAGCGCGGCATGCCGCAGCACCGCCCCCGGCCACAGCGCGGAGTACGACGCGAGGTGCCGGACGGCGCCGGGCCCCTGACCGGCCACGAACCCGTCGTCATCGGCACAGGCGGCCGCCATCCGCAGCGAGCGCTCCACGATCCGCAGATCCCCGTGCGAGACGGCGGCGATCTCCATGCCCACCACGGCATCGCCCAGCCACTGGCCGCGCTCGCGGACCGGGCAGTCGACCAGGGCGTCCTCGGAGCAGGCCCGCAGCGTGTCGACGCCGACCTGCCAGATGCGATCGAGCCCGGGAGAGCCGGTCGCCAGGCTGCCGACCGGGTCGGCGGGGGCGCTGCTGCGCTCGTCGAAGCGCAACTCCCCGATATGGACCGGCGAGCCCTCGGCCAGCACGTGCACCTCGACCCAGCGCCCGGCGCGGGGAGTCACCGGCCCCAGCCGCTGCTGCCCGCCTGCGGCGACGTAATGGTCGAGGTTCGCCGACAGGCCGTTGCTCATCGAGATCCAGGGCGTGACCCGGCCATCGACGAGGTCCTCGCTGTAGAGCAGATCGACGGTGGCGCCCGGGGGCGCGCTGATCTCGGCACTCGGGCGCCCGAGCCGGACGCGGCCGAGGTCGAAGCGCGCCCACACCCCCTGCGCGGGCACCTGCCCGTCCGGCGCCAACTGCCGGGCGAACACCGTGGCGGCCGGGTCGTCCTCGGGAAGCAGCAGGCGCTCGACGAACTCCCCCCGCGCCACCCGTACGGCGGTGAGGGGCGTGAGGGACACCGGTGGGCCCATGTCGGGAGCGGGGACCGGCAGGCCGGGCACCGATACGGCGGGCGCCCACGTGTCGGCGGCGGTGCCGGGGCCTGTCCACGCCGGCAGCTCGCGCATGTCGCACCACTCGACGAAACCGAGGTTGTCGTTGACGCGGCGGACCCTCGGCCGGAACGCCCGCAGCGGCGCTGCCCGCCAGTCGAGGTCGGGGTGTCCCTCGGCCTCGACCCACAGGTGCGGCGCCACGACCGCCGCCTGTTCGGTCGGCACGCCCGGGTGCACGACGTGGAACGCCAACACGTGCGGACCGGGACCGAGGTCGAGCGCCATCTCCACGTGCTCCGGGTGGCCGGCGGGGGCGCGTGGCGGTCCTTCGGCGACGGGCTCGCCGTCGACGTGCAGCACCGCCCACCACGAGGCGGAGAAGCGCACGACGAGACGGCGCCGCTCCGGCAGGTCGACCACCGCGCGGATGCCCACGTGCGCGTCGATCTCAGGCGCGCCATTGGTCCACAGGTGCGTCATGTCGCCTCCCGGCAGTCCGTGTCGACAGGTCGTACGGCGACGGCGACGGCGTCGAACCGGTCGGGAAGGTGGAGCGTGAGCTCACTGCCGCCCACCAGTTCCCGCGGTGCCGCTCCCGCCGGGAAGGTCTGGACGTGGTGGCGCTGTCCTTCGCGCAGCCCGTGCGGGCGCACCCGCAACCGGTCGTCCTCGGTGTCCTGCCGCCACACCCCGAGCAGGCAGCCGGCCGGGGAGAAGACCTCCAGAGCCGTCAGCGCCTCGGTGCGATGCGGCGGCTGCTCGGGGCCGTGCCGGCGCACCGACGCCTTCGCGAGCAGGTCGGCCGAGGCGTTCGCGAAGGCCACCGCCTCGACCATCAGCGCCCGTTGGTCCTCGTCGAGGCGGTCCACGGGCCCACTCAGGGTCATGCGCCCGAGCAGCCCTGTGACCAGTCGGTAGCGCGTCTCGGCGAGGCTCAGGTCCGGCTCGAGCACGGCCCAGCTGACGGCCTGCGACGGGTGCAGTACGTCCAGCACCGCACGCAACACGTTGGGGAAGCTGCGCCAGCCACCGTTCCAGTGGCCGTGATCGCTGACGCTGCCGAGATGCGTGCGCGACAGCAGGCCGTAGCTCGTACGCCCGCCGCCGCTCGCGCAGTTCTCCAGTACGACGTGCGGATGCCGGGCGCGCAGCCCGTCGAGCACCGCCTGCCAGCCCGCGGCAAGCTCCAGCGCGCCTTGCCCCGGTCCGTGCGGCATCGCATCCGGTCCCGGTACGACCTCGGTGTTGTAATCGAACTTGACGTACGCGTAACCGTGGTCGACGAGCCCGTCCAGCACGCCGGCCAGGTGGTCGCGGACCTGTGGCTGCCGCAGATCGAGGAACGCCCGGCCCGCGTCGAGCAGCGGCCGGCCGTCGCGCTGCAGCAGCCAGTCCGGGTGCTCGGCCACGAGGCGCGAGGCGACCCCGGCGACCTCGGGTTCGAGCCAGATGCCCGGTACGAGCCCGGCGTCGCTCAGGTCTCCCGCCAGGGCTTTCATACCCGCGGGGAAGCGGCTCTCGTCGTGCGTCCAGTCCCCCGCCAGGGTCCACCAGGTGGCGATCTCCCCCTCGGGCGTCTGCGGTGAGTACCACCCGGCGTCCAGGACGAAGGTCTCGACGCCTGTGCCGGTCAGCGCGGCCGTCTGGGCCGCGACGGTGGAGGCGTCGAGCGTGTTCATCGTCGCGTGGTACTCGTTGTAGACGACGCCGCGACGCGGTTCCCGCGGTGCCTGGTGCAGCCAGCGGTGCCGGTGAAAGGCGTCGACCACCTCCGCGCGGTCACCCTCCACGGCACCGACCACGACCGGCACCGTCTCCAACTGCTCGCCCCTGCCCAGCACATGGCGCCAGTGTCCACCGGCGTAGTTGGGGCCGCCGGCCTGCGTGTAGACGGTGCCGGAGTCGGCGCCGACCTCCATGCGCCAGCCGGCGGAGGCGTCGACCTGCATACCGTACGAGATGCCCGCCGCGCGGTCCTCGAGCACGTAGAACGGCAGCACATGCTTCGACGACCAGGAACCGGTCGTCTCCACCGACCAGGCGTTGATACAGGACTCCGGGTACAGCGCGATGTCCGTCACCGGCCGCGACCGCAGGGTCCCCTCCCAGCACCAGCCACCGTCGTAGGTGTGCAGCCACAGGGCGTCGAAGTCGCCGTGCGCCGCCAGGCCGCGCAGCATGCCGCTGCTGACGTGGTCGACGGTCAGCGGCACCTCGGTCGCGCGGACGCTTGTCCACCGGGTCAGGCAGGAGGAACCCGGCCTCGCCAGGAAGTGCAGGTCCATCTCCAGACCCTGGTCGCCCGACGCGCTGAGGACCACGTGCAGGCCACCGTCCCCCAGGCGTTCGGCCCGGTGGCTTTGGACCGTGGTGCTCTCTGTGCTGCCGCAGCCCGTCCACCGGCTGCCGTGCTGAGGGAGCGGGCGGTCGTCCCCGGCCAGCTGCAGTTCGACCTCGGCGCCGAGCCGGCCGCCGCGCACCGACTTGAGTTCCTCGGCGCCGAGCCGGTGGCTCGGGCCGAACGCGACCTGCCGCGCCGTACCGGCGATGTCGACCGCGTGCACCACGCCGGCGGTACTGAGCAGCAGAAGCGACCCGTCGGCGTCGAGCTCGGGGCGCGTCACGGCCGCCGCCCCAGGGTGGCGCCGCGACCCGTCACCGGGAGTCTCATACCCCCACCTCCAGCGAGGAGCGAATGCGGGTCAGCGCGTCGGCCGGCGGCGCGTCGAGGAAGAACATGTCGTTGCCCGCGGTGGCGGACCCTCCCGGCGCGATGGCCCCGAAGCCGCTGGCCGCGTGGATGCAGGAGTACTCCCTGTTGTGGAAGAGGAACGCCGCCGGACGGCCGACGGTGGCGACGGTCCGGCTGCCGTCGCGGCTGCACACCGCCACCCACGGGTCGAGGACGACATCGGGCGTGGCGTGGAAGGCGGAGACGAACGGCAGGTCCGTCGCGGGGGGCGCGCCGGCGGTCGAGTAGAACTGCACGGTGGGTCGGGTGCTGTGCCGGCGCGGGACGGAGAGCAGGGGCACGGGTTCGCCGGCGATGCCGGTGAAGTGCCGTTCGCAGTCGTGGTCCCTGACGTCCCGGGCACCGCCGCAGGACAGGCAGTTGAAGGCCAGTGCGTTCTCCCAGTGGCGGTCGCTCTCGTTCTCCAAGGTGTACGACACCACGACGGCGTCGTCCAAGGACAGGTCGACCGTCATCTCGTAGGCCAGCTCGCCGGGTCGGCGTCCGGTGGCCCGCCATGTACGGGCCTCCTGCTGCTCCCACTTCGGCACCAGCGTCGTGTACCAGACGGCGGATGCGGCATCGCCGATGGCCTCCGGAAAAGCGAGCGAGAAGCGGGCACCGGGAAAGGCGGGCACCTCGCTCAGCCAGGCGCTCATGGTCCCTGCGATGGGCTCGAACTTCATCGTTTCACTCCTCAGCGGCTTCGCGCGACGCGGAAGCCGATGTAGTCCGTGCGGTTCAGCGCCCAGCCCGACTGCCCGACCGCGGCCACCCGCAGGTTGGCCGGCACCGTCGTCACCCAGCTGCCGCCCTTGACGATCGCGGTCGCGGGGTCGGGTTGGTCGGCGGTCCATTCGGCGACGTTGCCGGACAGGTCCAGGACACCGAACGGGCTGGCTCCGGCCGGCAGCGATCCCACCGGGGCGGTCCCATCGGCGCCGTAGTGGGCGTGCGACGGCTCCATCTCGTCGCCCCACGGGAAGACGCGGTGTGCGTCGGCCCGCGCGGCGCGCTCCCATTCCGCCGCCGACGGCAGGCGCACACCGGCCCAGGTGGCGAAGGCCTGGGCGTCGTGCAGGTTGACGTGGGTGACGGGGTGGTCGGCCAAGTCCTCCGGCGGGGTGGGTCCTTGCCACCAGTCGGGTGCCCTGCCGCCGCCGTCTGCGACGAAGATCGCCCACTGCTCGTTGGTGACGGGCGTGCGGCCGATGTCGTACGCGGGCAGCTCGATCCGGGCGCCGGGCAGTTCGCCGTCGAACCAGGACGGGTGCACTCCGAAACGCTCGGCCAGGGCCTCGACCTGCGTGCTCAGCGTCCCGGTCTGCGCGGTTCCCGGCGGGATGGGGACCAGATCCAGCTCCAACTCGCTGCTCGGCACAGTGCTCCTCCTCGTACGGTGACCCACAGGGTTCGGTCCTTCGCGTCCGGTCCATAAGGCCGGAGGGGTAGGGCGTCCCAGGCGGCGGTCGCACCTCCGGCACGCTCGGGTCTCGTTCGCCCGCTCTAGTAGTCGATGGTCAGCGTCGACTGCTGGGCGTGGCGCATCTTGATGAACGTGGTGCCGTTCGCGACGTGCTTGAACCCTTCCGGTGCGGCGTCGAGGTCGGTGACCGGGCCGAGACCGCGACCGTCGACCTGGACCGAACGCGGGGTGGGTATCCCGGTGATGAGAAGCTGCGACACGTGCCCCGGGAAGAACCCCAGCCTGGCGGTCAGCCTCGATGTTGTGCGCTCGGCGCCGAGCACGTCGGCGGCGGTGGAGATCCGGGTGTTCGGGTGGATCAGCGCGGTCTGCACGTCGACGGGGTGGCCGAGAAGCATGACCATGGGTTTGAGGATGTCGTCGGGGTTGAGGTCGAAGTCCTTCACCGGTGTGTTCGGGACCAGGAGCCAGCTGTCCGGGTAGCCGCCCTTGTACGGCTCGGTGGTCCGCTGCTGGTGCAGCGCGCTGATCACGATGGCCTCGGCCATCCGGCGCCAGGGGAACCCGCCGATGTCGGCCGGCAGGTGGAACGGCTTGGTGCAGCTCGGGTCGGCGGTGGCGTCGAGGAGACTGAGCAGGAAGTAGGCGTACACCAGGCCCACCCACTGCACCGGTCGGCCGAACCACGGGATGGTGAACATCGTCGCGCCGTAGTCGGAGATGGACGCGTACGGCATGTACGGCCGGTCGGGCGCCGACCACGCGTACAGGAACGGCAGTCCGGTCCGCGCCCAGTAGACGGCCCGGTTCAGGTACCGGGTCTCGCCGGTGAGCCGGTACGCCTCGGTGTAGGCACCGATGCCGTACGCGGAGCCCAGCAGCGTCGGCGTGTGGATGGGCATTTCCCAGACACCCACGGCGCGTGGCACGTTGAACTGTTCGATGAAGTGGAGAGCCCGCATACCCGCCTGATGGGCGACGGCGTCTCCGGTGAGCCGGGCATAGCGCAGGAGGCCCTGGGCGTGGACGGTCGAGACGCCCATGATCTCGGTTCCGCGTTCACCCAGGATCTCGTCCTCCGCCTCCTTGGGGTTGAAGGCCCAGCCGCCGGAGGGCAGTTGCGTGCGAATTCTGGCGTCCCTGTTCTTCTCGAACTCGGTGATGGCGCCTTCGAGGTTGCCGAGGTAGAACGGCGCGTGGAACCAGCCGCTGTACGTGCCGTCCGTGTTGCCGAGCGCGCTGCGACCGTTGTTGGTGAGGACGCTGACGACGAATTCGTGCACCCTGTTGAACACGGCCGTGCGCTCGTTGGCGTCCGTGGTCAACAGTCCGGCGATATGCAGGTTCACCCCGTACGGTACGTATTGCAGTGCCTTTTGACCGGACCACGCCGCCCACCCCTTGACCTCCGGATCCCAGAAGGACTTGAGGTAGGCGTGCCGGACGAGGGCGAGCTCGTCCTCCCAGCTGAATGGCATCGTGCCGGGCTGGGGGACGCCATGCAGCGAGTACCAGTCCTCGACGGCGGTGAGGACGTCGTCGGAGGGGTTGACGATGAAATCGGCCTTGACGGACAGCGGCCGGCCGGCCGCGGCGGAATAGGGTGCCGTCGCCCATGGCGCGTTCTCCGGGACCGGGTGGGGAACGGCCGGGACGAACAGCGAGAGCAGATGGTTGGCCTGCCCGGCGAGCCAGTTCGGTGAGGCGAACCGTGCGCTGGGGTACCGGTTCTGGCCGTCCCACTGCTGGTTCGTGTCCCAGGCGACCGACACGGTGGACCCGCCGCCGGAGATCGCCATCACCGGGACCGTGATCCTCAACGGATGCGGTGCGATACGGAGGTTGTCCGGTGGCCAGACATCGAGGGTGCTCGACGATCTCTCTCCCGCGACGAGCCATTCCAGCCCGGGGAAGAGCCCCATGTGTTTGGGTTTGCCGAAGCTGCCCTCGCCGGCGGTGAGCGAGGGGCCGCCGAAGGCGAGCAGTCTCGCCTGACGATCGGGCGTGATCGAGTACGTGGCCTGGACGGCGCGCGCGGCTGAGCCGGCGTCGTCGGACACGGGCCTGACGGCGAGCCGCAGTTGCGAGGACCATCGCACGCCGTCGGCGTCCGTCACCTGCCCCGTCAAGACGACATCGTCAGCTGCCAGTTGAGCGGTGTCCGGGACGATCGGCATCAGCCGGACGCCGTCGGCTGCCGGACCGACGAGGTAACTGAGCGGCTGCGACGTCGCCATCCGCTTCCACTCCTGGCCCGTCCGGACGTCGAGGAGGAGCTGCGTATAACCGCCGGATCCGCGAACGATGATCGCACGGACGTTCTTGTTCTGCAGGTGCACATGCCCTGCTTGGTCCTGGAAGACATGCACACCGCTGGGCCACCAGTGCGCGGACGGGGGCGGCACCGGGACGATGGGCAGGATCGCGCCGAACTGCTGGCGGCTGCCGGGTACCTCCATGTCGAACGTGGCCACGCCGGGTACGTCGACCGTCGGGCGCGCCGTCCACAGCAGTTGAGCCTTGCCGTCGGGTGCGATGACGGGAGCCTGCTGGGTCGCGCCACCGGTGACGAGGGACACCCCGCTCGGCAGCGTGATCTTCGCGGGGAAGGCCGTGGACGGTTCGCCGCCGACGTTGGACAGCTGGACGGCCAGGGTGACCTCTTCGCCGGGGCGAACCGAGCCCGGCCGTACGATCAGTGGCGCGACCGCGATCCTGGCCCCGAGTTGTTCGATACGGATGTAGTCGAACTCGATCTGGGCGCCGTCGGCGCCCGGCGGCTCCCGGTCCAGGCGGAACACCCGCACCGTTCCCTGCTGCCACAGCGCGTTCTTCGCCGCGAGATCCACCGTGTACTCGTGGAACGCGCCGTCGGCCTTGATCGGTATCTCGATCAGCTTGTCCACGCCGAGCGTCGGGGACTTGTCGGTGGCGAAGTAGACCGAGATGCTCTCACCGGCGGTCGCCCGCATCCGGAACCGGAGGATGCGGTCGCGGATGCCGTTGAGGTTCAACGGCGGCGCGGTCATGTAGGGGTCGAAGCCGTTGACGCTGGTGCTGAGTGTGCCGCCGCGCACGACGAACGGCGCCAGGCCTTTCGCCGCCGTCCATCCTTCGGCGTCGCCGTCCTTGTTGAATTCCCACCCCACCGCTGTGCCGGTGGTGGTGATCGGCTGGATGAACAAGCCACGAGCCGAATCGAACTCCCAGGGCCCGGTGTCAGCGCGCTCCGCGGCACCGGCCGGTGTGACCCGGAAGAAACCGCTGCCGAGCACGGCGACCGTGCCGATAGCGCCGAACTGTAGGAATTGCCTTCGTCCGATGCCGTTGGTGCCCATGGTGCGGTCCTTTCGTTTCAGGCCGGCTGGAGCTGTCTTGGCCGCGAGGCCGGCGGGGGTGGCCGTTCGGCCGGCGCGACGCCGCGACACCTTCGGTGCGGGCACCTCCCTGGCTGGACGAGCGGCCCATCGAGCCGGGCGTCGCGGACAGTTCCGCAGCCCACTCGGCTGTCTGATCAGCCGAGGCCGGGGTCTACTTTCCGGTGCCGCCGCCCGCAAGCCCGCCCTGCATTCCGGCGAGGAAATGCTTGGACAGGAACACGAAGAGCAACAGCAGCGGGATGCTCGCGATGGCGTATCCCGCGAACAGCGGACCGTATTCCGTCGCGTGCTGAGTCTGGAAGAACTGCAGACCCGCCGACACGGTGCGCAGATCGTTCTCAGTGACGGTGAGCAAGGGCCAGAAGAAGTCGTTCCACACGCCGATCACGGTCACCAACGCGACGGTTCCGACGACGGGGAGCGACAACGGAACCATGATGGAGAAGAACATCCGCAGCCCGCCGGCGCCGTCCACGCGCGCGGCGTCGAAGAGCTCCTGCGGCAGCTGCTCGACAAACGTCTTCATCAGCAGGGTTCCGAGCACCGCGCCGCCTACGAGGTGCGGGATGACGAGCACGATGCGGGTGTTGAGCAGCCCCATGTCGCGCATGAGCACGAACATCGGGATCAGACTGGAGATGCCCGGCACCATGAGCAGCACCGCGACCAGCCCGAAGAGCACGTTCCTTCCGAAGAATTCGTAACGGGCGAAGACGAACGCCGCCACCATGCACAGCGCGAGCGCTCCGACACTGGAGGCGATTGCCACGACCACTGAGGTGACCAGGTACGGCTGGATCTGCTCCCAGGCCCTGGCGTAGTTGTCGAAGTGGAACGGCAGGCTGGGCAACCACCACGACTCGTAGTACTGCTGGTTGGTCTTCAGCGACGTCATGAGCATGAAGAGGAACGGGAAGAGCCCGACGAACGCGATGACACTGAGCACGCCTTTGATCGCGAGCTGGTTGCCGCGCCGACGTCCGCGCGACGTGGCCGGCCCCGCCGCGGTTCGCCCCGGTTCACTCCGGTCCGGGGCGCTGTGCAGGCGGAGCTGGACCTCAGAGTCGACGGACATCGGCCCGGTCCTCTCTTCTGACGAACACGATGATGATGCTCAGGAGGATCGTCATGACGAACAGCGTGGTGGACAGCGCGGCGGCATAGCCCCACTCGCTGCCCTGGAACGCCACTCCGAGCATGCGGAGCACCGGCACCTCGGTCGCGTTGTCGGGTCCGCCTCCGGTGAGCAGGTACGCCGCGAAGCCGTATTGCAGGACGTTGATCGTCGCCAGGAACACCAGCAGTTTGAGCTGGCTCGCCATCAGCGGAAGGTCGATCGCGAAGAGCCGCCGCAGCCGGCCGCAGCCGTCGAGGGCGGCCGCCTCGAACACCTCGGCCGGAACGTTCTGCAGGGTGGTGAGAAACACCAGGAACGGAAGTCCGGCGACGAACGGGAAACCGATGAACAGCAGCGACAGCAGCGCGAACTGCGGATCGCCCACCCAGTTCTGTGCCAGAGCGTCAAGTCCGACGGCTCGCAGTACGCGATTGATGACGCCGTTGTTGGGTTCGTACATCGCTGCCCAGAGCAGGACCGTGACGACTCCGGGAAACGCCATGGGCGCGATCAGGGCGGTGCGGAAGAAGAACTGAGCTCGCTTGCTCTTCAGGCTGATGATGAGCTCGGCCGCGAGCAGCGGAATCGCCCACGCCACGGTGATACCGAAGACGAAGATGACGCCGAGATTGCGGAACGACCGCCACCACAGGTCGTCGTCCAGCATGGCCCTGTAGTTGTCCAGTCCGACGAAGGGCGAGTCGAAGCCCGGCCGCCATTCGTAGAACGAGTGCCAGATCCCGCTTGCCGCCGGGTAGTAGGCGAACACGGCCAGCGTCGCGAAGAGTGGTATGAGGGCCAGATAGGCAAACCAGGGAAAGCGTTTCCAGCCCCTCGCCATCACTCCCCCTTCCGAGTGTCGCGCCTCGTCCTGTACCGGCCGAGTCGCCCGCCCGCTGTTTCCGCCGGTCTCTACTTCGCCCAAGGCTCGTTCCCCCACGTGCCGTCCTTGACGGCCTGGCGTTGCCCCTTGATCCACAGGTCCTGGAGGTAACGCTGCTGCTCCGGCAGTGACTTCGTGCCCAGCAGCCAGCCATCGACGAGGCTGAGCCTGGTCACACCCGGCGGCCCGATGGGCATGACCAGGGGGACCGGTTCGCCCCAGCTGCCCTCGGCGAACATCTTCGTCTCGTCGGCGCCGGAAGCGCCCTCGACCGCGGGGATGCCACCGGTGGCCTTCAGCCAGGGCTGCACGTTCTCCGGCGAACTGACGAACTGCAGGAACTTCACGGCGGCTTCGAGCTTCTTGCCCTTGACGGTCGACGGAATCATGTAGTTGGTGCCGCCGACACCGGCCCCGAATCTCGCCGGAGCGCCATTGGCGAGCGGCGTGGACTCCTTGGTGATCTGTGGGAACGGCATGCTGGCGAAGTCGAACTTCACGTCCTGCAAGGAGGTGACACCGAAGTTGACGCCCCACGCCATGCCGGCCTTGCCGGCCGCGAAGTCACGCAGTCCGACCACGGCACCGTTGAGCCCCTCGGTGTTGCCCGACCACTGCTTGTCGACGCAGGAGTCCCACACCTTCTTGAGGAGCTTGAGCGACTCGACGGCCTCGGGCGTCTTCGGCGTCAGATCGCCGGAGAGCACGGCCTTGGCGAGCGACTTGTTGGTGACGACGGGTTCGCCCGTCGCCGACGTCGCCTTTCCGGGCTTGCCGTCCGCCGTGTAGACGTTGAGCCGATCGACGTGCTTGTCGAGCAACATCCCGCTGATCGCGGTCATCGTCCAATCGGGGCCCAGGTCGGACCGGTCCATCGCGAGCGGTGTGTAGCCGGCTCCCTTCAGCTTGGCGCACCCATCGATGAAGTCCTCGAAGGTCTTGAACGGCCCCGTCACTCCGGCCTTGTCGAACGCCTCCTTGTTGTAGAACAACCCGGTCCCGGCCAGGTTGAAGGGCACGAACTCAAGCTTGCCCTCAGCGTTGCGGAGCGCCGGATTCTCGAGGCCGTAGTAGCGCTTGCGGAAGGCGTCGGCCCACTTCTCGCTACCCGGTCCGGACCTGATGTAGGGGTTGGGTTTCGCGAGGTACTCGTCGAGGGCGTGCACCATGTGCGGCTTGTGGGGTACCTGACTGAACACCAACTCTGGTGCGGTACCGGCGGCAAGGTGCGTGGAGATCGTCTGCGCGAAGCTGTTCAGCGGCAGCACGACAGTCTTGACCTTGATATTCGGCTCCGCCTTCTGGAAGGATGCGACGAGGTCCTCCCACGGCTTACCGAACGACGAACCGCTCTCGCTCCACTGGTTCGGGCCCTCCAGGGTGATGGTCACGGTATCCCCGGACGACGAATCGTCCCCGCCGGAACCGCAGGCGGTCAGGCCCAACGCCAGGGCTGCGGTGGTTGCGGTCAGGCGCACCGCGGCCGAACCTCGCGACCGCAGGAATCCGCTGCGTGATCGTTCGCTCAAACCCAATCTGAGCATGTGTACACCTTTCTTGGCCCCGCGACTGTGCGGTCCGGGAGTGGTGCCCAACGACGCTCTGGAACGTTTCAATTGGCTGGACGTGAACCTAGGTCCGCGCTCCATCCACTGTCAATACAGTGACCGAATTCACACAAAGCCGTTGCTGCAGGCGCAGTTGGCGGGCCGCGTGAGGGAACGGTCCCTCATCTGACCGACGTTCACGGGTTCGCCACGGCGGCGAGGGTCACGACCCCTCGTCCCCCTCGAAGGACATGGGCAGACCCTGCGTTAGCTGTCGCGAATGGAGCAACAGGACCGCAAGGCAGATGGACTATTTCTCTGTCACACGCAGCTCGGGATGCTGCTCCAAGAGCCTCGGCGTGGCCGCCCTGACGCCAGGAGTCCGTCAGGATCGCACGCAGCTCCTCCACGTCGTCGAGCGCCGCGAGCCGGACGCGCACCCAGGCGAAGGATGCCTCATGGTCGGTGATCCAGAACTTGTGCGGCTCGGCGAGAACCAGTTCATCGCGCTCCTCCTTCGGGCAGCGCACCGCGACCGAGATCGCAGGTGCCATCCAGCTCCTCGGTGCGTCCACTATCACGGTGCGCGCCCTTTCGCAAAGAGCGGAAGCGGGCGAGTCTTCCGGGGAGTCGAGATTCCTGTGGCCGACATGCGCCCCTTCCCTTCAACTCGTCGCGCAGGCGCTGTAGGCGTCGAGCCCGTCCTCCTGGACACTTCTGAAGTCGCTGCGCTGCTCAACATGTCCTCGAGCTGGTCTATAGGGAGGCATCGAAACTGAGGAAGGGACTGCGGCGACGCCGGCGACGGACCGGTCAGGACCGGGACCCCCACCGAGCCCGGATCTCCGCAGCATGCGCTTCCCCAACGACCGCGGCCCAGCCCACCGGCCACGAGTCGACGAATCCGCAGGCGTCCTTCGCCGTCAGCTTCGCCCAGGTGTCGGGCCGGTGCCGCGCGGCCTGGCCGACTGCCTCGCACTCGCCGGTCTCCGGTCGCGATGAACCGCGCCCACCGGAAGGCGGCACCCGCCCGGAAGGAGTCGCGCCAGAACGTCGCAGGACGGTGCCGACCGGAGCATGCTGGTCGCGGGACGGCCACGCCGGGCTCTTGGTGTTGTCGACGAAGCCACGGGCATTGTGTTCCGATTCGACCTCCAGGCCTCACGGGCGGGCGGCGACCACAGCGACGTCGACTTCACGATACGGCAGGTGTACACGGCCGTCCGTCCTTCTTGCCCCTTCAGCCACGCTTGCCCTCCCCTTTTCCGTGGGACATTTTCTTGGCGGATCCCGCCATCGGCGAAGGGGCCGCTGCCTACATCTACTCCCTCACAGGAAGGAGGGTCCGGCAGCGAAAGCTGCCGGACCCTCCGCGCGCAGCGATTCAGTCCCCGATGAACAACAGGTAGCCCGAGCGACGGATCGCCTCGTGGGCCTCCTCGATGACCCGTCTCACCACAGGGGTCTTCTCGTTCTCCGGCAGCTCTTCGAGTTCGACGACGAGGCGCTCCAGCTGGGGGGTGTTGAACATGGTCAGGTCGTACGGCGAGATGCCCCGCCGCAGACTGGTGTCCGGCGCTCGGCCGCACAGCGCGAGGAAGGTGTCCTCCGCGTCGTCGTCGAACTGCTCGACGACGTCCTGCGCGCGGTTCAATCGCCGCATTCCCAGACCCATGCCGGGTCTCCTCTCTCGTCTCAGCTCGTCGGAAGGATGGGGTACATCGTGACCAGGTCTCCGTGCACACTCACCACGATCGTGAGGCAGTGGGTCTCCTGCTCTCCGCTCTGCCTGGAAGACTTGCCGAACTTCTTCTTGGGGTCGAGGCAGACGTTCTTCTCACGGTAGGCGGAGCCGCCGCTCGCGTGCTTCCACCCTCCCTGGTCGGTGATCGCCCCGTTGAAGATGTCCTTCAGGTCCCCGAGAGTGAGGTCGGAGTTGAACAGCCCCTTCTTGTCGGTGACCATCCGTCCGCCCTCGAAGTGGTAGTCCCGGAGGTTCCTCAGCGCGAGCGTGTCGAGGGCGACTTCGATGCCGCCTTCGGGGAGGTTCTGGCCGGTGGGAATGAACTCGCAGTCGTCCCAGCCGTCCCAGCCGTCCCAACCGTCGAATCCTCCCCCGCCGGAGGCAGGGGCCGCCATGAAGGCCGCCCTCTGGGCGGACTTGGGCTTGGGCTTGGTGGGGCAGAGGACGGCCTGGGCCCGCTCGATGATCTTCTCGCCCTTGTCGACGAGTTTCCTCGCCTTGGCCGTCTTGTCGAGGAATTCGTCGATCCCCGCAATTGCCTTCGCGATCTTGGGCAGCTTGCTGGCGATCTTGAGAGCCTTGACCGGGCCGAGGTTCTGGATGATGGCCCAGATGCAGATGCCGACGTCGGGGTCGTCCCAGCACTCTTTGATGTCCTCGGCGAACAGTTCGACGAGGAGCTCGCCGCCGTTCTCCTTCAGGTAGTCGAGCAGGTCCTTCTGCGCCAGTGCCCTGGCCGCCTCGAATTCCGCGACGCTGATGCCGGCAGCTTCGAGCGCCTTGCGCTGCGCCTCCGTCAGGTCGCCGCCGGAGACGTCCTTCCCGCCCCTGGCGGCTTCCTCGCGCTCCTTGCGCTCCAGCTCGCGCTGGTACTCCTCGGCCTTCTTGGCGGCCTCGTCGGCCTCCTTGGCGTAGGTGCCGGCGTTCTTGGCGGCCGTTTCGGCGGAGGTGGCGTGCTTCTCGGCGGACTCGGCGAACGTGTTCGCGTCGGCGGCGTCCTTCTCCGCCTGGGCGGCGGCGCCCTGGGCGACGCTCGCCTCCTTCTCGGCCAGGCTCGCGGCGCTGTTGGCGGCGGCCGCCTGGTTCTCGGCGTCGGCGGCGGCGCCCCGGGCGCGAGCCGCCTCGGCCTCGGCCTGGGTGGCGGCGTTGCGGGCGGCGGCCGCGTCCGCGAACGCCTGGTTGGCGGCCGAGCGGGCGAGCTTGGCATCGGCCTGGGCCTGGGCGTCCGCCTCGTTGGCGCGTGCCGCGGCGGCCCGTGCCTTGGCGCCGTCCTCTGCGGCCTGGGCGGCGGACTTCATCGCCGCGGCCGAGGAGCGTGCCGCGTCGGCGGAGGAACGGGCGGCGGCTGCCGCCGCCTTGAAGGCCGGAGCCACCTGGGCGTTGGCCCGCTTGGCCGCGGCCTCGGCGGCCTCGGCCGCCTTGACCGCCTCCGCGGCCCTCGCCTCGGCCTTGGTCACCTCGGCCTGGCCCATCGCCTGGGCGGCCTTGGCGACCTCGACGGCGAAGTCGGCGTCGACGTCCGTGCCGGTGAACGGCGCGGTGAGCAGGATGGCGGTGTTGGCCGGGTCGGCGATGCCGGCCGCGGTGGTACGGGCCGACGTGGCGGCCTGGACCGCGATCGTGGACTGGAGGCGGGCCATTGCCGCCTCACGGGTGGCGCCGTCGGCCTCGTCGCGGGTGCGGTTGGCCGCCTGGAGGGCCTGGTTGGCGTGCACGGCGGCCATCCCGGCCAGCCGGGACGCCTCGTGGGCGGCGATTCCGGCCCGGGCCTCCTGCGCGGTGGCCTCCGCCGCCCGGGCGTTGGCCCGCTGCGCGGCGGCGCGGGTGGCGGCGGCCTCGGCCTCGGCCTTGGTCGCCGCGGCGTTCGCCGCGAAGGCGGCCGCCTCGGCCTTGTTGGCGGCGGCGTTGGCGCGTGCCGCGTGCGCGGTGGCCTCGGCAGCCGCC